>CAZPFL010000058.1:0-23755 GCA_964585785.1 uncultured Rhodospirillaceae bacterium
AGCCCCGCATGCCGAGCTTGTCGAGCTTCTGGGCGGTGGAGAAGCCCTTCATGCCTTTCTCGATCAGGAAGGCGGTGATTCCGCGCTTGCCCGCCGCCGGGTCGGTCTTGGCGTAGACGACCAGCACCTCGGCGTCGGGGCCGTTGGTGATCCACATCTTGCCGCCGTTCAAGACGTAGCGGTCGCCCTTCTTGTCCGCGCGCGTCCGCATCGAGACGACGTCGGAGCCGGCGCCCGGCTCGCTCATGGCGAGCGCGCCGACATGCTCGCCGCTGATCAGCCGCGGCAGGTATTTGCGCTTTTGCGCCTCGGTGCCGTTGCGGCGGATCTGGTTGACGCAGAGGTTGGAATGCGCGCCGTAGGACAGCCCGACCGCCGCCGAGGCGCGGCTGATCTCCTCCATCGCCACGACATGCTCGGTGTAGCCCATGCCGGCGCCGCCGTATTCCTCCTCGACCGTGACGCCGAGCAGGCCAAGCGCGCCCAGCTCGGGCCACAGGTCGCGCGGAAACGCGTTGCTCTCGTCGATCGCCTGGGCGCGCGGCGCGATCATGTCCGAGGCGAAGCCGCGCACCGTGTCGCGCAGCAGGTCCGCCGTCTCGCCGAGCCCGAAATCGAGGCCCCGCATCGCATTCGAGATCATGGTCCGGCACCCTCCCTACGCCGTCGATGCCCCATTCTACAGCAGGCCATTCTACAGCAGGACAAGGGTCGCGAGCCCGAGAAAGGACAAGAAGCCGATCACATCCGTGACGGTGGTGAGAATGACCGCCGAGCCGATCGCCGGGTCGATACCGAACCATTCGAGCGTGAGCGGTACGATGGTGCCCGCAAGGCCCGCCATAAGGAGGTTGATGACCATCGCAGCCGCCAGGACGGCGCCGATCAAGGGGTTGCCAAACCATAAATAGGCAATGGTGCCCATCAGGCACGCGAACAAGATGCCGTTTATGCCGCCGACGAGGATCTCCTTGCCCACGATGCGCAGCGCATTGGCGGCCGTCAGCTCCTTCAACGCAAGCGCCCGGACCGCGACGGTCAGCGTCTGCGTGCCCGCGTTACCGCCCATCGACGCGACGATCGGCATCAACACCGCCAGCGCGACCACCTTCTCGATCGATTTGTCGAAGAGGCCGATGACAAGGGACGCGAGAATGGCCGTGGCAAGGTTGACCAGAAGCCAGGAGAAGCGCGCCCGCGTCGTGCCGATCACCGCTTCGTAGAAGTCGTCCTCGCGCAGGCCGCCGAGGCTCAGCATGTCTTCCTCGTGCTCTTCCTCCATGACGTTGACGACGTCATCGACGGTGATCGCACCGACCAGCCGGCCGCTTTCGTCGACCACCGGCGCGGAAGCAAGACCGTATTGCCGGAACAGGAACGCCACGTCTTCCTGGTCCATCGTCGCGGGTATGGGCTTCAGGTCCGCGTTCATGATCTCGGACACCTGAACGGGCCGGTCGGCGCGGAGCAATCGGCTGACCGGCAACGCCCCGATCGGCCGGTAGCTCGGACCAATGACGTAGATGTCGTAGAAAGTGGACGGCAGCTCGGCGTCCGAGCGCATGTAATCGATGGTCTGCCCGACCGACCAGTAAGACGGCACGGTCGCGACCTCGCGGTCCATCAGACGCGCCGCGCTGTCTTCCGGGTAGCGCAGCACATCCTCGTAGAGCGCCCGATCCTCCGGCGGGATCGCCTGCAGCAGCTCGGCCTGGTCTTTTTCGTCCAGGTCCTCGATGAGGTCTATCGCATCGTCGGTGTCCAGCTCATTGACGACGGTCGCGAGCTGCTCGGTATCGAGCTCATCGATGACGTCTTCGCGGACAGTCTCGTCGAGGTAGCTGAAGAACTCCGGGTTGATGTCGCTGCCGAGCAGGCTGACCAGCGTCGTGCGCTCTTCGTTGCTGAGCTTCTCGAACAGGTCGGCGAAGTCCGCTGCGTGCAGCGGCTTGATGAGCTCCGCGGCGGCGTCGGGCCGGTTTTCCGCAATCGCCTTCTTGATTTCGCGCACGACCTCTTCGGTCGCGCCATACAGGCCTTCCAGCTCGTCACGGTCTTCCGCCAGTTGATGTTGGCTTTCCGACATGATCGTCCTTCGCTGGCTTCGTGCGGTTAGACGCCCGACCGCGCCGCGTGCGCCTGGGCGTCCACGACGCAGAGCGCGGTCATGTTGAGCAGGCCGCGCGCGGTAATCGACGGCGTCACGATATGCGCCGGGGAGGCGGCGCCGAGCAGCATCGGCCCGACCGTGATCAGTCCTTCGCCCAGCGCCTTGACCAGGTTGTAGGCGATGTTGCCCGCATCCAGCGACGGCATGATCAGCGTGTTGGCGCTGCCGGACAGCCGGGCGTCGGGGAAGATGCGCTTGCGCACTTCGGCGTCGATCGCGGCGTCCGCGTGCATCTCGCCGTCCACCTCCAGCTCGGGATAGTCGCGGTGCAGGATCGCCGCCGCTTCGCGCATCTTGAGCGCCGACGGGTAGCGCGAGGTGCCGAAGTTGGAATGCGAGACGAGGGCGATCTTCGGCGTGATGCCGAACCGGTGGACCTCGTCGGCGGCGAGCAGCGCGATCTCGACGATGTCTTCGACGGTGGGCTCGGGATCGACATGCGTGTCGGCGATGAAGACCGGCCCGCTCGGCATCACCAGCAGGGTCAGCGCGGACAGCTCGCGCACGTCATCGCGCTTG
This sequence comes from uncultured Rhodospirillaceae bacterium, assembly GCA_964585785.1. Taxonomy (GTDB): domain Bacteria; phylum Pseudomonadota; class Alphaproteobacteria; order UBA8366; family UBA8366; genus WHUA01. The sequence continues at coordinate 2,690 of CAZPFL010000058.1, forward strand.
CCGATGATCTCGCGGATATGGCGAAGATGGGTGTGATACTGGCCGACCGTGCCGCAGATCATGGCGTCGGTGTCGCCGCGCCGGAGCATCATCGCGCCGATCACGGTCGTGCGCGTCCGCACCACGCGCCGCGCGAGATCGGGCGACACGCCATTGCGCGCCATCAGGCAATAATAGTCGTTCCAGTATTCCTGGTAACGGTCGTCGCGCTCGGGGTCGACCAGCTCGACATTCCCGTCCAGCTGAAGCCGCAGGCCCAGGCGCTCGATACGCGACTGCACGACCGCGCGCCGGCCGATCAGGATCGGCTTGGCGAGGCCTTCGTCGAGCGCCGCCTGCACCGCGCGCAGCACGCGCTCTTCCTCGCCGTCGGTGTAGGTGACGCGCCGCGGGTCGGCGCGCGCCTGGTCGAACACCGGGCGCATCACGAAGCCGGTCTTCCAGACGAACTGCGACAGCTCCTGGCGATAGGCGTCGAAATCCGCGATCGGCCGCGTCGCCACGCCGCTGTCCATCGCCGCCTTGGCGACGGCGGGTGCGATCTCGATGATCAGGCGCGGATCGAAGGGCCTGGGGATCAGGTAGTCCGGGCCGAACTGGGTCGGCTGGTTGCCATAGGCCTTGGCGACGATCTCCGAGCTCTCCGCCCGCGCCAGCGCGGCCAGCGCCTTGACCGTCGCGATCTTCATCGCCTCGTTGATCGCCGTCGCGCCGACATCGAGCGCGCCGCGGAAGATGAACGGGAAGCAGAGCACGTTGTTGACCTGGTTCGGATAGTCCGAGCGGCCGGTGGCGATGATCGCATCGCTGCGCACCGAGCGCGCCACATCCGGGCGGATCTCCGGATCGGGATTGGCCAGCGCCATGATCACCGGCCGCTCCGCCATCTTCGCCACCATCTCGGGCTTCAGCACGTTCGGCGCCGACAGGCCGAGGAAGATATCCGCGCCACCGATGACATCGGCCAGGCTGCGGGCCTTGGTGTCCTGGGCATAGCATTCCTTGCAGCCGTCCATTTCTTGCTGGCGGCCCTTGAACACGACGCCGACGATATCGGTGACCCAGATATTCTCCCGCGGCATGCCCATATCTACTAGTAGATTGAGGCAGGCGAGGGCGGCGGCGCCGGCCCCCGACGTGACCAGCTTCACCGCGGCGAGATCCTTGCCGACGATCTGCAGCGCGTTGGTGATCGCGGCCGCGACGATGATCGCCGTGCCGTGCTGGTCGTCGTGGAAGACCGGGATGTTCATACGCGCGCGCAGCTTCGTTTCGATGTCGAAGCATTCCGGCGCCTTGACGTCTTCGAGGTTGATGCCGCCGAAGGTCGGCTCCAGCGCCGCCACCACGTCGACGAAGCGCTCGGGGTCGGACTCCTTGACCTCGATGTCGAAGACGTCGATGCCGGCGAATTTCTTGAACAGGACCGCCTTGCCTTCCATCACCGGCTTGGCCGCCAACGGGCCGATATTGCCGAGCCCGAGCACGGCGGAGCCGTTGGTCACCACGCCGACGAGGTTGCCGCGCGCGGTCATCGCCGCGGCCTCGGCCGGGTCGGCCTTGATCGCGTTGCAGGCAGCGGCGACGCCGGGCGAATAGGCGAGCGAAAGGTCGCGCTGGTTGGCCAAAGGCTTGGTGGGCACGACGGCGAGCTTCCCGGCGGGGTGGCGCCGGTGATAGTTCAGCGCGTCTTCGGCGGTGCGGTCGTCGGTCATGGCATACCTTTGGACTTCTGCGGCCCTGCGGCCGGTTCAGCGGCGCAACGGAAGCACGAAGCGAAAAGGCCCGCTGCTCTACTCAGCGGGCCTTGCGGATTGGTGCGGTCGAGAAGACTCGAACTTCCACGGTGTTTCCACCACAGCGACCTCAACGCTGCGCGTCTACCAGTTCCGCCACGACCGCATATCTGCTGCGCTCTCCTTGCCAGACGGGCCATAAAAGGAGTATGGCCGCATTGAGTTGGATGAACAGCCTGATGGGCGGGGGATAGCAGAAGCCGGTGAGGTTATCAAGGGATGCATAAGACCTTGCCCACAAACAAAGAGTCGCGCCCGCCTCCGGGCGTCGAATGGCGCATCGACGACCGCCTCGTTCCCTATGAGGAAGCGGTCGCGGCGATGGAGCGCCGTGTCGCCGCCATCGCCGCCGGCCGGGCGCCCGAGCAGGTCTGGCTCCTGGAGCACCCCTCGCTCTATACCGCCGGCACCAGCGCCCGGGACGCGGACCTGCTGACGCCGGACCGCTTTCCGGTCTACCGCACCGGCCGGGGCGGCCAGTTCACCTATCACGGGCCCGGCCAGCGGGTGTGCTACGTCATGCTCGACCTGAAGCCGCGCGGCCAGGATGTCCGGCGCTACGTCCGCGACCTCGAGGAATGGGTCATCCGCACGCTCGACCGGTTCAACGTCAAGGGCGAGCGGCGGGACGACCGGGTCGGCATCTGGGTCAGCCGCGGCGGCGGCCGGGAAGACAAGATCGCGGCGATCGGGGTGCGCATCCGGCGCTGGGTCACCTTCCACGGCATCGCCATCAACGTCGAGCCCACGCTGGAGCACTTCTCGGGCATCGTGCCCTGCGGCATCGCCGCCGCCAATTACGGCGTGACCTCGCTGGTCGAGCTGGGCCTGCCGGTGACCATGGCCGACCTCGACGTGGCGCTCAAGGAGAGCTTCGCCGAGGTCTTCGGCGCATCGCCCGCTTCATAGGAATCCCACCCCGTGACCGTTGTCCGCCGCTGCCTGATCGCCGTCTCCCTGTTGCTAACCGGCGCCCTCTCCGCCCCTGCCCCGGTACAGGCCCGCGCCAAGGACGCGCCGCAGATCAAGGAAGGGGCCGGCCGCTTCGTGTTCGACGATCCGAAGACTGCAACCGGCAAGACGGTGCCGGTCTGGTATTACCGGCCGAAGGGCTTCACCCCGGACACGCCCATCCTGTTCGTCATGCACGGGGTCAAGCGCAACGCCGACGACTACCGCGACAACTGGATCGACCTCGCGAACCAATACGGCCTGCTGATCATCGCGCCGGAGTTCAGCCGGGAGAACTTCCCGCATTCCTGGCACTACAATCTCGGCAACGTGATGGCGCGAGGCGGCCCGGACGATGCGCTCGTTCCGACGCCGCCGGCGAAATGGACCTTTCCGATTATCGACCGTATCTTCGAGGTCGTGCGGCAGAGCAGCGGCAGCCGGCGCACGACCTTCTCGATCTTCGGGCATTCCGCCGGCGGGCAGTTCGTACATCGCTACATGATGTTTACCGGCGGGCCGAAGGTGGATCTCGCGATCTGCGCCAACGCCGGCTGGTACACGCTGCCGACCGACAGCGAGGCCTTCCCCTACGGCCTGGGCGGCACGAAGCTGACGCCGGACCAGCTCAAGGCCGCCTTCGCCAAGAAGATGATCATCCTGCTGGGCGACATGGACATCGTGCAGGACCGCAATTTCCGCATGACGCCCGAGGCGATGCGCCAAGGCCCGACCCGGTTCGACCGCGGCAAATTCTATTTCGCCGCCGCCAAGCGCGCGGCGGAAAAGCTGAACGCGCCCTTCAACTGGCGCGTCGAGACGGTGCCGGGCGTCGGCCACGACAACGCCAACATGGCCGTCGCCGCGGCTAAGCTCGTGCACGAGGTGCTCACGGCCGGGCATTAAGGTGGGCGTTGCGGAAATTCCGATACAGCGCTGGATTGCCGGAACAAGTCCGGCAATGACGATTTGGGTTGTTGGCACCTAATTATACTCGTCACTCGCGGACTTGTTCCGCGAGTCCACGGCTGCCGCGAATTAACCGGCAGGTGCCTTTGGGAATACCTACCGAACCTGCCGAAAGCCCGCGGCGTCCGGCGGTTCGGCGGGGTGTTCGCGGATCGCGGTGACGGCGGCCATGCGCGGCCCGTTGCGGCAGGCCTCGATCATCACGGCGACCACGGCGGCCGGCCCGGCGATCAGCGCCTCGACCGTGCCGTCCGGCAGGTTGCGCACCCAGCCGTCGAGGCCGCGCCGTTCGGCCTCCCACACCGTCCACTGGCGGTAGCCGACGCCCTGTACCCGTCCTTCGATGATCAGCCTGACCGCATGGTCCGCCATCCGCCCTCCGGCGTTATTCGAATTCCAGGATCGACTGGTCGACGGCGAGGCTGTCGCCCGGCCCGGCGTGGATCTTCTTGATCACGCCGTCGCGCTCGGCGCGCAGCACGTTCTCCATCTTCATCGCTTCGACCACGGCGAGCTCTTCACCCGCCTTGACGCTGTCGCCTTCCGCGACGGCAAGGCGCAACAGCAGGCCCGGCATCGGCGACAGCAGGAGGCGCGACAGGTCGGGCGGCGCCTTTTCCGGCATGCGGTGCGTCAGCGCGGCCGAGCGCGGCGACAGCACCTGGACATCGGCCTGGATGCCGACATGCGACAGGCGCCAGCCGATGCCCTGGCGGTCGACCTGGACGCAGACCGGGTCGCCGTCGATGAGGCCGCGGAACAGCGGCTCGGCGGGCTGCCAGTCGTGCGTCACCTCGATCTCGCGCTTGCCGCCGTCCTCCCACAGCGTGACGCGGCAGCCGTCCGCCAGCGGGTACAGCTCGACCTGGTGCTCTTCGCCCGCGACGCGGATCACCCAGCTCGTCGTCGCGTCGGGCGCGGGACCGTTCAGCCGGCCGGTGATCCGGGTGCGCCGGGCGGCCTCGCGCTGCTGCAGCGCGCCGGCCACGGCGAGCACCTGCGTCCGCTCGCCCTCGGTCAGCGGGCGCTGGTGCAGCCCTTCGGGATATTCCTCTTCGATGAAGCCGGTCGAGAGCCGCCCCTCGACGAAGCGCGGATGGCCGAAGACGGACGCCAGGAACGGAATATTGTGCGAGATGCCGCGGATGTAGAACTCGTCCAGCGCGTCCCGCATGCGCTCGATCGCCTCGTTCCGCGTCGTCCCGCTGGTGACCAGCTTGGCGATCATCGGGTCGTAGAACATCGAGATCTCGCCGCCTTCGAACACGCCGGTATCGATACGGACATGCTCGTCTTCCGCCGGCGCGCGGTAGCGCACGAGCCGGCCGGTGGACGGCAGGAAGTTGCGCATCGGGTCCTCGGCATAGACGCGCGCCTCGATGGCCCAGCCGGCGAGCATCACGTCGTCCTGCTCGAAGCCGAGCCTTTCGCCCGCGGCGACCCGGATCATCTGCTCGACCAGGTCGAGGCCGGTGATCATCTCGGTCACCGGATGCTCGACCTGAAGGCGGGTGTTCATCTCGAGGAAATAGAAATTGCGCTTGGCGTCGACGATGAACTCGACCGTGCCGGCCGACTGGTAGTCGACCGCCTTGGCCAGCGCCACCGCCTGCGCCCCCATCGCCGCGCGCGTCTTGGCGTCGAGGAAGGGCGACGGCGCCTCCTCGATGACCTTCTGATGGCGGCGCTGGATCGAGCATTCGCGCTCGCCGAGATAGACCACCGTGCCGTGCCCGTCGGCCAGCACCTGGATCTCGATGTGCCGCGGCTGCTCGATGAAACGCTCGATAAAGATGCGGTCGTCGCCGAAGCTGGACTTGGCCTCGCTGCGCGCGAGCGCGAAGCCTTCGCGCGTCTCCGCCTCATTGCGCGCGATGCGCATGCCCTTGCCGCCGCCGCCGGCCGACGCCTTGATCATCACCGGGTAGCCGACCTGGGCGGCGATGCGGACGGCGGCCTCCGCGTCGGGCACCACATCGGGATGGCCGGGCACGGTGCTGACGCCGGCCTTCTGGGCCAGGCGCTTGGATTCGATCTTGTCGCCCATCGCCGCGATCGCCTTGGGCTTGGGACCGATGAAGGTGATGCCTTCGGCCTCCAGCCGCTCGGCGAAGCCGGCATTCTCGGACAGGAATCCGAAGCCCGGATGGACCGCCTCGGCGCCGCTTTGTTTCGCCGCGGCGACGATGCGGTCGGCGACCAGATAGCTTTGCGCCGCCGGCGCGGGGCCGATCGGAATCGCCTCGTCCGCCATCGAGACATGCAGCGCCCGGGCATCCGCCTCGGAATAGACGGCGACCGTCTTGATGCCCATCCGGTGCGCCGTGCGCATGATCCGGCAGGCGATCTCGCCCCGGTTCGCGATCAGGATTTTCGAGAACACCGTCGCCCGTCCGCTCCAATAGTCCGCAGGGGTCTCCGGCCGGAGTCCCCTCTTGCGCGGGCACTTTATGCGAAATGGCGCGGAAGCAACAGATGGCGGATCGCCCGGCGGCGCGTCCCGCCGGGCCGATACCCGTCCTGGTTCGTTACGGTAGCCGGCGGCTCAGGCCGCGGCCGCCTCTACGACCACGGTGGACAGCGCGGCCGCCGCTTCGGCGAGCTGGTCGCGGGTGACGTCGAGATGGGTCACCGCGCGCATGCGCGTGCCGCTCGACGCGCCGATGCGCACGCCATGCTCGAGCAACCGGTCGTGGACCTGCGGCGCGGTCAGGCCGGTCTTGCTGACGTCGAAGAAGACCAGGTTGGTCTCGACGCCCGCGGAATCGAGCTGGATCCCCGGAATCTCGGCGATGCGGTCGCCAAAGAATTTCGCGTTCGCATGGTCCTCGGCCATCCGCTCCACATGGTTTTCGAGCGCGTAGATGCCGGCCGCGGCGATCACGCCGGCCTGGCGCATCGCGCCGCCCATGCGCTGCTTCCACTGCCAGGCGTCCTCGATCAGCGGCTTGCTGCCGAGCAGAACGGCGCCGAACGGGCAGCCGAGCCCTTTGCTAAGGTCGAGCCACAGCGTGTCGAAAGGCTGGGCGAAGTCCGCCGCCGACACGTTGCTGGCGACGACGGCGTTCATCACGCGGGCGCCGTCCATGTGCATGGCGAGGCCGTGCTTGCGGGCCATCGCCTCGACCTCGCGGATCGTCTCCAGCGGCCAGACGGTGCCGCCGCCGCCGTTCGAGGTCTGCTCGATCGACACCAGGCGCGGCTTCGGCGTGTGCCGGCGCACGGCGCGGATGTTCTGCTCGAGCTGCTGGGCGGTGAAGATGCCGTGCTCGCCGTCGATCGGCCGGATCAGCGAGCCCGCGAAGACCGCCGCGCCGCCGCCTTCCGTGCTCCAGATATGCGCGGTCTTGTCGCACAGCACCTCGTCGCCCGGACGGCAGTGCAGCATCATCGAGATCTGGTTGCACATGGTGCCGGACGGCAGGAAGACCGCGTCCTCCTTGCCGAACAGCGCCCGCGCCATGTCGAGCAGCTTGTTGACGCTCGGGTCCTCGCCCTTCTGCTCGTCCCCGACGACGGCCTCGGCCATCGCCTTGCGCATGCCCGGGGTCGGGCGCGTCTGGGTGTCGCTATGCAGTTCGATGCGAATTTCCGTCATTGATCTCATCCTGTTGGCGAAGAGGCGCCGGTTAGTCCTTGCGCCCCATATTATCAAACAATCCCATGGCCCAGGCAGTGTGAAAGGCCAGCACCGGCCCCCAGCCGACCATCGGCAGAACGAACCAGATTCGCCCCGGCGTGGCCAGCAGATTGACCAGGACCAGCACCACCATGACCGCGAAGTAGGCAAGCAGGTGGCGTTTCAGTCCCTGCACCCGCGCCGCGGCCCGGTCCGCGTTCTGCCGGCTGCTGTCATGCATGGACCGGGCCATCCTGCCGGCGGACTGTTACAATGGTATGTTGCCGTGCTTCTTCCACGGATTTTCCAGCTTCTTGTTGCGCAACATGCGAAGCCCGCGGCAAAGGCGGCGGCGCGTGTTGCGCGGCATGATCACGTCGTCGATGAAGCCGAGCGAGCCCGCGACGAAGGGGTTAGCGAACTTCTCGCGGTATTCCTCGGTGCGCTTCTCGATCTTGGCCTGGTCGCCGAGATCCTCGCGGAAGATGATCTCGACCGCGCCCTTCGGGCCCATGACCGCGATCTCCGCGCTCGGCCAAGCATAATTTAGGTCGCCGCGCAGATGTTTCGAGCTCATGACGTCATAGGCGCCGCCATAGGCCTTGCGCGTGATCAGCGTGATCTTCGGCACGGTCGCCTCGGCGAAGGCGAACAGGAGCTTCGCGCCGTGCTTGATGATTCCGCCGTATTCCTGGCCGGTGCCCGGCAGGAAGCCCGGCACGTCGACGAAGGTGATGATCGGGATGTTGAAGCAGTCGCAGAAGCGCACGAAGCGCGCGGCCTTGCGCGCCGAGTCGATGTCGAGGCAGCCGGCCAGCACCATCGGCTGGTTGGCGACGATGCCGATCGTGCTGCCTTCCATGCGGCCGAAGCCGGTGATGATGTTGCGCGCGAAGCTCGGCCCGATCTCGAAGAAATCCCCTTCGTCGACGACCTTCTGGATCAGCTCCATCATGTCGTAAGGCTGGTTCGGGTTGGCCGGCACCAGCGTGTCGAGCGACGGCTCCGGGCGGTCGAACGGGTCGGCCGTCGGCAGCACCGGCGGCGTCTCGCGGTTCGAGGCGGGCAGGAAGTCGATGAAGCGGCGCAGCTCGATCAGCGCCTCGATGTCGTTCTCGAAGGCGAGGTCGGCGACGCCCGATTTGCCGGTATGGGTCAGCGCGCCGCCGAGCGCTTCGGCCGTGACCTCCTCATGGGTCACCGTCTTCACCACATCGGGGCCGGTGACGAACATGTAGGAGGAATCCTTCACCATGAAGATGAAGTCGGTCATCGCCGGGGAATAGACGGCGCCGCCGGCACACGGCCCCATGATCATCGAGATCTGCGGCACCACGCCCGACGCCATGACATTGCGCTGGAAGACATCGGCGTAACCCGCGAGCGACGCGACGCCTTCCTGGATCCGCGCGCCGCCGGAATCGTTGAGGCCGATGACCGGCGCGCCGACATTCATCGCCTGGTCCATGATCTTGCAGATCTTGCGGGCATGCGCCGCCGAGAGCGAGCCGCCGAACACCGTGAAATCCTGGCTGAACACGAAGACCAGCCGGCCGTTCACCAGGCCGTGGCCGGTGACCACGCCGTCGCCGGGAATGCGCTGGCCGTCCATGCCGAAGTCGTGGCAGTCGTGCTCGACGAACATGTCCCATTCCTCGAAGGACCCTTCGTCGAGCAGGACGTCGATACGCTCGCGCGCCGTCAGCTTGCCTTTGCCGTGCTGCGCCGCGACCCGGCGCTCGCCGCCGCCCACGCGGGCCCGGCCGCGTTTTTCTTCGAGCTTATTGATGATGTCGTCCATCGCCGCGCCTCCGCCTGCCGCAGCCCCGCATAGCACCCGGGCTTCACCCCTGCAAGAGAGCCAGAAAACCCGCCGCCGACAGGATCTCGGCCCGCGCGCGGTCGCGCCGGCTTTCCGCCACCGGGTCCCGCCCCCATTCGGAAGCCTGCCATTCCTCGTCGAGCTGGCTCGCGTCGCAGGCGGCGTCGGGGTCCATCTCGCTGTCTCGCACGGCGAGCGCGAGCACCAGCGAGCCGCTGGCCACGGTCAGCATGTAGACGGCCGCGAGCTCAAAGGCATCGCAATCCGCGACCGCCGCGCGGAGCGCCGCCACCGCGGCCGGCGATTGCGGCACCGGCATCACGCCTTCCGTCACCGACAGCGGCGCGTCGTAGGTGCCGGCGGCCCAGTCCAGCACCGGCTGCCATTGCGTCGCCTGGCGCGTCACCAGCCCGATCGGCCCGTCGGCGCGGTAGCACAGGAGATCGGTCTCCGCATAGGACGCGATCTCGGTGATCACCGCATCACGCCGCGGGGTGACCCGGTCAATCGCCGTGCTCGCGAGCTGCATCATGGGCATGGTGCGCGGCTCGATCTCGTCCTGCTGGGCGTCCCATTCGGCGGCGATCGCCTCGGCCAGCGCGCGGGTCGGCAGCAGCAGCGGCGCCTTCGCCGGCGTGCGCACGGGCCGGCCGTCCAGCGTGACGCCGTGTCCCGCCTCGCCGCTCTCGACCGCCACCTGCCGGTAAAATCGTTTGAGCGCCATTACTTACCGAACAGTCCCTTGAGCGTATTGTCGAGCTTCTTCTTGACGTCCGTGCCGAGCTCCTTACCCAGGTTTTCGACCGCGCCGGCCGGGCTCTTCGGCGCCGTCGGCTGTGGCTGGGCCTTGCCGGTCGCCGTCTTCATGCAGGGGTTCTGATCGCTCACCCCGAGCTCGCCCAGGCCGACGACGGCGGCCGGCGGAAACAGCACGGTGCCAAGCAGCCCGCCCACCTTGGCCGCCGCGGCCAGCGGATTGAGCCGATAGGTCGGATCGGACAGCGTGCCGCCGATCTCCACCGGCACGGCGGTGTTGATGGTCACCGATTTCGGCCGCGGATCGACCGTGTAATTGATCGCCTCGGTGCCGAGGTTGATCGTGCCCTTGCCGGTGATCTGCGCGTATTCGGTATCGAACAGCATCGCCTTGCTGGTCGCGAGCCCGTTCTTGATGTCGAACTGGTTCACGAAGCAGTTGATCACCGTGTACTCGCTCTTCTTGCCGAAGACGGCCTGGGTCAGCACGGTCGCCGCGCCGCCGACATAGAGGTTGAGAGCGTCGCTCTTCATCCGCCCCTGGCCCATGATGACGCTGGTCTTGCCGTTCAGGCCGGCCATGATCTGATGCACGGACTTGCCGCGCCCGGCCACGTCGACATCCGTGTTGATCACGCCGTAGACCAGGTCGGTGATCGACATATCGGCGAGCAGCTTGCCGATGTCGATCTTCTTGCCGGTGATCTTGACGTCGACCGCGGGCGTCGCCTGCGCGGCGTTGAGCTTCACCGCGCCGCTGATCTTGCCCTTCGCCACCTCCATGTCGAGCGGCGTGACGGACAGGTCGCCGTTGCGGAGCGTGACCACGGTATGGAAGTTGTCGGCCGCGATTTTGTCTACTAGTAGCTTTTTAACGGTCAGATCGACCGTGGCGTCCGCCGCCTTCAGCCCGTCGAGCGGCAGCGGGGTATCGGGGAAGAGCCGCTTGGGGCCGCCGGAAGGCGCGCCAGCGGCCTTGCCGCCGGCCGAGGTCCCGCCGACGCTACCCGCCTTCTGGCCGCCCGCGCCAGGCTTGCTGAAATCGGCCATGTCGATCAGGTCCGAGGTCAGCGTCGCGTTCAGCACCGGGCGGGTCTTGAGCTGCACCGAAGCCTTGCCGGCGAGCCCGCTCTTGCCCATCTGCGCGGCGAGATCGCGCAGCTCGATCGTCTTGTCGATCGAGCCGACCACCTTGGTCTTGAGCGAGTAGGGCCCGAGCGGCGGCACCGGGGCGCCCGCGAGCTTGCTCATCGCCGAGAGGTCCTTGCCCTGCACGGCCACGGCGAGGTCGATACCCGACGCCGCCATGGGGTTGGCGATCGCACCGTCGACGTTGACGGTGGCGCCGCCCGCCTCGGCGGTCATCTTCACCGGCCAGGGCTTGGTCGGCCGCATCAGCTCCGCGAGCTGACCCATGGTCCCCTTCACCGCGACGGGCGCGCCGTTGTAGCTGCCCTTCAAATTGATCGTCAGCGGCTCGCCAGACCCCGCCGCGACCGCCAAGCTGTCCACGCCCAGCACCAGCGTCTGCTTCGACTTGTCGTCCTTATAGGTCAGCCGCGAGTCCTTGATGGTGACCTCGCGCACGGCAAGCGCCGGCATCCCGCCGCCGCCCGCGCCGCTCTTCGCCGCTTCCGCCGGCTTGGCGGGGGCCGCCGGCGCGGCGGCGGTCGAGAACTCGTAGTTGCCCTGACCCTGCGCGTTGCGCTCGATCAGGATGTCCGCGCCGTCGAGGACCACCCGGTCGACGTCGAGCGTGCCGTGAATCAGCGGCAGCAGACTGACCTTGACCTCGAAGCGCTTGATCACCGCCATGTCGGGCCGCGATCCCCAGGACGCGTTGGCGAAGTGAACGCCGTCGACCTGCAGGCCGGGGCTCAGCGTCAGGAGGTTGAGATGGAGCTTGCCGTCGATCTTCATGTCGCGGCCGGTCGCCTTCTTCACCTCGGCGACGATCTGCGGCTTGTACTTGTCGAAATCCATGTTCATCAGGATGACGGCCGCGCCGACGACGAGGACGACGACGGCGACCACGACGATGATCAAGATTTTCGCAATACGCATCAGGGCGTCCTCCATAGCTTGTCGAGGGTCGGCGGCAGATCGCTGAAATGGTCGAGAATCGCATGCGCGCCCGCGGCGTCGAGCTCGACGGGCTCGTGATACCCCCAGCCGACGCCAATCGCGTAGGCGCCGGCGCTGCGGGCCATCGCGACGTCGAAGACCGTGTCGCCGATCATGACGGTGCTGAGCGGCGACGCGCCCGCTTCCGCGATGGCGTCGAGCAGGATGCCCGGGTTGGGCTTGCCCGGTCCGTCATCGGCCGTCTTCAGAATCATAAAATGCCCGCCGAGGCCGTGGTGCTTCAAGGTGCGGTCGAGGCCGCGCCGCGACTTGCCGGTCGCAATGGCGAGCAAAACGTCCTGCGCGGCGAGTTGTTCCAGCACCTCGACCACGCCGGGAAACAGCAGCTCGTCATGCTCCTCCGCGTCGCGGATAAGGCGACCGAAATCGACGAAGCTGTCGCCGACCGCCGCAACGACCTTCGCCGGCGCATCGGGCAGCAGATTCGTCACCGCGTCAACGACATGCAGCCCCACCTGCCGGCGCACCGCGGCCGGGTCGGGCGCGGCAAGCCCATGCTCGACGAAGGCGCGCTGCATCGACGCCACGATGACGTGCTGGCTGTCGACCAGTGTCCCGTCGCAATCGAACACCGCGAGCCGGTTCGCACCGTCAACCATCACCACACCCGGAGAGCCTCATCGCACCTGCCACAATATCACAGACGACCGCCCCGCCGTCAGCTCAGCTCGGCAAAGGGATCTTCCATATTCTCGGAGTCGAACCCGAAAAACGCCCACGTCTTCTTCATATGGTCCGGCAGGGGCGCGCGAACAATGAGCGGCGCGCCGGTCACCGGGTGCGGCAGGGCGACCGCGCGGGCATGCAGGTGCAGCTTACGGGAAAGGCCGTCGCCCGCGATGAAGGCCCCCTGCCCGCCATACTTGCCGTCGCCCAGGATCGGCCAGCCGAGCGCCGCGCAATGCACCCGGAGCTGGTGCGTCCGGCCGGTCTGCGGCCAGAGGGCGACCCAAGCGAGCCGCCGGCCGGCGACCTCCAGCACCCGGTAGAATGTCACCGCGCGCTGCCCGGCCTCGTGGTCGACCGCCATCTTCTCGCCCGCCTTGCCCGGCAGCTTGGCGATCGGCAGCTCGATGCGGCCCTGCCGGGGCTCCGGCACACCGACCACGATCGCCCAGTAGATCTTGCGCACGTCCTTGCCCTTGAACGCCTTGCCGAGCGCGGCCGCGGCGGCGCGGCTCCGGCCGAGCAGCAGGACCCCGCTGGTATCGCGGTCGAGGCGGTGCACCAGGCGCGGCGTCTCGGGCGCGTCGAAGCGCAAGCCCTCCAGCATGGCGTCGACATGGCGGTGCGTCCCGGTCCCGCCCTGGACCGCGAGGCCGGGCGGCTTGTCGATCGCGATGACGTCGTTGTCCCGGTAGAGCACGCGGGATTGGATGAAGGCGATGTCGGCCTCGCTCGGCGGCGCCTTCGGCTTGGGCCCTGCCGGCGGTCCGCGCTCGTCCTTGCTTTCTCCCGTATGCGCGCTTAAGGGCGGCACGCGAATCTCCGCGCCGGCCGTGAGCCGCGCGCCGGCCTTGGCGCGGCGCCCGTCGACGCGTACTTGCCCCGTACGCAGCAGCTTCTGCAGATGGCCGTGGCCGAGATCCGGGAAATGCATACGGAACCAGCGGTCGAGGCGCATGTCCGCCTCGCCCGGCGTAACCGTCCTCGTCTCGACGCGGCTCATCGCCGGCCGCTCACGCCGCCAGGGCGCGCACCAGGGCGAGCGCCGAGAAGATACCGCCGATCGACAGCACGACCGACGCCAACACATAGCCCGCGGCGAGCAGCGCCTGTCCGCGCTCGTAGAGGATGGCGACGTCGAGCGAGAAGCTCGAGAAGGTCGTCAGCGCGCCGAGAAAGCCGATGGCGATCATCGCCCGCAGCGCCGGCGGTGGCGACCACACCAGCGCGGAGGTCTCCACCAGCACGCCCATCAGGAAGCAGCCGACAAAGTTCACGGTCAGGGTGCCCCAAGGGAAATTGGGCCCGAACCAGGACAGCACCAGGACGTTCACGAAGTGCCGCCCGACGGCGCCGATGGCGCCGCCTGCGGCAATGGCAAGAACCAGCTTCATCGCCGCGTCACCCGATCCGCATCGCCATGCCGGCCCGTGCGTCGCGGCCGCTCAAAGCGCTTCCGCGCCGGTTTCGCCCGTGCGGATGCGGACGGCGTGCTCCACGTCGATAACGAAGATCTTGCCGTCGCCGATCCGGCCCATATTCGCCGTATCGCGGATCGTCTCGACCACGCGGTCGGCCAGCGCGTCGTCGACGGCCACTTCGAGCTTCACCTTCGGCACGAAGTTCACGGCGTATTCCGCGCCGCGGTAGATCTCGGTCTGGCCCTTCTGCCGGCCATACCCGCGTACCTCGGAGACCGTCATCCCTTCGACGCCGACCGCGCCCAGCGCCGCGCGCACGTCCTCGAGCTTAAAGGGCTTGATAATTGCCATCACCAGCTTCATGGCGGTGCCTTCCTTTCCGTTCGATCATCGGAATTCTTCAGACGTTGTACTCGCGCTCGCCATGTTCGGAAAGGTCCAGTCCGTTGGTTTCCGCCTCCATGGGCACCCGCACGGGCATGAAGAGGCCGACGACCTTGACGATGACGACGGTGAGCAGCGCGCTCCAGGCCACGGTGGCGACCATTCCGGCGAGCTGCACGCCGAACTGCCGGCCGATCGTCATGCCCTTCGCCAGCCCCAGCCCGCCCAGCATCGGGTCCGCGAAGGCGGAGACCAGCAGGATTCCCAGCATGCCGCCGACGCCGTGGACGGCGAAAACGTCCAGCGAGTCGTCGATCCCGAGGGATTGCTTCACATGCGACACGGCCCAGTAGCAGACGCCGCCCGCCAGCACGCCGAAGACCAGCCCGCCGGCCGGCCCGACGAAGCCCGAGGCCGGTGTGATCGTCGCCAGGCCGGCCACCAGGCCCGTCACGATGCCGACGAGGCTCGGCCGGCCGAACTTGGCCCATTCGATGGCCATCCAGGTGAGCGCCGCCGCCGAGGCCGAGATATGGGTCACCAGCATCGCCATGCCCGCGTTGCCGTTGGCCGCCAGCGCGCTGCCGGCGTTGAAGCCGTACCAGCCGACCCACAGCATGCCCGCGCCGGTCATGGTCATCGCCGGGCTGTGCGGCGGCCGGACCTCGTGCGGGAAGCCCGCGCGGTTGCCCAACATCTTGGCGAAGACGATCGCCGAGGTGCCGGCGGTGGCGTGCACCACCAGCCCGCCCGCGAAGTCGAGCACGCCCCACTGGGCGAGCCAGCCGCCGCCCCAGATCCAGTGGCAGACCGGCGCGTAGACGAGGAGCAGCCAGAGCCCGCTGAACAGCAGGACCGCGCCGAAGCGGACGCGCTCCGGATAGGCGCCGACGATGAGCGCCGGCGTAATGATCGCGAAGGTCATCTGGAACATGAAGAAGACGACTTCGGGGATGTCGCCGGTCAGCGTCTCCGGCCGGACCCCGGCGAGGAAGGCCTTACCGAGGCCGCCGATCCAGGCATTCCAGGCGCCGCCCTGCCCGAAGGCGAGGCTGTAGCCGACCGCCAGCCACAGCACGGAGACGACACAGGCGATCGCGACGCAGTGCATCAGCACCGAAAGCACGTTCTTGGCGCGCACGAGCCCGCCGTAGAACAACGCCAGCCCCGGCAGGGTCATGAACAGGACCAGGGCGGTCGCGGTCAGCACCCAGGCGGTATTCGCGCCGTTCATCCCGCCGCCCGCCGCCATCGCGTCCGCCGGGAGCCCCACACCCAGCGCCGCCACCAGAACCAGCCGAAAAGCCTCTCTCCCCCAATGCCTCATCGCAGCCTATCCCTCGTTTCTTGATCGTTGAGAACAAAAATCCGGCAGCCCGCGCCTTTGAGTGATCAAAGAGCAGGCTCCCGGAGCCAGCAGATTCCAACAATCTGCCTCAGGAATAGGCATATATTAGCGGCCCTGCCGGCCTTTTGCCACAAGGACAGGCAGGGCCGCAGGGTCAGGCGACGGTCAGGCGGCGAAGAACTCGAGCAGCCGGCGCAGCGTCTCCTCCGGCGCGTGCTCGGGCACGTAATGGCCGGATTCGATCGGCCCGCCGGTCAGGCTGTTGGCGCAGTAATCCTTCCAGATCGGTAGCAGGTCGCCGTAATTCTTGCCGGTGTGGCTCTGCGCGCCCCACACCACCAGCGCCGGGCATTGCACTTTCACCTTGCCGAAGTCGGCCTTGTCCATCTCGAAGTCGCAGGTGGCGCAGGCGCGATAGTCCGAGCAGGAGCCGCGGATGGTCTTCTCGTCGAAGCAGCGGACGTATTCCGCGAAAGCTTCCTTGGTGAAGGGCTTCAGGCCGATCCCGGCCTTGCCGATTTTCTTCTCCATGTACCAATCGGCCGGCACGGCGCCCATCATGCGCTCCGGGAAGCCCGGCTCCTGGATCATGAAGGTCCAATGCCAGGAGCTGTTGGCCCAGCCTTTGGTCGTGTGCGTCCAGACGTGATAGCTCGGCACGATGTCGATGAAGGCCGCCTTCAGGATCTTGTCCGGATGGTCCTGCGCCATGCGGTGCGCGGTGCGGGCGCCCCGGTCATGGCCGGCGACGAAGAATTTGTCGTAGCCGAGCGATTTCATGACCTCGACCTGGTCCTGCGCCATCGCCCGGAAGGAGAAGTTGATGTTGTCGGGACCGGCGTCGGGCGCCGAGCTGTCGCCATAGCCGCGCAGATCGGCCGCTACCACATGGAAGCGCTCGGCGAGCTGATTGGCAATCTTGTGCCAGGAAACATGGGTCAGCGGGTTGCCGTGCAGCAGCAGCAGCGGCGGCCCCTTGCCGCCATGGACGAAATGAATCCGCGCGCCGCTGGTATCGAAGTCCCGAGTCTCGAATCCTTCGAACATCTTGCCTCCATCTGTTGATCTTTTACATGCGCCGGGTCAGGACGACGGGCGCGCGGTCCGGCTGTCGAACACGGGCGCCGCAGCGGGGTCGTCGTAGACCCGCCAAGCCACACCGTCTTGGGAGATTTCGAAGAGGGCCGTGGCGAGAGTATAGCCCGTGTCCTTGCCCCCGGTCACCTTGCGGCAGATCGGATAGTCGCCGTCCGCCGAGTCGCGGAGAACCGTGAGCGGGTCGGACACCGCCGCTGCCGACAGCAGCGCATCGGCCCGCGCCTGGCGGGCGCGCGAGGAGGCGGCGATCTCCTGGTCGAGGCCGGCAAAGGCCTGGAAGACCAGGTGGTTGGCATGCGCACGGGGCACCGTCACCGCGATCGCGCTAAAGCCGCTGGCCGGCGCCTCGACCGACCACAGCCGCGCGTCCCCGCGAAAGCCCAGATTGTGGTGAAAGCCGGCGGCGCGGTCCTTGCGCTCCAGCAGCCGCCAGACGCTCTCGATATCGCGGCAGCCGAGCACGGCGCGACTGATCACGTGGCGCGCCACGCCCGCCTGCTGGTCGAGCGGCCGGATGTGGTTGATCGTCTGCGCCAGCCCCGCCGCGTTGGCGCCGAAAGTATGGCCCGGCAGCAGCCCGGGCGCGCAGAAGCTGGTGAAGGCCGGGCCGTCGTCGGGCCGGGCGGAAACGATGAAGCAATGGCCGGCGAGCTGCGGCGCGTCGTCCTCGTTATGCCCGATCAGCGCCGGGCGGCCCGACGTCGGGTCGCCCGGGATCAGCACGTCGGTGCAGCCCTGCGCGCCCGTGAAGCCGGCGTTGCCCGGCAGGTCGCCCCGGCAGTTCCACAAGAAGACCTCCTCGAAGGGCGCGTCCACGCCCGCGGCGATGCCCTCGATCTCGCGCATCAAAGCGGGGAAGGCGCGCCGCGAGCAGGCCTCGATTTCGGCCAGCCGCTCGCTGCCGCGCCAGGGCTGCAGCGCCTGGAAACGGCCGAGGCGGCGCACCACCTGGCGAAAAGCCTCGCCCCCGACCCGGCCGATCGCCATGCCGAGGGAGAAGGGGTCACCGGCGGCTTCGATAAGACGCAAGGTCACGACGACCCGCCGCCGGATTTACGCCGCTCCACACGGAGCTTCTCCCAATAGGCGAGGCGCTTGGCGATCTCGCGCTCGAAGCCGCGGTCGGCCGGGCTGTAGAAACGCTCGCGCGGGATGCCGTCGGGAAAGTAGTTCTGGCCGGAGAAAGCGTCCTCGGCGTGGTGGTCGTATTCATAGCCCGCGCCGTAGCCGAGCTCCTGCATCAGCCGGGTCGGCGCGTTCAGGATATGCTTGGGCGGGCTGAGCGAGCCGGTCTCCTTCGCCGCCCGGCGCGCGGCGCCGAAGGCCGCATAGGCCGCGTTCGACTTGGGGGCGGTACCCAGATAGATCACGAGGTGGGCCAGGGCCAGCTCGCCCTCGGGCGAGCCGATCCGCTCATAGGTCTCCCACGCCGCCAGCGCCTGCACCGCCGCGTTGGGATCGGCGAGCCCGATATCCTCGTAGGCGAAGCGCAGCAGCCGGCGGGCGATGTAGCGCGGGTCCTCGCCGCCCGCCAGCATGCGCGCGAGCCAGTAGAGCGCCGCGTCCGTGTCGGAGCCGCGCAGCGACTTGTGCAGCGCGCTGATCAGGTTGTAGTGGCTCTCCTGTCCCTTGTCGTAGACCGGGGCGCGCCGCTGCACCGCCTCGGCCAGCGCCTTGCGATCGAGCCGCGGAGCCGCGGGCAGGCGGAACAGCTCTTCGCAGAGATTGAAGATGAAGCGGCCGTCGCCGTCGGCCATCGCAATCAGGCTGTCGCGCGCCTCGTCCTCGAGCGGCAGCGGCCGGCCCTCGGCCTCCTCGGCGCGCCGCAGCAGGGTGTCGAGCGCGTCGTGGTCGAGGCGGTTCAGAACGAAGACCTGGCAGCGCGACAGCAGCGCCGCGTTCAGCTCGAAGCTGGGATTTTCCGTCGTGGCGCCGACCAGGATGACGGTGCCGTCCTCGACATAGGGCAGGAAGCCGTCCTGCTGCGCGCGGTTGAAGCGGTGGATCTCGTCGACGAAGAGCAGCGTCCCGCTGCCCGCCACCCGGCGGGCCTTGGCGCGCTCGAACACCTTGCGCAGGTCGGCGACGCCCGAGAAGACTGCCGAGAGCGGCTCGAAGGCGAGCGAGACCTCGTCGGCCAGCAGGCGCGCAATGGTCGTCTTGCCGCAGCCCGGCGGCCCCCAGAAGACCATCGAGGCGAGGGTGTCGGAGGCCAGCATGCGCCGGATCGGCCCGTCCGGCCCCAGCAAGTGATCCTGTCCGACGATTTCATCGAGCGTGCGCGGACGGAGCCGGTCGGCCAAGGGCCGCGGCGCTGACTTTTCGAAGAGACCCGGCTGTGACGGACCGCTCAATCGGCACCTCCGCCGTGAAGGCTGGTTAGCCCACTTCCACGCGTAATTTCTTATCGCCGCGGCGAATTTCAACCATCCAATGGTTCTGCGGCTGGCGCGTGGCCCGCTTGAGGTCCTCGACCACGCTGATCTTCCGGCCGTTGACGCTGAGGACGACATCGCCGGGCCGGAGCCCGATCCGCGAGGCCCAGGAGCCGCGCTCGATGTCGATGACGAGCACGCCGACCGCCGACTCGTCGACGCCGACTTCGGCCGCCACCGCGGGCGACAGATTGACGATCTTGGCGCCGGAGAGCGGGCTCTCGTTCTGCAGGATGGTCGTATCGCGCGGCGGTATCTCCGGCGGCGCCTTGAGATGGAAGGGAAGCTCCATCACCTTGCCGTGCCGGCGCACGGTCATGACGACCGTCTCGCCGATCTCGCGCGTCGCCAAGCGGAAACGGAGGCCCTGCAGGTCATCCACCGCCTTGTGATCCACCTCCATGATGACGTCGCCGCGCCGAATGCCGGCGCGCTCTGCGGGACCGTTCGGCTGCACCGATTCGACCAGCACGCCGCCCGGCCGATCCAGGCCGATGGCCGAGGCGATGTCCGCGGTCACCTCCGTGGCGCGCAGCGATATCCATGGCCGAACCAAGGGCTTACCGGTTATCGCGCTGTGCACGATGGTGCGGACCATGTTGCTCGGGATCGCGAAGCCGATGCCGACCGAGCCGCCGCTTTTCGAGAAGATCGCGGTGTTGATGCCGATCAGCTTGCCGTCCATCGAGACCAGTGCGCCACCCGAGTTGCCGGGGTTGATCGCCGCGTCGGTCTGAATGAAGGAGCGAAAATCGGTGATGCCGACCTCGGTCCGCGCGAGACCGGAGACGATGCCCGAGCTGACGGTCTGGCCGATGCCGAACGGATCGCCAATCGCGAGGACAAGGTCGCCCACCTCGAGCTTGTCCGCGTCGCCGAATTCGAGATAGGGCAGCTTCTCGCCCTTCACATTGATGCGCAGCACCGCGATATCGGTGCGCTTGTCGTTGACCAGGATCTTGGCGGCGAACTCCCGCCGGTCGGCGAGCACCACGGTGATCTTGTCCGCGTCCTTGATGACATGGTGGTTGGTCACGATGATGCCGTCGCTGCGCACGATCACGCCGGAGCCGAGCGAGTTCTCCAGCCGCTTGCGCGTGCCGCCGAAGGGCGCCGCGTCGCCGAAGAACCGGCGGAAGACGGGATCGTCGAAGAAGGGCGAGACGTTGCGCTCCTGCACCACGCGCTTGGTGTAGATGTTGACGACCGCGGGCGCCACCTTGCGCACGATCGGCGCGTAGGAAAACTGGATCTGCCGGCGGTTGTCGGGCGCAACCCGCTGCTGCGCCGCGGCCGGCAAAGAGGCGGCCAGGACCACGGCGACGAGGAACGACGCCCTTAGCGATCTGTGCATGGCCGATCTATGCATGGCCGCACCTTACCCCTGCGCGGCGCGTGCGCCAACGGCCCTGACGCAAGAAGGGCCGGCCCTGCGGCCGACCCCTCGCTATCTCGTTGCGAAACAGCACCAGCCTTACGCCGCCGCGCTCTCCGTCTCGTCGTCGGTCTGCAGCGGGCCGGAGTCCAGGCCCTTTGCATCGACGTCGCGATCGACCAGCTCGATGACCGCCATCGCGGCCGCGTCGCCGTAGCGGTAACCCGCCTTCAGCACGCGCGTATAGCCGCCGTTGCGCTCCTTGTAGCGCGGGCCCAGCG
>CAZPFL010000059.1:0-23576 GCA_964585785.1 uncultured Rhodospirillaceae bacterium
ACAGCGGGACGAAGGCGGAATTGAACGCGCCTTCCGCGAACAGACGGCGGAAGAAATTGGGGAATTTGAAAGCGACGAAAAAGGCGTCCGCCGTCATGCCCGCGCCGATCGCGCTGGCGAGCAATATGTCGCGGCAAAAGCCGAGCACGCGGCTGACCATCGTCCAGCCGCCCAGCGTCGCGATCGCGCGGGCAAGCGCCATGGCGGCGGTCAGATCGGCAGGAGGCTGCGGACGGACGGCATGGCGCCCGGGACCGCCGCGTCAGTGCGCCTTCGGAAGGTCCATTTCAAGGATCGCCATGTGAAACGCGTAGGACACCTCACCATCATCTTCATCGACGTCCCGATAAATCACTCCGATGAACTCCTGACCGAGGCTGACCTCGACGGAGCCGTCGCTCTTCGGCTTGCCGAGCCGTAACCGCTCCGTTCCGAACTTCTCACGGAGGTAGCTCTGCAAGCGCGTTATTTCTGACTGGTCCATGTATCCCTCCGCGTTGTCAGCGTCGATCGTCGTGTCGTCCGGCAGGCTCATTCCGCCGCATCGGCGGCGGCAGCTTTCCGGCGGCTCGTTTTCTTAGGCGAGGATTCGCCCGCCTTGGCCTTCTTCGGCGTGCGTTTCTTGCCGTGCGGCGCGGCCTTTTTCGCTGCGGGCTTCGGCACGGCGGCCTCCGCCTTTTTCTTCTTCACAGGCTTCGCGGGCTTGGCCGGCGCGCATTCTGGATCGCGCAACGCGGCGATCAGTCCTTCGTGAATCGCCAGCACTTTCGACGGATGCTCGACCTTCATGCCGAACAGATCCTTGACGTAGAACACGTCGACGACCTGCTCGCCATAGGTCGAGATCTTCGCGGCGTATACCTGGAGACTGAGAGTCGCCAGCGCGCGGGTCAGCGCATAAAGCAGGCCCGGCCGGTCGCGGCCGTTCACCTCGATCACCGTGTGACGGCTGGACGCCTTGTTGTCGATCAGCACGCGCGGCTCGACCGTGAAGACACGCGTGCGCGTCTGCAGCGGCCGGCGCTTTCCGAGCTCGGCGAGCGGCCGCAGGCGGCCGGACAGCGTCTGCTCGACGAGCACGGAAAGCTTGGCCAGCTTGTCGGGCCGGGCGAAGGCTTCGCCGGACTCGTCCTGTACCAGGAAGCTGTCGAGCGCCATGCCGTTGTTCAGCGTGTTGATCTTCGCATCGACGATATTGGCGCCGGAGATCGCCAACGCGCCGGCGATGCGGCTGAACAGCCCCGGATGGTCGGCTGTGTAGATGGTGATCTCGGTCACCGCGCGGTCGGCCTCGACGCGGCGGTCGACCGCGAGCGGCAGGCCGGCCGCCTCCGCCTCGCGGATGAAGCGCGCGTGGCGGACCAATGTCTCCTGGTCATAGGAAAGCCAATAGGCCGTATGGCCGCGCTCGATATGCGCCTGCAGCAGGTCTTCGGGCCAGTCCGAGAGCCGCTTCCGGAGGCTGACGACGACCTGGTCCGACAGGTTCCGTCGGGTTTCGGACGCCTGACCGCCGGACATCACCGCCTCGGCGCGATAATAGAGGTCGCGCAGCAGCGTCGCCTTCCAGTTGTTCCACCGCCCCGGCCCGACCGCCCGAATGTCGGCGACGGTCAGGCACAAGAGCAGGCGAAGGCGCTCGGGCGACTTCACGATCTCGACGAAATCCTGGATCGTCTTGGGGTCCGCCAGGTCGCGCTTAAACGCCACGTTGCTCATCAGCAGGTGATAGAGCACGAGCCAGGAAACGGTTTCCGTCTGTTCCGCCGTCATGCCGAAGCGCGGGCAAAGCTTCTTTGCGATTTCGGCGCCGATCTCGGAATGGTCCCCGCCGCGGCCCTTCGCGATGTCGTGCAGCAGCACCGCGACATAGAGCTCCTCGCGCGACAGCAGCTTATGGATGATCTCCGTCGAAAGAGGATGGTCCTTGGCGAGCTCGCCAAGCTCGATCTGATTGAGAATGCCGATGGCGCGGATGGTGTGTTCGTCCGTCGTGTAGACATGGTACATGTCGTACTGCATCTGCGCGACGACGCGGCCGAAATCGGTGACGAAACGCCCGAACACACCGGCCTCGTTGAGGCGCCGCAGGGTCAGCTCCGCGCCTTCCTTGGCGCTCAGCATCTGCAGGAACAGTCGGTTCGCCTCCGGGTTCCGGCGCAGCTTGTCGTCGATGCGGCGCAGATTCCGCGTGATCAGGCGCAAGGCTTCGGGATGGATGTCGAGCTTCCGGCGGTGCGCGACCTCGAACAGACGCAGCATCTCGACCGGATTCTTGGCGAAGTGATTGTCGGAGGGAACCGTCAGCCGCCCGCCCCTTGCGCTGAAGCCTTCGACGTCGCGGCTGAACAACCCGGTCGCCAGCCGCAGCAGGCCGCGTCGCTGGTGGCGCGCCTCGAGCGCGGCGCAGAAGATGCGCGTCAGATCGCCGACGTCCTTCGCGACCAGGAAGTAATGCTTCATGAAGCGCTCGACGCCAGACGTGCCGGCGTGGTCGCGATAGCCCATGCGGCTGGCCAGCTCGGGCTGCAGGTCGAAGGTCAGCCGCTCCTCGGGCCGGTCGGTGAGGTAGTGCAGGTGGCAGCGCACCGTCCACAGGAAGTCCTGCGCCTTGGCGAAGCGGTCGACCTCCGCGCGAGTGAACAGGCCGACATCGATCAGCTTCGCCACGTCCGTGACGCCGTAGAGATACTTCCCCAGCCAGAACAGCGTGTGCAGGTCGCGCAGCCCGCCCTTGCCGTCCTTCACATTGGGTTCCAGCACGTAGCGTGAATCGCCCATGCGGCGATGCCGCTCGTCACGCTCGCGCAGCTTCGCCTCGACGAAGTCCGGCCCGGTGGAAGCGGCCACCTCCTTCAGGAAGCGGCGGCGCAGCTCGCGAAACAAGGACTGCTCGCCCCAAACAAAGCGCGCTTCCAGGAGGCCGGTGCGGATCGTCATGTCGGCCTTGGCCTGCCGGATACAGTCGTCGAGCGAGCGCGTGGCATGCCCGACCTTGAGGCCGAGATCCCACAGCGTGTAGAGCATGTGCTCGACCATCTGCTCGCTGCGCGGCGTCTTCTTGTAAGGCAGCACGAACAGGAGATCGATGTCCGATTTCGGCGCGAGCTCGCCGCGGCCATAGCCGCCATAGGCGATGACCGACAGATGCTCGCCCGCGGTCGGGTTCGCCACCGGATAAATCTTTTCCGAGGCGACATCATAGATCACGCGGATGAGCTGATCGATCAGGAAACAATACCCCTGTACCGCCAGCGTACCGCTCTGGTCGAGCTCGAAGCGGCGGCGGATCTCCATCCGGCCGGCATCAAGGGCCTTGCGGTAGAAATTGAGCATGGCCTGGGCGCGCTCGCCCTCCGGCAGGTCGCGCTCAAGCACCGCGATCGCCGCCGCATGCAGCTCCGCCCGGTCGATAATTGCCCGTCTGTCATGCAGCTTCAGCATCGCTATCTCATGGCCCAGGCGATCATGGAATGCAAGGATAACTGGGGGGTTAGGTCTCGCGGCCCGCGCCCGCCAGGCGCTTCAGGCGGTAGACCACGTCGAGCGCTTCCCTCGGCGTCAGCTCGTCCGGATCGAGGGCGGCGAGGGCCGATTCGACCTCCGACGGGCCGGTCTCGGCCGCTGCCTCCTCGCGCCGGGCAAGCGCCGCGAAAAGCGGCAGGTCCTCGGCCAGCCGCGTGATCGCGCTCGACTGTTCCCCGCTCTCCAGTGTCTTGAGCACCGCCTCGGCGCGCTTGATCACCGCCGGCGGCAGGCCGGCGAGTCGGGCGACGTGGATGCCGTAGGAGCGGTCGGCGGCGCCCGGCGCGACCTCGTGCAGGAAAACCACGTCGCCTTCCCACTCCTTGATCCGCATGGTGTAGGGTTTGAGCGCCGGCAGCCGGCCGGTCAGCGCCACGAGCTCATGAAAATGGGTCGCGAACAGCGCGCGGCAACGGTTGACCTCGTGCAGATGCTCGACCGCCGCCCAGGCGATCGAGAGGCCGTCGAAGGTCGCCGTGCCGCGGCCGATCTCGTCCAGGATGACGAGCGACCGGTCGGTCGCCTGATTCAGGATGGCCGCCGTCTCGACCATCTCGACCATGAACGTGGACCGCCCGCGGGCGAGGTCGTCGGCTGCGCCGACCCGGCTGAACAGCCGGTCGACAATGCCGATGCGCGCCCCCTCCGCCGGCACGAAGGAGCCCATCTGCGCCAGCACGGCGATCAGCGCGTTCTGGCGGAGAAACGTGCTCTTGCCCGCCATGTTGGGGCCGGTGACGAGCCACAGCCGCCGCTCCTCGTCGAGATCGCAGTCATTGGCAACGAAGGCGCCTTCCTCGGCCGCGGCGAGCGCCTGCTCGACCACCGGGTGGCGGCCGCCGATGATCCGGAACTCGCGCGAGCCAGTGATCGACGGACGGCTGTAGCGGCGCTCGACCGCGAGCTCGGCCAAGGCCCCGGCCACGTCGAGGGCCGCGAGCGCGCGCGCCGCGAGCGCGATCGCATCGGCGCGCGCGCTCACCTCGCCGACGAGGTCGTCGAACAGCTGCAGCTCGATCGCGACCGCCTTGTCCGCCGCCTCCGAGATCCGCCGCGCCAGGTCTGCCAGCTCGGTCGTGGTGAACCGCACGGCGTTCGCCATGGTCTGGCGGTGGATGAAGGCCTCGCCCAGCCGGTCGGCGAAGCGCGGCGTCACTTCGATGAAGTAGCCGAGCACGTTGTTGTGCCGCACCTTCAGCGTGTCGGCGCCGGTCTCCTCTCGGTAACGGCGTTCGAGGTTGGCGATCAGCCGGCGGCTCTCGTCGCGAAGCTCGCGGGTCTCGTCCAGCTCGAAGGCATAGCCGCGGGCGATGAAGCCGCCGTCCCGGGCATTCAGCGGCAGGTCCGGGCCAAGCGCGCGGGTCAGCCGGTCGACCAGCACGCCATGCTCGCCGAGCTCGGCCATGGCGTCGGCGACGCCTTGCGGCGGCGGCAGGCGCGCCTCCGCCAAGAGGATGCGGATCGCCGCGGCGTGGGCGAGACCGTCGCGGATGCCGGCCAGATCGCGGGGCCCGCCGCGCCCGACGGTGATGCGCGAGAGCGCGCGCTCGATGTCGGGACAGCGGCGGAGCGCGTCACGCAGCGCGTCGCGAAGCGCAGCGTCCTCGGCGAACCAGCCGACGGCGTCGAGCCGAGCCTCGATCATCGCCTTGTCGGTCAGCGGCGCCGCCAGCCGGGCGGCCAGAAGCCGCGCGCCGCCACCGCTCACCGTACGGTCGATCACGGCGAGCAGGCTGCCCTTGCGCTCGCCGGAAAGGCTCCGCATCAGCTCGAGATTGCGGCGGGTGGCCGCGTCGATCTCCATCACCGCTCCGACCGACAGGCGCCGGGGCGGCGCCAGCCGCGGCAGCTTGCCGACCTGGGTCAGCTCCACGTAGTCGACCAGCGCGCCGGCTGCCGCAAGCTCGGCGCGCGCGAAATCCCCGAAGGCGTCGAGCGCGCCGACGCCGTAGACCGCCTCGAGCCGCCGCCGCGCGTTCTCGGAATCGAAGCGGCTGTCCGGTTGCGGCGTCACGCGCTCGGCCCATTCGGCAAGCACCGCGCCAACCCCCTCCGCGTCCATCAGCTTTTCCGGCGCCAGCACCTCGCCGGGATCGATGCGCGCCAGCGCGGCCGCGAGCGCGGGCGCCGAGGCGCCCGCGACCGTCTGGGTCAGGAAATCCCCGGTCGACATGTCGAGCCAAGCAAGGGCCAGATCGCGGCCGGCGCGGGCCAAGGCGGCCAGGAAGTTATGCGCGCGGGCGTCGAGCAGCCCTTCTTCCGTAAGGGTGCCCGGGGTGACCAGCCGGACGACGTCGCGCTTGACGACCGACTTGCCGCCGCGCTTGCGCGCCTCCGCCGGATCCTCCATCTGCTCGCAAATCGCGACCCGGAACCCCTTGCGAATGAGCCGCGACAGATAGGCGTCGGCGGCATGCACCGGCACGCCGCACATCGGCACATCTTCCCCGTCATGGGCGCCCCGCTTCGTGAGCGTGATATCGAGCGCCGCGGAGGCGGCGACCGCGTCGTCGAAGAACATCTCGTAGAAATCGCCCATGCGATAGAACAGGAGGCAATCGGGGTGGGCCTCCTTCAGGCGCAGATACTGCGCCATCATCGGCGTCGGGGCCGTCTGGCGCGTCTTGGGGTCTCTCGGGATCGGACGGGTCATGGCGCGAGACGTTAACATGTCCGCTTCCCACCGGTCATGCCGCTTGCCGACAAAATTTCGGCCCCCTATTCCGGCGCTGGCAAAACCGGCTTGGTTCATGCAAGTATGCGCCAAGAGGAAACGGCAGCGTCGCCCATCCCTATGGCGGTACCGCTGCACAACACCACCCAGGAAACAAAGAAGCACGACGATCGGCTACCGATACCCATGGCAAATGAAAAGCTTTCGAAGCAGGAAGCCCTGCTGAAGCAGGATGCCCTGCGCATGCACGCGCGCGGACGCCCCGGCAAGATGGAGATCCGCGCGACCAAGCCGCTGACCACCCAGCGCGACCTGTCGCTGGCCTACTCGCCCGGCGTCGCCTATCCCTGCCTCGCCATCGAGGAGGACCCCTCGCTCGCCTACGATTATACCGCTAAGGGCAATGTCGTTGCCGTCATCTCGAACGGCACGGCCGTGCTCGGCCTCGGCAATATCGGGGCCATGGCCGCGAAGCCCGTGATGGAGGGCAAGTCGGTCCTGTTCAAGCGGTTTGCCGACATCGACGGCATCGACATCGAAGTGGACTCCGAAGACGTCGATACGGTGGTCAACTGCGTCCGCGCGATCGGCAACAGCTTCGGCGGCATCAACCTGGAAGACATCAAGGCGCCCGAATGCTTCGAGATCGAGCAGCGCCTGCGCGAGCTGCTCGACGTGCCGGTCTTCCACGACGACCAGCACGGCACGGCGATCATCACGCTGGCCGGGCTCTTGAACGCGCTCGACCTCACCAAGCGCGACATCAAAAAGGCCAAGATGGTGGTCAACGGCGCCGGCGCGGCGTCGATCGCCTGCGTCGAGCTCATCAAGTCCATGGGCGCGCCGCACGACAACATCATCCTGTGCGACTCGAAGGGCGTCATCTACCAGGGCCGCACCGAGGGCATGAACCAGTGGAAATCGGCGCACGCGGTGAATACCAAGCATCGCACGCTGGCTGAGGCGATGAAGGGCGCGGACATCTTCCTCGGCCTGTCGGTCAAGGGGGCGGTCTCGCCGGAGATGGTGAAGGCGATGGCGAAACAGCCGATCATCTTCGCCATGGCCAATCCGGACCCGGAGATCACGCCCGAGGAAGTCGAGTCGGTGCGCAATGACGCGATCATCGCGACCGGCCGGTCCGACTACCCCAATCAGATAAACAACGTGTTGGGCTTCCCGTATATCTTCCGGGGCGCGCTCGACGTCCGCGCCTCGACCATCAACGACCAGATGAAGATCGCCGCGGCGAAGGCGCTCGCGGATCTCGCCCGCGAAGACGTGCCCGACGAGGTCGACGCAGCCTATAGCGGCAAGCGGCTGCGTTACGGGCCCGGCTATATCATCCCGGTGCCCTTCGACCCGCGCCTGGTCTCGCGCGTGCCGGCAGCGGTCGCCCAGGCCGCGATGGACAGCGGCGTCGCCCGCAAGCCGATCACGGACATGGACGCCTACCGGGCGCAGCTTTCAGCGCGGCTGGACCCGTCCATTTCCAGCATGCAATTCATCTTCGCCCGGGTCAGTGCAACCCCGAAACGCGTTGTCTTCGCGGAAGGCGAGGAAGAGCGGGTGATCCGCGCCGCCGTCGCCTACCGCAATGCGGGCTATGGCACGCCCCTCTTGATCGGGCGCGAGGAACGGGTGCGCGATACCATGGGGCGGCTCGGCATCGAAGCCAATGGCGGCCTCGAGATCCACAATGCGCGGCTCAGCGTCAACAATAAGAAATACACCGACTTCCTTTACGGGCGGCTGCAGCGGACCGGCTATATTTACCGTGATTGCCAGCGGCTGGTGAACCAGGACCGCAACGTGTTCGGCGCGTGCATGATCGCCATGGGTGACGGCGACGCCATGGTGACCGGCACGACCCGCAGCTTCGCCACGGCTTTTTCCGACATCACCCGCGTCATCGACCCGAGGCAGGGCGAGCGGCTGATGGGCGTGACCGTCATCGTGGCGCAGGGCCGGACCGTTTTCGTATCGGACACCAACGTCCACGAGGTGCCGACGCCGGAGGAGCTCGCCGACATCGCGACCCAGACCGCGAACTACGCGCGCCAGTTCGGCCAGGAGCCGCGGGTGGCGCTGACATCCTTCTCGGATTTCGGCCAACCACTGCGTCCGCAAATGGAGCGCGTGCGCCAGGCGGTGAAGGTCCTCGACAGCCGCCGGGTCGACTTCGAATATGACGGCGACATGCAGGCGGATACGGCGCTGAACTTCGAGCTGATGCAGAAGCTCTATCCCTTCTGTCGGCTCACCGGCCCGGCGAACTGCCTCATCATGCCGGCGCTGCACAGCGCGAACATCAGCGCGAAGATGATGCGCGTGCTCGGCGGCGGCACGGTCATCGGCCCGATGCTGGTCGGTCTCGCCAAGCCGGTGCAGATCGTCCAGATGGGGGCCACCGTCAACGATATTGTCAACGCGGCGGCGCTCGCCGCCCACGACGCGTTACGCTAAGGTCCGATGCGTCGGGGCCGGCCGGAGGCCCTCACGCGATAAAGAGGTTATCCCATGTCCGAGCGACAGACCGTGCGCCTGCTGCTCGCCGCCATGGCCTTGGCTGCGCCCGGCCTCCTCGTCCTGGGCGGTCTCATGCTCTCCGGGTACCTGGCGCCCGCGCCCGGCTTCATCGCGGGCGCTGTCCTGCTGGTGCTTGGCGCGATTGTCGCGTGGCGGCACCTCACCGGGCTCACGGCGCTTCACAGACGCATCGAGAGCCTGGCCGCGCATGACGAAGACCTCAAGATCGACGCGCCGACGCTGCCGGAGCTGTCGCTGGCGCTCGGCCGGCTGGTGCGGCATTGGCAGGACCGCCAGCGCCGGCTCGCCGAGGCAAGCGAGGCCGCCAATCGCATCCTCGAAGCCTTGCCCGAGCCCCTGATCGTCGTCGATCGAGAACACCAGGTCGTGCGCACGAACCACGCCGCGGAGGAGGCGTTCCAGACGCGCCTCGTCGGCCGCGAGCTGGCGACGGGCCTGCGTCACCCGCAGCTGCTCAACGCCGTCGACTCGGCGCTGAATGAAGGGCAGAGCCTTGCCGCCGAAATTACCATGCCGGGGCCGATGAACCGTAACTACAGCGCGCTCGTCGAGCCGCTCGGCAAACAGGGCGCGCTCATCGTGCTGCACGACCTCACGCCGGTCCGCATGGGCGAGCGGATGCGTGCCGACTTCGTCGCCAATGTCAGCCATGAGCTGCGCACGCCGCTTTCCAGCCTGCTGGGCTTCGTCGAGACCTTGCGCGGCCCGGCGCGCGACGACAAGGACGCCCAGGACAAGTTCCTGACGATCATGCACGAGCAGGCGGAGCGCATGTCCCGGCTGATCGAAGACCTGCTGTCGCTCTCGCGCATCGAGATGGACGAGCATACGCGCCCGCGCGGCCAGGTCGACCTCCGCCACGTGCTCGGCAACGTCAAGGACATGCTTTCGATCAAGTCGGCCGCGCGCCACATGCGCGTCGAATTGGACATTCCCGACTGGGTCCGCCCGATCCCGGGCGACGCGGACCAGCTGACGCAGATCTTCCAGAACCTGATCGACAACGCGCTGAAATACGGCCGCGAAAACACCGCGGTCGAGGTCTCGGTGACCAGGCCGAGCGAGCGCGAGCTGACGGTGACCGTGACCGACCACGGCGAAGGCATCGCGCCGCAGCACCTGCCGCGGCTTACCGAGCGTTTCTATCGGGTCGACGCCGCGCGCAGCCGGCAGCTTGGCGGCACGGGGCTTGGCCTGGCGATCGTCAAGCATATCGTGAATCGCCATCGGGGCCATTTGACGGTCGACAGCCGGCTCGGCGAAGGCAGCCGCTTTTCCGTAACGCTGCCCGCATGAAGAGCCGCGGCGCCGTGGCCATCGCGGCCGTCCCCGCCCGCCAACGCCGTCATAAAACTGTCATTTATTTGTAGTATTTGCGTCTTTGCATGGACCTAAATTGGCCGCATTGCCGCGGCCGGTCCGCAGGTCTCATTAAAGGCAATCGAACGGGTACCACGCGTTGCCACTCATGTGCATGCCAAAGCTTGACCGAGAAATCCGGGACATGCGGGATCATACCGTGATCGACAGATTAACCGTGCCTGGCACCGCCGCTTCGCGCGCCGGCTTCGCCCGGACGTCCACCCGTTGAACGACCAGCGTACATGGCGGCCGCAAAGCAAATCGAACACGCAATACGCGGCGAGCGACGACGCTGCGGACCGCCCAATTTTCGTCTGGGCGGTCGCGCCGAAGTCGGCGACACTGACCTGATCTTCAACGACCCGTTGGACGTGCGCACCCAAGACCATTTCACAGGCCGGTTCGGCTGAACGGAGAATGAAAGTGGCCAACCAAAGCGAACACACCGTCAAATCCTACGATGAAGAGCTGAAGCATCTGAACACGTTGATCAGCCGTATGGGCGGCGTGGTCGAAACGCAGCTCGACGGCGCGATCCAGGCGGTTCTGCGCCGTGACCCCGAATTGGCGGAACAGGTGGTCAAGGGCGATGCCAAGGTAGACGCGACCGAGCAGGAGATCGGCGAGCTCGTCATCCGCCTGCTGGCGCTGCGTCAACCGATGGCGGTCGATCTCCGCCACATCGTGTCCGCCCTCAAGATCGCGGCCGACCTGGAACGCTTCGGTGATCACGCCAAAAGCATCGCCAAGCGGGCGATCGCGATCAGCCAGGTGCCGCGCATCCCCGCCCCCGGGCTGGACCGCATGGCGCGCATGGTGCAGGCCATGATCAAGGACGTGCTGGACGCGCACCTCGCCGGCGACACCGAGAAAGCGATCAAGGTCTGGCGCCGCGATGCCGAGGTGGACCAGCTTTACAACAGCCTGTTCCGCGAGCTTCTGACCTACATGATGGAAGACCCGCGCAACATCACGGGCTGCACGCATCTCCTGTTCATCGCCAAGAATGTCGAACGCATGGGCGACCACGCGACGAATATCGCCGAGACGGTGCACTACCAGGTCAAGGGCACGAAGCTGCCCGACGAGCGGCCGAGGGGCGACGACCCGAGTTTCGCGATCGCCGACGGCAACGGTTAAGGACATCGGCACCGCTGAGACCATGAGACACCGCATTCTTATCGTCGAGGACGAAGCGGCGTTGGTGACGCTGCTTCGCTACAACCTGGAGCGTGAAGGCTTCGATGTCTCCGAAGCGCGCGACGGAGACGAGGCGCTGGTCGTCATCGACGAGAACCCGCCGGACCTGATCCTGCTCGACTGGATGCTGCCGATGACGAGCGGCATCGAAGTCTGCCGTCAGATCCGCCGCAAGCCGGAAACCCGGTCGACGCCAATCATTATCCTGACCGCGCGCGGCGAGGAGGGCGACAAGGTTCGCGGCCTGGAGAGCGGCGCGGATGACTACGTCACCAAGCCCTTTTCGCCGGCCGAGCTGTTGGCGCGCATCCGCGCCCTTCTGCGCCGGGCCAACCCGGCGCCAAGCGACGAGACGCTGCGCTGCGGCGACATCCGCATGGATCTCGCCGCGCACAAGGTCCATCGCGGCGACCGCGGCGTGCATCTGGGGCCGACCGAGTTTCGCCTGCTGCGCTATCTGATGGAGCACCAGGGCCGGGTGTTCAGCCGCGAGCAGCTGCTCGACGCCGTCTGGGGCCGCGACGTGTTCGTCGAGGCGCGCACCGTGGACGTGCACATCCGACGCCTGCGGAAAGCGCTCAACAGCAAGGGCGAGCAGGACATGATCCGCACCGTGCGCGCCGCGGGATACGCGATCGAATGCCCGGATTGATCCGGCCGCCTGCGCGCGCCGGAACGCCGTTCACGACAGCTTCAGCGTAACATTGCAGATCTGCCGGTCTTCCGGCGACGATTCGATCGTAAAGCCCAGCGCCCGGCACATCTCCAGCATCGGCCGGTTTTCGGCGAGCACGTCGCCGAACAGCTCTTTCAAGCCACGCTCGCGCGCGTGTCCGATCAGGCGCGTCATGAGCCCATAGCCGAGCCCGCGGCCCTTCCAGTCCGAGCGCACCAGCACGGCGTATTCCGCGCGCTCGTTGTTGGCGTCGGCGGCAAGCCGGGACACGCCGACGACCCCGCCGTCCGGCCCGCCGATCGCGACGAAGGCCATCTCGCGCGCGTAGTCGATCTGGCTGAGCCGCGCGGCCAGCTTGCCGGGCAGCTCCTTCATGGCATGCAGAAAGCGCATGCGAATATCGCTCGGGTCGCTGCGGCGGATCATCTCCTGCAGGTGCGGCGCGTCGGTCGGCTCGATGGGCCGGACTTCGACCGGCGTGCCGTCGCGCAGCATCACCTCGCCGCAGAGCTCGCTGGGATAGGGCTTGATCGCCAGCCGCGCGCCCGGCGCGCCGCTGACCGGCCCGATCTTGATCCGCGCGTCGATCGCGATCACGCCGCTGGCGTCCGCGAGCAGCGGGTTGATGTCGAGCTCCTTGATCGCATCGAAGTCGGCCGCGAGCCGCGCCACCCGGATCAAGGCATCGATGATAGCGCCCATGTCGGCGCCTTGCCGCCCGCGGTAGCCCGGCAGAAGCTTGCCGATCCGGGTTTCGCCGATCAGATTCTCCGCCAGCACGGCGTCGAGCGGCGGCAGCGCCATCGCCGTGTCGCCGATCGCTTCGACCCCGGTACCGCCTTCGCCGAACAAGATCACCGGCCCGAATTGCGGATCCTCAAACATGCCGACAATCAGCTCGAAGGCGTCGGGCCGCCGCACCATCGTCTGCACGGTGAAGCCGTCGATGCGCGCCTGCGGCAGCAGATGTTCGATTCGGGCGCGCATCGCGGTGACTGACGCCGCCACCGCTTCCGGCGTGTCGAGGTCTAGATCGACGCCGCCGACTTCCGTTTTGTGCAAGATGTCCGGGGAATAGATCTTCACGGCATACGGCCCCGGCATGGTTCCGGCGGCGGCCTCGGCTTCCGCCGGCGTCGCGGCGACGACCGTGTTGACGACCGGGACGCCGTAGGCGGCAAGCACCGCCTTCGCTTCCGCTTCCATCAGCCAGTCGCGACCGTCCCGGCGCGCGGCATCGACGATCGCCGCGGCCGCGCCGCGATTGATGGCGCCGTCGGCCGCCGTCGCCGGCGGCGTTCGCAGAAGCTGTTCCTGGCCCTCGCGGTAACGCACGAGATGCGCGAAGCCGCGCACCGCCGCCTCCGGCGTATCATAGGTCGGCATGCCGCTCTGGGCGAAAGCCGCGCGCGCCTTTTCCGCCGAGACGCCGCCGAGCCAGCTCGTCAGTACGGGAAAGCGCCGCTCCTTGCCGCACTCGATCACCGCGCGCGCGGCGTCCGCGCTGTCGGCGATCGCCGTCGGACAATTGAGCACCAGCACTGCGTCGGTGCCCGGATCGTCGAGCAGCGCTTCCAGCGCCGCCGCATAGCGCGCACCCGGCGCGTCGCCGATGATGTCGACCGGATTGCCGTGGCTCCAGGTCGGCGGCAGCGTGCTGTCAAGCCGCGTGAGGGTCGCCGGGTCAAGCTCGGCAAGCCGGCAGCCTTCGGCAATAAGCCGGTCGGTCGCGAGCACGGCGACGCCGCCGCCATTGGAGAGAATAGCCAGACGGTTGCCCTTGAAATGCTGCGCATGGGCGAGCGTCTCGACCGCGTCGAACAACTCGATCGTGTCCCGCACGCGCAGCAGGCCCGTGCGCCGAAACACCGCGTCATAGACCGCGTCGCGTCCCGCCAGCGCGCCGGTATGCGAATGCGCGGCCTTGGCGCCTTCCGGCACCCGCCCCGCCTTGATCACGACGACCGGCTTGGCGCGCGCCGCGATGCGCGCTGCCGACAGAAACTTGCGCGCATTCGTGACCGCTTCGATATAGAGCAGGATGGCGCGCACCTTGGGCTGCAGCGCGAGGTAGTCGAGCATGTCGCCGAAATCGACATCCGCCATGTCGCCGAGCGACACCATGTGGGAAAAGCCGATGCCGCGCGTCGTCGCCCAGTCCAGCACCGAGGTGATGATCGCGCCCGACTGCGAGACGAAAGCGAGATCGCCCGGCAGCGCATCGATATGCGCAAAGCTCGCGTTCAGCCCGGCATCCGGCACCAGCACGCCGACCACGTTCGGCCCGATCAGGCGCATGCCGCGTGCCTTGGTGAGCACCGCCTGCCGCCGCTCCTCGCCGGTCGCCGTGCCGCCTTCGCCGAAGCCCGCGGTGATCACGATGGTCGCCTTCGAGCCCTTGTCGCGCAGCGCGCCGACGACCTCAGCGACGGAATCGGGCGGCGTGCAGACGACCCCGAGATCCGGCGCGATCGGCAGGTCGGCGACCGACGGCCAAGCCAGCGCCCCGCCGATGGCGCGGTAGTTCGGATTGACCGGCATGATCGGCCCGTCGAAGCCAGCGCGCATCAGGTTGTTCATCAGCACGGCGCCGACCGAGCCCGGCCGCTTGCTCGCGCCGACGACGGCGACCGAGCTCGGCCGGAAGAAATGGTCGAGATCGCGGATGCTCATTCGCCGAGACGCGCCAGTTCGCGCTTGTAAGCCGCCGCTGCGTCGGCGCCGAAACAGCAGAAGATGACGCGTTTGACTCCTTTGGTCCGCTCGAGCGTCTCTGCCACGGTCGTCACGGCGATCCGGGTCGCACGGTCCAGCGGAAAGCGATAGACGCCCGTGGAAATCGCCGGGAAGGCGATCGAGGCAACGCCGTTTTCAGCGGCGACCTCGAGCGACCGCCGGTAGCAGCTTTCGAGCAGCCCGTCCTCGCCATGGCCGCCGCCATGCCAGACCGGGCCCACGGTGTGGATCACATGTTTGGCCTTGAGCTTGTAGCCCCCGGTAATCTTGGCGTCCCCGGTACGGCAGCCGCCGAGCGTCCGGCATTCCTGCAGCAGCTCCGGGCCGGCGGCGCGATGGATGGCGCCGTCCACGCCACCGCCGCCCAGCAGCGATTCATTCGCCGCGTTGACGACGGCATCGACCGTAAGCTTTGTGATATCGCCTTCTACGACCTGCATTTTTTCGGGCATGGCTAGGCTCCTGCCGCGATCCGGATCGATTACCCCATACCGTAGAGCCATCCCCTGATCTGGCTCAATAGGGCCGTTCAATCGGCGACCACGCCGGCCGCGGCGCGCTCCGGCTGGGGTGGATAGCGCCGCATCATCCACACGAGCAGCAACAGCCCCGGCACCGCCGCCACGGTGGTGAGCATGAAGAACAGGATCCAGCCCGTCTGGTCGGCGAGCCAGCCGCCGCCCGCCGCGAGCGCCGTCCGCGCCGTCGCCATGAGCGAGGACAGCAGAGCATACTGGGTCGCCGTGTACGCCACGTTACAAAGGCTCGACATATAGGCCACGAAGGCCGTCGTCCCCATGCCGCCGGTCAGGTTCTCCACGCCGATGGTAACGACGAGCATCGGCAGCGAATGGCCGACCCAGGCCTGCAGCGCGAAGACGAGGTTGGAGAGCGCCTGCAGCACGCCACAGAACAAGAGGCTCCGCATGATGCCGAAGCGTGCCACCATCCAGCCACCGACACCGGCGCCGAGCAAGGTCATGGCGAGCCCCCAACCCTTGCTGATCACGCCGATCTCGGCGAGCGAAAAGCCCATGCGCAGATAGAACGGCGTCGCCATGAAGCCGAGCAACGCATCGCCGTATTTGTAGAGCACGATGAACAGCAGGACGACCGCCCAGCCGGGCCGGGTCATGAACTCGGCAAAGGGACAGACGACCGCGCCATGCAGCCAGACCGCAACGACGCGGAGCCCGGACGGCGCGGCGGCGAGACGGCTCGCCCCGGCGGCTTCGAGGCGTTCGGATTCCGGCGTCATCCGAACCTCTGGCTCGGGATTGACGAGAACCGTCACGACCCCGATCGCCATCGTCGCGGCCATCGCCGCATAGGCCACGGTCCATCCGCCATAGGCCGCCAGGATCAGCGCGCCGCCGCCGGAGACCAGCATCGCGATGCGATAGCCGAAGACGAGATTGGCGGCACCCGCCCCCAGTTTCGAGCGCTCGAGGATCTCGGTGCGATAGGCGTCGATCACAATGTCCTGCGTCGCGGAGGCGAAGGCGACGAGGACGGCCCAGAACACGGTCCGGCCGAGCCCGCCGACCGCGCCCGGATCGACCGGCGCCAGGCCGGCAATGGCGATCATGAGCGTCGCCTGCGACAGCAGCATCCAGCCGCGGCGGCGGCCGAAACGCTTCGTCAGCAACGGCAGCGGCATCCGGTCGACCAGCGGCGACCACAGGAATTTCAGGGAATAGGCGATGCCGACGAAACCGAAGAGGCCGATCTCGGTCAGCGAGACGCCGGCCCGCTCGAGCCGGGCCGCGAGCGTGGCGCCGGTCAGCGCCAGCGGCAGGCCGCTCGAGAAGCCGAGGAACATCAGCGACAGCACGCGCCGGTCGAGATAGACGGCGATCGCGCTGCGCCGGTCCTGGGTCATGCCGGAAGGCCGCCGGCCCGCGCGGTCATCGGCCGAGCTTTTGCGTCACGAGCGCCCGAAGGTCCGCTTCCGGCCGGGCGCCGTAATGCTGGATCACTTCCGCCGCCGCGATCGCCCCGATTTGCCCGCAGCTATGCAGGTCGCGCCCCTGGGTATAGCCGTAGAGGAAGCCGGCCGCGAACTGGTCGCCGGCGCCTGTGGTATCAAGGACGGCGCCGACCGGCTCGGCATCGACGATATGCACTTCGTCGCCGCTCAGCACGACCGCGCCTTTCTCGCTTCGCGTCAGGCAGGCGACCCGGCAATGGCCGCGCACCTGCTGCAGCGCGTCGTCGAAATCCTCCACCTGATAGAGCGAGCAGATCTCGACCTCGTTGGCGAACAGAATGTCGATATGGTCCTCGACCAGCCGGCGGAAGGCGCCGCGATGCCGGTCGACGCAGAAGCCGTCGGACAGCGTGACCGAAACCTCGCCACCGGCGGCATGCGTGATCTCGGCCGCCTTGATGAAGGCTTCCTGCGCCGGCGGCTGGTCGAACAGATAGCCTTCCATATAGACGACCTTGGCGCTCTGCAGCAGGCTCTCGTCGAGATCGCCCGGCGCCAGCATGCAGGCCGCGCCCAGATGGGTGCACATGGTGCGCTGCGCATCCGGCGTGACCAGCACCAGGCAGCGGCCGGTCGAATAGCCGTCGTTGGAGGGCGGCGTGTCGAAATGACAGCCGAGCGCCCGCATGTCGTGCCGAAAGACGCTGCCGAACTGGTCGTCCGCGACCTTGCCGATATAGGCGCCCCGCCCGCCGAGAACGGCGAAGCCGGCCATGGTATTGCCGCAGGAGCCGCCCGAGGACTCGAGGCCCGCCGGCATGCGCTGATAGAGCGCGTCCGCCGCCGCGGCGTCGACCAACGTCATCGCCCCCTTGGCCAGGCCATTGGCGGCGACGAAGGCGTCGTCGGACTGCGCCACCACGTCGACCAGCGCGTTGCCGATCCCAACGAGGTCGTATTGCGGCATATTTTCTACCCTTTCGTCCTGGCGGCCCAGCGACCGCGGGCAGAGTATAGCGGCCGGATTTCGCCCGGCAACCGCGGACCGCAGCCAATCGCAGCCGGGCCGGCATGGCTTGATGGCGGTCGCACGGATGTATAAAGAGGCGCCATGATTGCGCATTTCATGAAAGCGGCCATACAGCTGGACGACCCGCGTCTCCGACGCGTGCTCTGGCTCAGCATCTTCCTGTCGCTATTGGCTTTTATCGTGCTTTGGACCGGGCTCTGGACGCTTGTCACGGTCCTGCCGCTCGACTCCGTCCCCGGCGTCCCCTGGCTCAAGGACACGCTGGGCTCCGCGTTCGACTGGCTCGCCGGCTTTCTGTTCGCCGGCACGCTTCTGCTGCTGACGCTGATGCTCTTTCCCGCGGTGATCACGATCATCGTCGGCTTCTTCCTCGATCAGGTCGCCGACGCGGTCGAGGCGCGGCACTACCCCGGTCTGCCGCCGGCCCGGATGATCTCGCTGTCGGAGACGGTCATTTCGAGCATCCGCTTTGCCCTCGTGACACTCGTGATTAACCTGCTCGCGCTGCCGCTCTATATCGTGCTGATCTTCCTGCCGCCGATGAACCTGGTGCTGTTCTATATCGTGAACGGCTATCTGGTGAGCCGGGAGTATTTCGAGCTGGTCGCGTGGCGGCGGCTGGACCCCCGAGCGGCGGAGCACCTCCGGCGCCGGTATCGCGGGCGTCTGCAGTTCGCCGGCGTGCTGTTGACCCTGCTCATGACGATCCCGCTCGTCAATCTGCTGACGCCCGTCGTCGGTACCGCCTTCATGGTCCATGTTTTTCAGAACCTGAGGACGCGTCCCGGCGATTGAATCAATTTCGCGGCGAATGATTCCATGGCGGTTCGACAGAATCGTCGTATAATCAAATCAACCGATTAACGCGCCGGACGGCGTCGCCGCAAAAGAACGCGCCGCCTGTGCAATGACCGACAGGATGCACCAATGGCCGACAACCGGAAACCACCCCAATTCCCATCGGAGATAGCGCGGCGTATCGTCAGTATGCCGGGCGGAATGCAAGGCGAACCGGTCCATAACGAAGGCCATAAGAAGCTCGTCGTCGGACGCGAAATCACGCTGGCGGGCGAGATCACCGACTGCGACATCCTCGTGGTCGAGGGCACCGTCCGCGCCTCGCTGCAGGGCAGCCGCCGATTCGAGATCACCGAGAGCGGCATTTTCGAGGGCAAGGTCGAGATCGACGTGGCCGAGATCAAGGGACGATTCGATGGCGAATTGACGGCGCGCGGCCGGCTGCTGATCCGCCGGACCGGTCGGGTCGTCGGACGCATTCGCTACGCCGAGCTGGAAATCGAGCGCGGCGGCCAGATCTCGGGTGATGTCCAGGTCATCGAAGAGGCCGCCGTACCGCGTCTTACCGATGACATCAAACGGTCGCGATTCGGCAGCGACGGCAACGACATCCACATGGAGCGTGAATCGGATATCCGTGCCTAGCTTTCAGTTCCTGCGGCCCGTCCCCACGGCGTTTGCGTTGTTGCTGTGCCTTGCCGGTTGCCAGACCACCGGCGAGACCGCGGCGCAATCGGCCGAGAAGGCCGCTTCGTCCGGCGCCACGGGGACGGCGACCGGCGTCGGCGAGGCGAGCAAGCCCAAGACCGCTGGCGCGGACGCGCATGTCGTCCGCTTCTCGCCCGAGGAATTCGTCGGCTACAGCCCGGAACGGCTGCTGCCGATCCTCGGCGCCCCCGATTTCGTCCGCCGCGACGGCACCGCGCAGATCTGGCAGTACCGCGCGACGAACTGCGTGCTCGATCTCTTCCTGTACAAGAACGGCAACGAGACGCATGTGAAGCACGCCGAAATCCGCCCGCGCGTTCCCGGCGTCGAGTCGGTCGATGCCTGCTACTCGCGAATGCGCCAGGAGCGCAAGGGCAAGCCCGCCGGATAGCGGCGCGGATTAGATGGTCTTCGCCTTATACGCACACAGGTCGTTGACAACGCAGACCGGGCAATTCGGCTTGCGCGCCTTGCACACATAGCGCCCGTGCAGGATCAGCCAGTGATGGGCATGCAGGCGGTATTTCGCCGGCACGACCTTTTCGAGCTTCTGCTCGACCGCGAGAACGGTCTTGCCGGGCGCCAGGCCCGTCCGGTTGCCGACGCGAAAAATATGCGTATCGACGGCGATGGTCGGGTGACCGAAGGCGATGTTCATCACGACATTTGCCGTCTTGCGCCCGACACCGGGCAGCTTCTCCAGCGCCGCGCGCTCCTGGGGCACCTGACTGTCATGCTCCTCGATCAGGATTCGGCTGAGCGCGATGACGTTCTTGGCCTTGCTGTTATAGAGCCCGATCGTCTTGATGTAGTCGCGGAGCCGCGCTTCACCGAGCGCGACCATCTGTTCCGGCGTATCGACGACCGCGAAGAGCGGCGCGGTCGCCTTGTTGACGCTGACATCGGTGGCCTGTGCAGACAGGACCACCGCGACCAGAAGGGTATAGGGGTTGATATAGTCGAGCTCGCCTCGCGGATCCGGATCGCGTTCCTCGAGACGGCGAAAGAATTCTTCCACAGCAGCTTTTTTCATCGCGCGAGACTACCCAAGCACCCCACCGAAGCCAAGACCGGGGCGACGGATTGGCCCGGCAGTTCAAAGCGCCGCGCCCTCTGGACGAACGCCCTGTCGCGATAGATATTATGGCCAGCAAGATGTCTGAGCATACGCAAAAATCCACCGGTTCCGGGGCGGTATTCTTCGACGCCACCCTGCACCCGAATCGCAGCCTGGGCCCCACCGGCTTCCGAATTCTCATGTTCGTCGTGGGCGTTTCGGTACTGATCGTGGGAATCCTTTTCATCGTCGCCGGCGCCTGGCCGGTTTTCGGCTTTTCCGGCGCCGAATTCCTCCTGCTCTACATCGCCTTCCGCGTGAACTACCGCTCGGGCCGCGCCTATGAGCGCGTGCGGCTGACGGAACGGCAACTCGAGGTCATGCGGTTCAGCCCGAGAGGCGAGGTCGGGCGCTGGGAATTCGAGCCAACCTGGCTGCAGATATCGATGGACGATCCGCCGCGCCATGACAGCCAGCTCAAGCTGTCAAGCCACGGACGCTCGCTCGTCATCGGCGCTTTCCTCACCCCAACGGAACGGGTCGAGGTCGCCGACGCGTTGCGCGACGCGGTGATTAAGTGGCGCAATCGTTGGAATTCCGCCTTCGCGGGCTATCCGAGCCTGTAAGCGCTTTGCGGCGTTAGTCCGCGAACCCCAGCACGTGATTCATGTTGTAGAGCCCGGCCGCCTTGCCGCGGGTCCAGAGCGCGGCGCGCACGGCGCCGGCGGCGAAGACCTGGCGGCTCGACGCCTTGTGGCCGAGCTCGATGCGCTCCCCGTCGCCGGCGAAGATCACCGTATGGTCGCCCGCGACATCGCCGCCGCGCAGGGTCGCGAAGCCGATCTGGCCGCGCGGACGAGGGCCGGTATGCCCGTCGCGCACGGCCTGGCGCACCCGCGCCAGGTCCACGCCGCGGCCCGCCGCCGCCGCCTGCCCGAGGCTGATCGCCGTCCCGGAGGGGGCGTCGACCTTGTGGCGGTGGTGCATTTCGAGAATCTCGATGTCGTAGTCGGGCCCGAGGATGCTCGCCGCCTTCTCGGTCAGGGCGAGGAGCAGCGTAATGCCGACGCTGAAGTTCGACGCGCGCACGACGGGAACATGGCGCGCCGCACGGGTTATCGACTCTTCCTGCTCGGCGTTGAGCCCCGTCGTCCCGGCAATCAGCGCCGCCTCCGCCTGGGCGGCGAGCCGCGCGTGCTCCGCCGTCGCCGCGGGCACGGTGAAATCGATCACCACGTCCACATTGGCGATCATCGCCGCCGGATCTTCGACGATCGCAACGCCGAGATCGCCCAAGCCGGCCACCGCACCCGCGTCCTTGCCGAGATGGGGGCTGCCGGAGCCTTCCGTCGCGCCCGCAACCTTGCAGCCCGGCGTCTCCGTGACCTGGCGCACCAGCATCTGTCCCATACGGCCGGCCGCGCCGACGATGCCGACCTTCACGTCGTCGCTCATGTTTTGCCTCCCTGGCGCGCCCAACCCGTCCCGGGTGCGCCGCTGAATCCGTTGTAGCCGATGGGAGAAGGGAGAGAAAGCCGCAAACGCGGCCGCCGGGACGGCGCAGACGAAGGCCGTCCGCCTCGATGCTATTCGGTCAGGTCTTCCCAGAATTCCTTGACGCGCGAGAAGAAGCCCTCGGATTGCGGGCTATGCGTGCGGTTGCCGCCCGCTTCGTCGAACTCACGCAGCAGCTCCTTCTGCTTGCGCGTGAGATGAACCGGCGTCTCGACCATGGTTTCGATATACATGTCGCCGCGGCCCTTGCCGTTGAGCACCGACATGCCCTTGCCGCGCAGGCGGAACTGTTGGCCCGTCTGCGTGCCTTCCGGAACGGAGACCTTCGCCGCCGTGCCGTCGATCGTCGGCACGGCGACGGTGCCGCCGAGCACCGCCGTCACCATGGAAATGGGGACGCGGCAGAAGATATCCGAGCCCTCGCGCTCGAATAGATCGTGCTTGCGGATCTGGAGGAAAATGTAAAGGTCGCCCGCCGGCGCGCCGCGGAGACCGGCCTCGCCTTCATTGGCGAGACGGATGCGCGTGCCGTCATCGACCCCTGCCGGGATCGCGACCGACAGCGTCTTTTCCTTGTGGACCCGACCCTGGCCGCCGCAGGACTTGCACGGCTTGTCGATCACCTGGCCGTGGCCGCCGCAGACCGGGCAGGTCCGCTCGATGGTAAAGAAGCCCTGCTGGCTGCGCACCTTGCCGTGACCGCCGCAGGTGCTGCAGGTCGTCGGCCGAGAGCCGCCTTCCGCGCCGCTGCCGCCGCATTCGTCACAGTTGACGGAGGTCGGCACGCGGATCTCGACGTTGTGTCCGTGAAACGCGTCTTCCAGGGAGATTTCGAGATTGTAGCGCAGGTCGGCGCCGCGCCCGGCGTTGCGCCGCCCGGGCCGGCCGCCCATGAAATCGCCGAACACCTCGTCGAAGATGTCCGAGAAGCCGGTGGCGAAATCGAACCCGCCCGGGCCGCCGGGACGGCCCGCGGCCTCGAACGCCGCATGACCGAACCGGTCGTAGGCTGCCTTCTTGCTCTTGTCCTTGAGCACTTCGTAGGCTTCGGCAGCTTCCTTGAAGCGCGCTTCCGCTTCCGAATCGTCGGGATTGCGGTCGGGATGAAACTGCATCGCGAGCTTGCGGTACGCCTTCTTGATGGCGTCCGCATCCGCGTCGCGATTTACGCCCAGGACCTCATAATAATCCCGCTTTTCCATCGACCACCCCGATCGGAAAGCCGGCCCCCGGAAGCGATTCACTCTTCCGGAGGCCGGATCTCTAGCTACAAACGATCATCGCGAAACCGTGACGATCAGGCGGATTTCTTCTTGTCGTCGTCGACTTCCTCGAAATCGGCGTCAACGACGTCTTCGCCCTTCCCGCCAGCCGATGCGCCTTCGCCCGAA
This sequence comes from uncultured Rhodospirillaceae bacterium, assembly GCA_964585785.1. Taxonomy (GTDB): domain Bacteria; phylum Pseudomonadota; class Alphaproteobacteria; order UBA8366; family UBA8366; genus WHUA01. Next base: position 23,153 of record CAZPFL010000059.1, read on the forward strand.
GCGGCCGCGTCCCCCGACGCCGCTTCCTGGCTCGCCTTGTACATCGCCTCGCCGAGCTTCATCGACGACTGCGACAAGGCCTCCGTCTTGGCTTTGATGGCCGCCGGATCGTCTTCCTTGACCGCTTCCTTGAGCGCGGCGAGATCGCCTTCGATCGCGCTCTTCTCCGCGCCGTCGATCTTCTCGCCGTAGTCCTTCAGGCTCTTCTCGGTCGTATAGATCAGGCTGTCGGCCATGTTGCGCGCCTCGACAAGCTCCTTGCGCTTCTTGTCGTCGGCGGCATGCTCTTCGGCGTCCTTGACCATCTTGTCGATGTCGGTGTCGGAAAGACCGCCCGAGGCCTGGATGCGGATTTGCTGCTCCTTGCCCGTGGCCTTGTCCTTGGCCGAGACGTTGACGATGCCGTTGGCGTCGATGTCGAAGG
>CAZPFL010000060.1:0-21622 GCA_964585785.1 uncultured Rhodospirillaceae bacterium
CTGCTGCTCGCCTCCTGCATCGCGCTGACCAAGGACAACCTCAAGGCGCGGCTGGCCTATTCGACGGTCAGCCAGCTCGCCTACTGCGTGCTGGGCGGCGCCTTGTTCGTGCCGATGGGCATCATCGGCGGCGCGATGCATATCGCCATGCACGCCATGGGCAAGATCACGCTGTTCTTCTGCGCCGGCGCGATCTACGTGGCGACCGGCAAGACCGAGATCAGCGAGATGCGGGGAATCGGCCGGACGATGCCGATCACGCTCGCCGCCTTCCTGCTCGGCAGCCTGAGCGTGATTGGCGTGCCGCCCTTCGGCGGCGTCTGGAGCAAGTATTATCTCATGCTGGGCGCGGTCGATCGGGGGCAGCTGATCTTCGCGGGCGTCTTGATGATCTCCTCGCTGCTCAACATCGCCTATCTGTTGCCGGTCGTTGCGCGCGGCTTCTTCTCGCCTCCCGACGGCGATGGCGGGGGAGAGGGCAGCGTGGGAGCGGGGAAGGTGACGGGAATCCGGGAAGCGCCGATCTTCTGCCTCGTGCCGCTGTGTCTCACGGCGCTCGGGTGCGTGCTTCTGTTCTTCTTTGCCGACAGCCTGTTCCAGCTGTTGCAGCCGATAGCTCCAGGGTAGGTGCGTGATGGTCGAGCGACCCGATGGCGAAAAAAAGCATATCTTCGACGACCCGAAGAATGTGAAGCGGCTGCTCTGGACGTTCTACGCGATCTGCGTGTTCCTCTTCGTCTTTGATTTCATCTATCACCGTCACGCCGAGACGGCCTGGGAAGGCTTCTACGGTTTCTACGCCTTCTACGGCTTCTGCGCCTGCGTGTTGCTGGTGCTGGTCGCGAAAGAGCTGCGCAAGCTGCTCATGCGCGGCGAGGATTATTACGATGATCGCCGGTAGCCTGCCGCCCTTTGCGATCTTTTTTGCGGGCGCGCTGATCGCGCTGCTCGTGCGCGGCTGGCTGCGCAGCGCGGTGCTGTTGCTGATCCCGGTCGTGGGCGCGCTCAATCTCCTCGGGATGCAGCACGGCGTCTCTTGGCAGGAGCCCTTTCTCGGCGCCACGCTGACGCTGGTGCGGGTCGATAAGCTGAGCCTGCTGTTCGGCTACCTGTTCCATCTGGCCGCATTTCTGAGCCTCGTCTATGCGCTGCACGAGCGTGACGCGGTGCAGCAGATTTCGGCGGTTCTCTACGCCGGCGGCGCGCTCGGCGCGGTCTTCGCGGGCGACCTGGTCGTGCTCTTCGTCTTTTGGGAAGTGCTGGCGGTCTCCTCGGTCTTCCTGGTTTGGGCGCGCCGCACCGAGCGGGCCGACGCCGCCGGCATACGCTACCTCATCGTCCAGGTTGCTTCCGGCCTGCTGCTGCTGCTCGGCATCCTGGTGCGGATCCACGAGTCCGGCTCCATCGCCTTCGGCTATATCGGGCTCGAAAGCCTGTCGGGCTGGCTCATCTTCTTCGCCTTCGGGATCAAATGCGCCTTCCCGGGCCTGCATTCCTGGCTGGTCGATGCCTATCCGGAGGCGACGCCGATGGGCACCGTGACGCTCAGCGCGTTCACCACCAAGGCGGCGGTTTACGCGCTCGCGCGCGCCTATCCGGGCGCAGAGCCGCTGATTTATATCGGCGCGGTGATGACCATGTTCCCGATCTTCTACGCGGTGATCGAGAACGACCTGCGCCGCGTGCTCGCCTACAGCATGATCAACCAGATCGGCTTCATGGTCTGCGGCATCGGCCTCGGTACCGAGATGGCGATCAACGGCGCGGTGGCGCACGCCTTCAACGACGTGATCTTCAAGGGCCTTTTGTTCATGTCGATGGGCGCGGTGCTGTTCCGCACGGGCAAGATGAACGGCTCGGATCTCGGCGGGCTTTACAAGAGCATGCCGATTACCACCGGGCTCTGCATGGTCGGCGCGGCGTCGATCTCGGCCTTTCCGTTATTTTCCGGCTTCGTCTCGAAGTCGATGGTCATGGTGGCCGCGATGGACCAGGGCCATCCCATCGTCTGGCTGGCGCTGCTGTTCGCCTCGGCCGGCGTGTTCCACCATGCCGGCATCAAGATCCCGTATTTCGCCTTCTTCGCGCATGACTCGGGAATCCGCACCAAGGAAGCGCCCTGGAACATGCTGCTCGCGATGGCGCTCGCGGCCGCCGTTTGCATCTTCAACGGCTGCTATCCCTGGGTGCTCTACAGCATGCTGCCCTTCCCGGTGCATTACGAGCCCTTCGCAGGCTCGCATGTGCTCGCGCAGACCCAGCTTCTGTTCTTCTCGGCGCTGGCCTTCGCCTGGCTCAACCTGTCCGGCCTCTATCCGCCCGAGCTGCCGTCGGTGAATATCGACGTCGACTGGATCTACCGCCGCGCCGGGCCCGCGGTGATCCGCGCCGTGGTCGACGCGCTCGCCAGGTTGCGGGAAGGCGGCATCGCGCTGTCGATCCGCATGTTCGACCGTTTCATGGTCGTCGTCTGCCACTATCACGGGCCGGAAGGCGTGCTGGCGCGCACCTGGCCGATCGGCGGCTCGGCCATTTGGGTGCTGGTGCTGCTGGCCGGCTTCCTGATCATCTACTACGTGTAACCGGGCTCAGCTCGCGCGGGCGTGCCCGGACGACGGCTTGCCGGGGCGGGGGAACTCGATCGTGACGGTGGTGCCGCTGCCGCGCGCGCTCTTCATGATCAGGCGGCCGCCATGCATCTCGATCAAGGATTTGACGATGGGCAGGCCGAGGCCGGTACCCGGCTGGACAGTGCTTTGCGCGTTGCTGCCCTGGTTGAAGGGCTGCAGCACGTTCTCGAGGTCTTCTTCGGCGATGCCGATGCCGGTATCCGAAACGGCGAGCGCGATGCCGCCGCTTGCCGTGGCGCTGACGTCGATCCGGATCTTGCCGCCGGGCGGCGTGAACTTGATCGCGTTTGAAAGCAGGTTGAGGAGGATCTGTCGCACGGCGCGCTTATCGGCGTAAAGCGTCGGGATATCGGGCGCGATCGAGAGCGTGAAGTCGAGCCGCTGCTGCTCCATCTGGCCGCGCACGACCTGCACGGTCTCGGCGATAAGCGTTTCGATATCCGCCTGGACCGGCGTGATCTCGTAGCCGCCGGACTCGATCTTGGACATGTCGAGGATGTCGTTGATCATTTCCAGCAGGTGCCGCCCGCTCACCGCGATGTCTTCGACATAGCTGTTGTAGCGGGGGTGGCCGAGGGGGCCGAAGGTCTCGCGGCCCAGGACTTCGGAGAAGCCGATGATCGCGTTCAGCGGCGTGCGCAGCTCGTGGCTCATCTTGGCCAGGAAGTCCGACTTCGCCCGGTTCGCGGATTCGGCGCTGTTGAGGGCGCTGCGCAGCCGCTCCTCGGCCTTGTGGCGCTGGGTGACGTCGACGACCGTGCCGAGCGTGACCCGCTCGCCGTTCCAGTTCACCATGCGCGCGGTGCACTGGATCCAGACCGGGCTGCCGTCGCGCTTGACGCCCTCGAACTCGTAGAGCGTCGGCGCAGGCTTGCCCTCGACCCGCGCCTTCGAATAGCCGAGCACGCGCTCCTGCTGGCGGGGCGTGATCAGGGGCCCGTAATGACCCAGCGCCATGATCTCTTCCTGGCTGTCATAGCCGAAGGTCTTGGCGAAGGCGTCGTTGACGAAAAGGAACTCGGTATGCATGTCGATGCTGATGCCGATTTCCGAATGTTCGACCACGTTACGGAAGTTTTCTTCGCTGATCCGCAAGGCGCGCTCGGCGCGCTTCTGTTCGGTGATGTCGGTAAAGGTGGCGACGTAGCCGCCGTCCGGCAGGCCCGTGCGGCGGACGTCGAGGATCGTGCCGTCGGATTGGACGCGCTCCTCACGGTCCGGCCGGTTCGGGTCCGACAGCAGCTCGAGGCGGCGCTCCACCGCCGTGGCCGGGTCGCGGGCGCCGAAATAGCCCTTCTTCGCGAAATAGGTGAGCATGTCGCGCAGGCGCAGCCCGCTCGGCGGCGGGCTCGCCGGGTAGTTGTGTAGATCGAAGAAGCGCTGATTGCAGGCGACGATCCGCAGATCCTTGTCGAAAACGGCGAAGCCCTGGTCGATCGAGCGCAAGGTCGCTTCGAGAAGCTGGGAATTTTCGGCGAGCTGGTGCTGTACCTGGGTGAAACGGGTCGTGTCCAGGATGATGGCGGCGATCGCCGAGATGCGGCCTTCGCTGTCGTGGATCGGGAACTTTGTCGTCACGACCGTGCCCTCGGTGCCGTCGGTCTTGACGAATTTGTGCTCCATCTCCACGACGCCGTCGCCCTGCAGGATGTTCTGGTCGAAAGCGGAACCGATGATCGCGGCGGTGTCGGGCAGCGCCTCCTCGAGCCGGCGGCCGACAATCGCCTCGGCCGGAAGCTGGAACATATCCTCGAACGCCTTGTTCACCGCCTTGTAGCGCCGCTCCGAATCCTTGATCAGCATCGCCACCGGCGAATGCTGGAAAAACGCCTCGAGAATGTTGCGGGATTCGCGGCTGGCGGCCTGGAGCTCCGCCTCACGCATCTTCATGTCGGTGACGTCGGTGCGAATCGAGAGCATGCCGCCGTCGCTGGTGCGGCAGTCGACGGCGCGAAGCCAGGTGCCGTCCGCCATCTCCAGCAAGACGGGCTCGTCGAACACCCGGTGCCGCGCGTCGCCTCGCTTGCTGATCCAGGTCTCCGGATCCCGCGCGGCCGCCGGGACGATGCCCGACAGCGCCGTCTCGCGGACGAGGTCCTGGAGCGGCCGCCCCGGCGTCATCAGGTGGGCGATAGGATGGAGCAGCTCCTTATAGCGCTGATTGCAGAAGGTGAGGCGGAAATCCGCGTCATAGAGTGCGATTCCGTCGCGGCTGGTCTCGACGGCCTTGCGGTAGAATTCGAGGAAGGCGTGGCTCTCCGTGCCCCGCTGTTCGGCCAGCGCGAGCTTCGCTTCCAATTCCTTGACGCGGTCCTCGAGCCGTTTAATTTCTTTGTTCATCTGACCGGGGCGGATCGTCAAAAGGGCGCCAGCGCCACACTATACCGGTATATCGCGACGCAATACCGGGTCCAAATCGCCGCTTAGAGTACGATTGGAATGGTTAACGTAAGATAAATCCGGGGAGTCCAGCCCAGCAATAGACGTGCCGGAAGCAGCGCTTTAACTGAGAAATGGCGATAGCCTGAGTGGAAAATCAAGCGGTGGTAGAATCAGCGGAGCGGCGGCGGCATGGCGCCGTCAAGCTGTTGGCCTATGTCTGGCCCAAGGGCGAGGTCGAGATCAAGCTTCGCGTGGTCGGCGCCCTGGCTGCCCTGGCGTCCGCCAAGGCGGCGACCGTCTACGTGCCGCTGCTTTACCGCGAGGCGGTGAACCTGCTTTCCGGGGAGAAGGGGGGCGCCGCGGTGCTGCCGGTCGCCCTGCTCGTCGCCTATGGCGGCGCGCGCGTCCTGCAGGTCTTCTTCGTCGGGCTCCGCGAGGCGCTGTTCGCCAAGGTCGTCCAGCGGGCGATGCGGCAGGCCGGGCTGCGGACGTTCCGCCATCTGCACGCGCTCAGCCTGCGCTATCATCTCGAGCGCCAGACCGGCGGCCTGTCGCGGGTGATCGAGCGCGGCATCAAGGGCATCGAAACGCTGCTCGACTACATGCTGTTCAGCATCGCGCCGACGATCATCGAGATCCTTCTCGTCTGCGCAGTGCTGTGGAGGCTGCTGGACGCGTGGTTCGCCGTGGTCACCTTCGTTACGATCGTCGGCTATATCGTCTTCACCGTGGCGGTGACGAGCTGGCGCATCAAGTTCCAGCGCGAGATGGTGGCGCGCGACACGGAAGCAAACAGCAAGGCGGTCGACAGCCTGCTGAACTACGAGACCGTGAAGTATTTCGGCAACGAGGAGCACGAGGCCCGGCGCTTCGACACCGCGCTCCAGGCCTACGAGCGCGCCGCGGTCCACAGCACGGTCAGCCTGTCGGGGCTGAATATCGGTCAGGGCGCGATCATCGCGATCGGGCTGGTCATCGTGATGTACATGGCCGGGCGCGGCGTCGTCGACAAGACGATGACCGTCGGCGACTTCGTCCTGGTCAACACCTATCTGATCCAGCTTTACCTGCCGCTGAACTTCCTCGGCTTCACCTATCGCAACGTGCGCCAGGGCCTGATCAACATGGCGGACATGTTCAAGCTGATGGATGTGGAGCAGGAGGTCCTTGACCGTCCCGGTGCGCCCGACCTCGCCGTCGTGGCGGGCGAGCTCCGCTTCGAGAATGTGAGCTTCGGCTACGACCCGCGGCGGCCGATCCTGAAGGATGTCTCCTTCGTCGTTCCGCCGGGCAAGACGGTCGCCATCGTCGGGCCGAGCGGGGCCGGCAAGTCGACGATCAGCCGCATTCTCTACCGCTTTTACGACGTCGCCGCGGGCCGGGTGCTGATCGACGGCCAGGACATCCGCGACGTCCGCCAGGATAGCCTGCGCGCGGCGATCGGCATCGTGCCGCAGGATACCGTGCTGTTCAACGATACGATCTACTACAACATCGCCTACGGCCGGCCCGGCGCGACGCCGGCGGAAGTCGAGGAGGCGGCGCATCTCGCGCGAATCCACGCCTTCATCACCGCCTTGCCGGACGGCTATCAGTCGATGGTCGGCGAGCGCGGGCTCAAGCTGTCGGGCGGCGAGAAACAGCGCGTCGCGATCGCGCGGACGATCCTGAAGCGGCCCCGCATCCTGTTGTTCGACGAGGCGACCTCGGCGCTGGACAGCCATACCGAGCAGGAGATCCAGCGCAGCCTCGACGAGGTGTCGGCCGATCGCACGACGCTGATCATCGCGCACCGGCTGTCGACGGTCGTTCACGCCGACGAAATCCTCGTGTTGCAGCAGGGCCGGATTGTCGAGCGCGGCACGCATGAGAAACTCTTGGCGATCAAGGGAAGTTACGCAAAACTCTGGCAGACGCAGCGTCGCGTCGCCGGCGAAGAAGGCGCGCCCGGACCATCGGCCGGCCAGCCGGCGGAGGTTGGCATATGACCCGTTCGAGACCGAGAAAGGCATCATGAGGACGAAATTTCGAATTTTCCTGGTGTGGCTGGCGCTTTTCGTTGTCCTGTCGTCTCGCGTGATCGCCGCGGACGGGGCGGGACCGGCGCTCAAGGTGGAGACGGCGAAGGGCGTGCGCGCGTTCCAGGTCGAGCTCGCGACCTCGCCGAGCCAGCAGGCGATGGGGTTGATGTTCCGGCGCAGCTTGGCGCCGAACGCCGGCATGCTGTTCGTCTATCCGGCGGGCACGCGGGTCACCATGTGGATGAAGAACACCCTGATCCCGCTCGACATGGTGTTCATCGCGAGTGACGACCGGATCTCGCATATCGTCGAGCGCACCGTGCCGGAATCGACCGAGCTGATCGGCTCGGACGGGCCGGTGCGGGCGGTTCTCGAGCTGAACGCCGGCACGGTGAGCCGGCTCGGGATCAAGGTCGGCGACCGCGTGGACCACCCGGCGCTCCAATGAGGCCCGGGGCTCCACCGACGCATGGAAGCGCATGCTGACTGCGCTTCGCATCGTTATTTCCAATTGAAAATATCGCTTGCGGCCTGCCGCTGGCGGCGTGTATAAATCGATATATTCATACAAATATATTGATCAGCGGACAATCCGGACGAGTGATCATTGCCGCGCCGGCAAGACATGCCGCGCGCCGCGGTCACGGACCCCGGGGTCGTCGACAGGAATGAAAGGATCCGAAATGAGCAGCTATCCCGAACTCGAGCTCTACATCCGTGGCGCGTGGAAGCGCGCCGAGGGCGCGCCTGTCATCAATCCGGCGGATGAGAGCGTCATCGGCACGGTGCCGCACGCGTCCAAGGGCGATCTCGATGCGGCGCTCGACGCGGCCGCGAAGGGGTTCGAAGTCTGGCGTCAGGCGTCGCCCGCGCGGCGCGCGGAGATCATCACGGCGGCGGCGCGGCTGATCCGCGAGCGGGTCGACGCGATGGCCGAGGCCCTGACGCTGGAGCAGGGCAAACCGCTGGCGCAGGCGAAAGTCGAGATCCTGCGCGGATGCGACATCATCGATTGGGACGCGAACGAGGGGCGCCGGCTCTACGGCCGCGTCATTCCCAGCGAGCCGGGCATGCGGCACACCGTGTTGCGCCAGCCGATCGGCGTCGTCGCGGCGTTCTCGCCGTGGAATTTTCCGATGAGCTCGCCCGTGCGAAAGGTGGCCGGCGCCCTGTCGGCGGGGTGCTCTATCATTCTCAAGGCCTCGGAAGAGACGCCGGCGGGTGCCGTCCATCTGGTTCGCGCCTTCCATGACGCGGGCTTGCCGCCGGGCGTGCTGAACCTCGTCTTCGGCGAGCCGTCCGAGATCTCGGCGTATCTCGTCCCGCAGCCGGCGGTCCGCCTGATCACCTTCACGGGCTCGATCCCGGTCGGCAAGCATTTGGCCGGGCTGGCCGCGCAGCACATGAAGCCGTCGATCATGGAGCTCGGTGGCCACGCGCCGGTGATTGTGTGCGACGATGTGGATCCGGCCGCGGCGGGCGCCGCCTCGGCGGTCGCGAAGGCGCGCAACGCGGGCCAGGTCTGCGTCTCGCCGACCCGCTTCTTCGTCGATGAGTCGGTGTATAAGCCGTTCTCGGCGGCATTCGCCGCGCGCGCCGAATCGTTCCGGGTGGGCGACGGTCTCGACCCGTCGACCGACATCGGGCCGCTGGCGAACCACCGGCGGCTCGAGGCGATGGAGGCCTTCGTCGCCGACGCGAAGGGTAAAGGCGCACGGGTGCTTGCCGGCGGCAGCCGGATCGGCAACCGCGGCTACTACTTCCCGCTGACGGTTCTGGCAGAGGTGCCGGATGAGGCGCGGGCGATGCGCGAGGAGCCCTTCGGCCCGCTGGCGTTGATCAATCCCGTGAAGAATCTGGACGAAGCGATTGAAAAGGCGAATGCCTTGCCTTACGGCCTCGCCGCCTACGCCTTCACCCATTCGGCGTCCAATGCGGACCGGCTGGCGGCCGGCGTGGAAGCCGGCAATCTTTCGATCAACCACTTCGTCGCCTCGAGCGCCGAGACGCCGTTCGGCGGCGTCAAGGAAAGCGGCTACGGCCGCGAGGGCGGGACGGAAGGCCTCGAAGGCTATAGCGTCGTGAAGAACGTCTCGCACCGGCTCGCCATCGCCTGACGGCGCGGGGTTTCGGGACGGTCCCTCGGCGCCGGGGCTCGCCGGGGGGCCGTTTCGATATTGCCAAATGAAAATAACGCTTGCCATCCGGTAAAGCGGACAACTAGAACGATATATCCAATTAGATATATCGACGGGGAACACCGCCATGCTCGAGGTCTTGCTTTTCTTCCGTGCCGTCGCCCGGCGCCGCCTATTGGCCGTCTTGGCAGGGGTTGCCGTCGCCGCCGCGTTGTCCGGCCAGGCCTATGCCGCGCAAGCCACGATCGCGGTCGCGGCCAACTTCACGGACGCGGCGAAGGAGATCGGCGCGCTGTTCGAGAAGGCGACCGGGCACAAGGCCCTGTTCAGCTTCGGATCGACCGGACAGCTCTACACACAGATCGCCCAGGGCGCGCCGTTCGACGTCTTTTTGGCGGCCGACCAGGCGCGGCCCAAAAAGGCGGTCGACGCCGGTTTCGCCGTGCCCGGCAGCCGTTTCACCTATGCGGCCGGCAAGATCGTGCTGTTCAGCAAGGACAAGGGGCGGGTCAAGGGCGAGACGACGCTCAAGGAGGCGAATTTCCGCAAGCTCGCCATCTGCAACCCGGTGACGGCGCCCTACGGCGCCGCCTCGGTGGAAGCGATGAAGAAGCTCGGCGTTTACGACAAGCTCCGCGCCAAGCTCGTCCAGGGCAACAATGTCTCGCAGGCCTATCAGTTCGTCGAGACCGGCAACGCCGAAGTCGGCTTCGTGGCGCTGTCCCAGGTCGTCCGGCGCCACGGCGGCTCGCGATGGATCGTGCCGCAGAGCCTCTATGCGCCGATCGCCCAGGACGCGGTGCTGCTCAAGCATGGCGCCAACAACGCGGCGGCGCGCGCCTTCGTCGCCTTTCTGAAGGGGCCGGAGGCGCGTGCGGTTAAGGAAAAATACGGCTACGGCGCGGGCGACTGACGTCCGCAGCCCCGTGCGGGCGGGGCGCGTCATCGTCAGGCTGCGCTACGGGCGGGCTAGATCTGCGGCCGCGCCAGGCTGTCCGTCAGGCTTTCCCAACTCTGGCCGGCGGCGACCATGCAGGTGTCGCCCTCGGGCATCGTCACGATGATCGTGAAGGTGTTGCCTTCCTTCGAGGTCAGGACCTCGATCAGGCCGCCATTGGCGGCGACGCCCATCGCGACCGGCTTTTCCGAGTAGTTGGCCGACAGGTAATGCAAGACGGTCGCCCGCGCGCCGCAGTTCGAATTGTCGGTTTTCTCGGCAACGCCGACGGACGCCGGAAAGACCAGCCCCAGCATAACCAACGGGATCACAAGTATCTTACGAAACATGGGATATTTTTCTCGCCCATACTTCGAATATGTAATCAGTATCGAAGGGCTATGGGTGCAATAAAAGCCAATCGGTCAAAATATAGTCCCATTAAGATATTAACGTCCTGATAATAAATTCAGGGCGTTTAGAATAAATTGAGGAATTTTATACAGATATATCGGGGATTTGGTCCGGGTTATTGGGGCTCAAATTACCGGCGTTGCGCTGTTTTTCAGGGCCTTTTCCGCGCCAACGTCAGACCGTCGCCGATCGGCAGCATGCACATCGAGATGCGCGCGTCGGCATGCAGCTTGCGGTTCAGCGCCCGGATCGCCTCGGTGTCGGCGGTCTTGTCGTCCGCCTTGATCACGCGGCCGCTCCACAGCACGTTGTCCACGAGCAGAAGCCCGCCGGGCCGCAGGAGCGTGAGGCATTTCTCGAAATAGGCGTCGTAATTCTCCTTGTCAGCGTCGATGAAGGCCATGTCGAAGCTGCCGTCCGCGCCGTCCGCGAGCAGCCGGTCGAGCGTCTCGACCGCCGGCGCGAGCCGCAGGTCGATCCGGCCGTCCACGGCGGCGTCCCGCCAATACCGGCGGGCGATCGCGGTGAACTCCTCGGAGACGTCGCAGGCGATCAGCCTGCCATCGGGGGGCAGGGCGAGGGCCATGGACAGGCTGCTGTAGCCGGTGAAGACGCCGATCTCGATGATCCGCTTGACCCCGAGCAGCTCGATCAGCAGCCGCATGAGCTGGCCCTGTTCGGGCGAGATCTGCATGCCGCCGCGAGGGTGCTTCGCGGTCTCGGCGCGCAGGCGGATCAGGACCTCCGGCTCGCGGAGCGACACCGCGTGCATGTAGTCGTAGAGCGCATCCGTGAGCTGCAGCATTCGGTTGGACATGGGCGCGGGTACCTTCCGGGCGGGAAAGCGTATTGTGCCGCAAGGGGCGGCGCGGCCGGAAGACGATAAAATGCCGCTGCCCGCGCCGGGCGGGCGCCGTGCGCCGGACCCGTCGGTCGGCTCGTATCCGGCCCGCATGGGGCGGCGGGCGCGCGCATGGCGCCGGCTAGCAGTCCGAACAGGTCACCTTGTCGGCGCCGCGCGGCCGGTAGATGGCGATATGATGCAGCCGTGCGCTTGGCAGCAGCGAGATGAACCAAGGGCTGTAGTCGTAGTAAGTCTCGCCGACGACTATTCCGTCCGTGGGGTCGACCAGCGAGCTGTCGCTCAGCGTGGCATTGCCGCCCTGGTTCCCGACATCGCTGGTGAGATTCAGTGTGCCGCCGCCCTTGCGCTGCCAGGCGACGTGCGGTACGCCGCTCTGGTCGACCACCGAGGAGATGACCACGACGCCCTTGCTGCCCATGGTGAAGGGCGTCATCACGAGGTCTACCGCGCTGAAGATCGTATTCAGGTCGGCCACGTCCACGGTGTTCACGCGCGCGACAAGGTCGGCGACCGTCATCGCCGTTCGGTCGAGCTTCTGGTGCAGGAGAACGTACCGCCCGAGTTCGACCCCGCCCAGCATGAGCAGGATCAGCAGAGGCATGGCGATGCCGAACTCGATCATGATGCCGCCCCGCTTATCGCGCAGGGGCCGGTGCAGTGTTCGGCGCAACAGTGATTTGAACATGTCGGATGCTCCTCGGACGTGCCTCGTCTCGGGCCTCAGCATTGCGTATTGCCGTAGGGCTCGTTTCGGACCGCGGTGCTGGCGCTGAGCGTGATCGGCCGGCCGATTTCATCGGCCAGCAGCCCCAGCAGTAGCGGCCATTGCGTCGTCACCTTGTAGACGACCACCTGGCAGTCGCCGCCGAGCCCGGGGATGCCCATGTCGGCATCCCACTGGCCGTTGGAGTTGACGTCCGTATAGCTCTCGCCGAGGTCGTAATGGCCGTTGCCGTTGGCGTCGATATAGGGCTCCGGCTTGCCGACCTCGCTGAAATCGGTATAGGCCAACGTGGTCACGTTGCTGTCGTTGATCGGCACGAGACCGAGCGTCGCTTTCCGGATTTCGTCGATGATCAGCTGCTTGCGGTCGACGCCGACAGGCGAATAGCCGGTTGAGCCGAACCGCGCGGCATCGCGAAGGCTGCCCTCGAGGGAGGCATTGAGGAACAGGATCATGGAAAACTCCATGATGCCGACGATGGTCATGATCAGCAATGGTGCAGTGAAAGCGAATTCAATTGCTGCAGAACCATCTTTGTTCCGACGAAGTTTATTGAAAAAATTCTTGAGTTGACGCACTTTTTTCATGGCAATTCTTCACAAATGTTGTAGATTTTGCCCATGCAACTTGACAGTACTCGCAAGATCAGCCGCCTTGTCATTGCGGCCTTTTTGTTGTTCGGGATAGCGGCTTGCGCCGAAGACGGGTTCGATCGCAGACGCGACGCGGTGGCCACGGACAAGGAGCTCGTGGCCGCGATGATGCATGCGGGCGATGCCAGCCGGAAGCGCGGCGACTATGCGGCGGCGGCGGCCTTCTACCGACGGGCGCACGACGCGTCGCCGAAGCAGGTCGATCCGCTGAACGGGCTGGGCGAATCGCTGCTCGAGGCCGGCGCCGCGCGGGAAGCGGCGAACGCCTTCCGTCAGGCGCTGGTGATCGACGGCAAGAACGGGCGCGCGCTGCGCGGTCTTGGCAACGCCTTGATCGCGCAGGATCAGTCCGACCTCGCGATCGCCGATTTCGAGAAGGCCATTTCGGTCAATCCGAAGGACTACCGGGCCTATAGCGGGCTCGGCGTCGCCTATGACTCCATGGCCGACCATGCCAAGGCGCAGGAATACTACTACGCCGGGTTGGAGATCGCGCCGAACGACCCCTCGCTGCGCAACAATCTCGGCCTCTCGCTGGCATTCGCCGGCTACTACAAGGGCGCCATCGAGATCCTGCGGCCGCTGGCCCTTCGGCCGGGGGCGACCGCCCGTGACCGGCAGAACCTGGCCCTGGCCTACGGCCTCGCCGGCGACGTCGATAACGCCCGGAAGTTCGCGCGCATGGACATGGACAACCGCGAGGTCGAGCGCAATCTGAGCTATTACGCCCAGCTGCGCTCGATGGCCGATCCCGTTCAGCGGGTCAAGTCGGTTCGCTCCGGCTACGCGTTGCAGGCGCACTGAGGTCATTTCATCACGCTGGACAGACCGTCGATCGCCCGCAGGATGCCCGGGCCGATCAGCACGATGAACAAGGTCGGCATGATGAAGATCATCATCGGCACGGTTAGCGTCGCGGGCAGGCGCGCAGCCTTTTCCTCTGCTTTCATCAGACGTTCGTCGCGCAGCTCCCGGGATAGGACGCGCAGCGACTGGGCGAGCGGGGTACCGTAGCGCTCGCTCTGGATCAGGGTATTCGCGAGCGCCTGCATCGAGGGCAGTGCGGTGCGCTTGTACAGGTTTTCCAGCGCGATACGGCGCTCCGACATGAAGCCGAGCTCGGCGGAGGTCAGCTCCATCTCGTCGGCCATCTCGGCGCAGTTCAGCCGGATTTCCTTGGAGACCCGGACGAGGGCGTTGTCGAGCGCAAGGCCGGCCTCGGCGCAGATGACCAGAAGGTCGAGCATGTCCGGCATGGCGCGGGTCAGAACATGCGTGCGCTTGGAGATCGTATTCGTCACATAAATATCCGGCAGGGCGGCGCCGGCCAGGATCGCGCCGACGGAGGCGAACAAGCGCCCCTGCGGCCCAAGGTGGTAGAGCTCGAGCACATAAACCGCGATGACGGCGATGATACCAAGCGCGAGCGGCATGCAGAGCTTCGCGAACAGGAAGAGCGTCACCGCGTCGCGCGACCGGAAGCCGGCGCGCATGAGCTTGGAGCGGGCGTTTTCGACCGGCTTGCCGGTCATCAGGCGGAAATGCCGCAGCGTCCGGCGCGCCACGTTCAGCGTCTCGATCTTGGTGCGGCGCTTCGGCGCGGTCATAGCCTGGCGGAGATTGGCGCGCCGATCGGCGATTGCCTTGATACGGCGCTGGGCAGGCGCTTTCTCGAGCAACGCACGCCAGACGATGACGATGCCGATTCCGACGAAGGCGGCGGCCCCGAGCGCGATCAAGTCCTCGAGCCCCAGGCCGGCTGGTATGAGGTTCTTGAAATTCATATCTCGAAATTCACCATTTTGATCATGATCGCGATGCCGATAACCATCATGCAGGCGCCGACGCCGACCATCATCATGCCGCGCGGGTCGGTGAACAGCTCCATGGCGTAGCCGGAGTTCACGAAGAGGATCAGGCCGAACATGATGAAGGGCAGGGAGCCCAGGATATAGGCGCTGGCCCGTGCTTCCGACGACATCGCCTTCACCTTGAGCTTCATCTGGCGGCGGCGGCGCAGGATGTCGGCGAGATTGGACAGCGTTTCGGCGAGGTTACCGCCGGTTTCCCGCTGCACCGACAGGCTGATGGCGAAGAATTTGAGCTCCGGCGTGTCGAGCACTTTTGCCGCCTCGGCGATGGCGTCCTCGAGATTCTGGCCCAGGTTCACGCCGTCCGCGATTTGGCCGTAGACCGTCTTCACCGGCTCCGGGACCTCGGAGCGCGCGTTGACGATCGATTCCGCGATCGGCAGACCGGCGCGCAGCCCGCGTACGATGATGTCGAGACCCTCGGGGAAGCGGGTGGTGAACTGATTGACGCGCCGGTTGATCATGTAGCCGATGCCCGCATGCGGCAGCCAGAGGCCGGCGCCGAGCCCGATCGCGCCCGCCAGGAAGGGCTTGAAGGCGAAAAAGAGCCAGCAGCTGACACCGACGACGATCGTCACGCCGAGCATAGCGAGGCCATATTGGCCGATCGAGATGTTGCGTCCGGTCTTCCGCAAGCGCAGCCGCAGCTGGTCGGGCCGCGGCATGAAGCGCTTCATCAGCATGTCGAGCGAGGTGTCTTTGTCGCGTCTGACCGCGCTCGTCTGGGCACGCTGCTGAATCGCGACGGCGGCGCCCATGGCGCGGTCGCGCATGCTGGCCACCCGCTGCTCGTGACGGCGTCTGCCGTTGTCGGTCGCGACGTAGAAGATCATGACGAGGACCGCCGCCATCAGCAGCGCGCCGAGCATGATGGCTATTTCGAGACCGCCGAATCCGCTGCCGCTGTTGATCATCCGAGGATCTCCATCAGGGCTTTGTCGAGGCCGAAATACGCGGCCTTTTCCGAGAACTGCGGCCGCAGGCCCGTCGATTCGAACGTGCCGATGAGCTTGCCGCCGGCGTCTTCACCCTTGTACTTGTAGGTGAAGAGCTCCTGCATCGTGATCACTTCGCCTTCGATGCCGACCACCTCGGAGATATGCGTGATGCGCCGGCCGCCGTCGCGCATACGCGACACCTGGCAGATCAGATCGATCGCGGACGCGACCTGCATGCGCATGGCCTTTGGCGGCAGCCCGAAGCCGCCCATGCTGATCATGTTCTCGAGACGGGTGAGGGCCTCGCGCGGGTTGTTGGCGTGGACCGTGCTCATCGATCCTTCGTGACCGGTGTTCATGGCCTGCAGCATGTCGATCGCTTCGGAGCCACGACACTCACCGAGGATGATGCGGTCCGGGCGCATACGCAGCGAGTTCTTGACCAGGTCGCGGATCGTGACCTCGCCCTGACCTTCGAGGTTGGCCGGGCGCGTCTCGAGCCGCACCACGTGGGGCTGTTGAAGCTGCAACTCGGCCGCGTCTTCGATCGTGACGACGCGCTCGCCGCCGTCGATCATGCGGCTCAGCGCGTTGAGCAGCGTGGTCTTACCGGAGCCGGTACCGCCGGAGATCAGGATGTTGAGCTTGACGCGCGCGGCGATCTGCAGGAGCCGCATCATTTGCGGCGACATGCTGCCGAACTCCACCATCTTCTCCAGCGTGATCTTCTTTTCGGCGAATTTACGGATCGAGATGGCGGCGCCGTCGATGGCGAGCGGCGGGATGATGATGTTGACACGACTGCCGTCTTTGAGGCGCGCGTCGCACATCGGGCTCGATTCGTCGACCCGGCGGCCGATCCAGCTGACGATGCGCGTGCAGATGTTCATCAGATGGCTGTGGTCGCGGAAGGTGATGTCGGTGAGATCGAGCTTGCCGCCGCGTTCCACGTAGATCTGGTTCGGCCCGTTGACCATCACTTCGGTGATGTCCTTGTCGGCCAGCAGCGGCTCGAGCGGGCCCAGCCCCATCATGTCGTTGACGAGGTTGGTGACGAGGCTCTTCTGCTCGATCTGGTTGAGCCGGATCTTGTTCTCGATCAGGAGCTCGGCGACAAGGCCGCTGATCTGCGACATCAGCTCGTCGCGCGGCAGGCTCGCCGCGGCCGCCGCGTCGATACGCTCCATCATCAGCGGACGGATTGCCTCGGCCGCCTCGCGGACGCTCGCCATGCTGGCGGAGCTGATCTGTACGCTCGGATCGTCGTCTTGTTCCGCGGCCGGGCTGGTCGGCGCGGGGCGTCCGGGCGTGGCGTGGGCATGGGCGCCGGCGGCCGCACCGTTTCCGTTCGGACGGGCCTGGGCGGGACGCTGCTGCTGGGCCCGGTGGACCTCCGGCGCCGGGCCGGCGAGCGCGGTGACCAGCGTGGTGACGAGATCGCGTTCTTGAAGCAAGTTGAGATCAAGCCCGACGGCCGGCGCATTCTTGGAGACGATCATACGGATCTGCTGCGCGAGCGCGCCGCGCGACAGCTTCGCCACCATCTGCCGGTCGACATTCGCCTCGATTATCGGACGCAGCCGCTCGAGGGAGAGCGCAAGCCCTTCCTTCCAGCCGTCGCCATCCGGGAATCTGAGGACGGGCTGTTCACTCATTTACGCCACCAAGTCTTCTTCTTTTCGACCTTCTGCAGGTCACCCACGATGGAATCCGCAATGGCGGTCAGCGCCTTGCCGATTGCCTTTCCGCCGCCGGTCATGGCCGAGATCGCCTTGCCGCCGTTCGCCGCCTCGCTCGCGAGTTTCGGCTCGTAGGGAATGACGTAGTCGACCTTGCCCTCGATGCCCTTTTCGAAATCCCGCTGGGTAAGGGCGCCGCTCTTGTCCTTGCTGGCGACGGCGACGATCTCGGTCTTCGTGTTGGGACAGAAATCCCGCACGAAGGATTTCATGCGAAGCACGTCGCGCATGCCCGCCAGCGAAAAGTCCGTGACCAAGAGGACCGCCGCCGATTCCTGCATCAGCGTCGGATGGGAGATCGCCACGTTCTTCGGCATGTCGAAGACCAGCGCGCTGAAATTGGCGCGCAGCGCCGACATCAAGGGATCGATGGCGTAGGCGTTCAGCTCCGACTTCGATTCGAGCGGCTCCTCGCCGCCGAGGATGAACAGGTTCTCGCTCTCGTTGACCATCGCGCTGGCGATGAACAGCGGGTCGATACGCTCGGGATTGTCGAGCGCATCGCGCAGGCCGCGGCCCGGCAGCAGGTCGAGCGAGAGGGCGCAGGTGCCGAAATGCAGGTCGAGATCGACGAGCCCGGTCCGCTGACCGTAGTTGTGGGCGAGGTGCCAGGCGATGTTGACCGCAACCGTGGTCGAGCCGACGCCGCCGCGGGCGCCGACCACCGAGACGATCCGGCACTCCTCCTCCTTGTCGGTTTCGACTTCGACCTTCGGCGGCGTCAGCGCCTCGATCAGCATGTCGTCGGTCGGCGGAACGACCAGATAGTCGGACGCGCCGGCCGCGATCAGCGTCCGGTAGAAGGCGACGTCGTTGACCGGGCCCATCGCGACGATGCGGCCCTTGGTCACTTCGGAGAGCATCGCCACGTCGGTGACCGGATCGGGCGACGCGGAGACGTCGACGAGCGTGACCGGGGCATCGGGCATCGGCGCCTCGAGCGCCGCGGCGATGCCGCCTTCGAGAACGGTTACGCGCGAGACCGACCCGGTGTCGATGATGCGGGCGACCGCATCGCAGATCTCCGGATTGTCGGTGAAGACCAGTGCTTCGCCGGTGCCGCCAAGAAGAGGCGCGTTGGCCTTAGCAGGTGCCGCACACATCTTAGTTCCCTCCCGTCGACGAGGTGACAGGCTTGAGCGCCTTGCCTTGCTGATAGTTTCCGAGCGTCCGCAACTGGGGAACGGAGAGCTCGGGATCCATCGGCTGGGGCTGAACGAGGTCGCGCGGATTCGCGACCATGTAACTGAGGCCGGCGTCGGTTGCGCAGCCGTAATTCGAACCCGGCGTGTTGTTCTCGTCGTTGCCGTTGAAGTTGCTCCAATCGGGGCAGGCCGGCGGCGTGACGACGTAGCGGTTGACGGTGACCTTGATCGTGTTCGAGGCCGCCTCTTCGTTGCTGCCGGCTTCGCTGCGGATGGTCACCGGCAGCCCGAGATGCACGATATGCGTCGCGATCGCCTCACGGCGATAGGGCGCTCCGCCGCGGAGGACGACCTCGTCGCCGTTGCCCATCTTGATGGAATGGGCAAAGGCGTCGAAGCGGCCGAATTCCGCAGCGGTCGGCGCCGACTTGCCGCCGTCGAAAGTGACGTCATGGGTGAACTTCACCATGTTGACCTGGACCGGCTTGCGAAGCTCCGTGTATTGGTGCTCGCGCGCCTTCTCCACGTACTCGTTGAGCCGGAGGTCACACGCCGCGAGGAGCAGCGGTGACATGAGAACGAGAATGGCTCTGCTTGTCCTGTTCATCACCGAAATCTCCTACTGCAGCACGAAGCCAGCCGGGCCGGCGACGCCGGGACGCCCGGTGGGATCGAGCGGCGCGCCGGGCTTGGGCGCCGGCTGCGGCACATGGGTTTGACCGAGAAGGAAGCGCTCCAGATCCTTCGGCGGCTGATAGCCGTCGGTCGGCAAGGGCAGGCGGCTGGAGACCGGCCGGACGATATAGGGCGTCACGACGATCATCAGCTCGCTTTCCTGGCGCTGAAAGGCGTCGGACCGGAAAAGTGCGCCGAGCACCGGGATTTCCTTCAATCCGGGCACGTCGTTCAGGTTCTGGTTCGTCGTGTTCTGCAGCAGGCCGGCGATGGCGAAGCTCTGCCCGCTGCCAAGCTCGACGGTGGTCTCGGCCCGGCGCGTCGTGAGCGACGGAATGTTGAACCCGTTGGCCTGGAGCGCGCCGGAGGAGC
Source organism: uncultured Rhodospirillaceae bacterium (assembly GCA_964585785.1). Taxonomy (GTDB): domain Bacteria; phylum Pseudomonadota; class Alphaproteobacteria; order UBA8366; family UBA8366; genus WHUA01. The sequence continues at coordinate 19,505 of CAZPFL010000060.1, forward strand.
TGAGCTGACTCACCTCGGGCGCCACCTTCAGGTTGATCCGGTTATCGCTAAGGATGGTCGGCGTGAAGGCGAGGGACACGCCGAACTTCTTGTACGTGATCGTGGTCACGTTGTTGTTCTGCGCGATCGGGATCGGAAACTCGCCGCCCGCCAGGAAGCTTGCGGTCTCACCCGTCTTGGCGGTCAGGTTCGGCTCGGCGAGCATCGTGATGAGGCCTTCCGTGTCCAGCAGGTCGAGCACGGTGTCTACGGACACGCTGCTGTTCGAGAGGCTGCTGGCGATATGGTTTGCGCCGTCAGCCGGGAAGATGAAGGCACCGGCCTGGTGCACGATGTTGCCGACAGCAAAGCCGAGCGCCCAATTCGAGGTAGCCTGGCCTATAAGCGACCAGTTGAATCCGAGCCTCTTGTTGATGTCGCGGCTCACCTCCGCGATTTTCACGCGGATATTGACCTGGCTGGGCCTGGAAATACGGATGCGGTTGATAACTTTCTTGTCGCCACCGACCGCGGCTGCGGCGATACGGACGTATTGATCGGCCGTGTCGGCGCTGTCGACCGTGCCCGTAAGGACGAGCTGATCCGCGATCGAGCTGACCTCAACCGGCATGGCCGGGTTGAGCATGCGGAACTGCTCCCGCATGCGCGCCAGGTTCGGCGCCACGTTGACCCGCTGCGCGACGACCAGCTGATCATGGCTGTCGAGCGCGTAAAGGGTGGTCTCTCCGAGCCCCTTGGCGAACACGTAGACGAGCTGCGGCGAGCGGACGCTGACGTCGGCGATCTTGGTATCGGCGATGAAGACCGCGTTGGCCGGGCGCGGCAGGCGGATCAGCTGGCCCTGGTTCGACGACAGCTGGATCACCGACGTGGCCGGCGCGATCACCTTTGCGGTTTGCGCGAAGGCGGCGGTGCCGACCAGGAGGCCAAGCACCAGCGCGAAAATCGGTAGGATACGGTTCATGGCGTAATCACCCTCGCCGCAGTGTCGGCGCCTTGGATGCCAGCGGATGCGGTCCCGAGTGCGCCATGCGAAAGAGCGCTGGTCGAGACGCCGCTGCCGGAAAAGCCGGAAGAGGGAATAGCGACATTCGTGCTGTGGTTGCCGCGGATGACCTGCAGCCGGTTCGTCGGGCTGCCGATCGACGGCAAGACGGGGCTCGCTTCGCTGTCCCAGGTTCGCGTGGGCCGTTCCGGCGCCTTGGCAATCTGGTCGGGCTGGACGTCGGCCCGCGCCAGGCTGCGCAGGACGATGGACAAATTGCCGATATGGCTCGCCACCGAGATGATTTCGGCCTGCTTCCGCGTCACTTCGAGCGTGACGGTCTTCGCAATCGACGCGTTGCCGTTCTGATCATCGGGCTTCTGGTCGATCGCGATCACCCGGATGTCGCTCAGGATTGTCTCGGCGAGCTTATGCGGTTTCGGCGGATCCGCGGTCGCCGGGACCGCACTGTGCACGAGGAGCAGATCGACGTCGTCGCCGGGCTTGACGAAGCCCGAGACGCTCGTGTCCGGGGCGACCCGGATCGAGATCGCCCGCATGCCGGGGTGCAGAACGGCGGCCATGAAGCCCCGGTCCCCCGGCGCGATGACGCGGCCCTTGGCGATGGGCTCGCCCGCGATGATGCCGCCGCGGACGACGCTGCCGACCACGTCGTCAAGCTTTTCGCGGCCTTCGACGAAATAGGTCTTGGAGACGCCCTTTTCCGGCCACGGCTTCCATTCCACGTGATCGCGCGCGAGGATGAGACCGGACGGCAGGTTCGACTTGGCGACCAGAACCTGTACGGTTTCCGACTTGGACGCCTTCATCGACTCCTGCTGGCGGCGCATCTGGTCACGCTGCGTGTCGATCCAGGTCTTTGCTAGAAAGAAGGTCACGGCTGCCGCGATGACGGCGAAAACAGCCAGTAGGACCATTCGCATATTCATAGTGTCGAGCCCCCCTCTACCGGATCACGTAATCCAAAGACGCGCGATCAGCAGATACGCGCCGGCGGCGATCGCCACGCCGTAGGGCACCATGCGCTTGGAGTCGGTCCGGACGACACGCCCCAATGCCGGCGCCACGATGTGGCCGTTGACGATCCAGGCCATGGTGAGCACGCCGCCCGC
>CAZPFL010000060.1:21722-23272 GCA_964585785.1 uncultured Rhodospirillaceae bacterium
ATCGTCGCCTGGACCGTCAACGGCAGGCTGAAACCAGCGAGTGATGTAAGGTAATGCCCCTCGGACAGCGTGTGCGGCTGTGCCGACAGCGCGTCTACTGCACCACCCATATTCAAGTCGCCGGGCATGCTTTACAGCCCCTGCTACGTTCCGCACGAAATCGCGACGGAAACCGGTTTTTAACCGACCACTCCGGGACGGCGTTTGATGGCCGTCCCGGGGTCGTTATTGGCCCCGGCTGGGGTGGGCAGGACAAGCCGGGGCCAAAACCACCAGTGGTCTACGTGCCAGTCGGCGTTTTTAGCTGCTGACCGAGTTGTTGGCGTCGCTGAGCGTCGTGGATACCGTCGTGAACAGACCTTTCAGCGACGAACCCATGGCCGTCAGAGCGGTGATAGCAGCCACCGAGACGAGCGCGGCGATCAGACCATATTCGATCGCGGTCGCACCCGACTCATCCTTGAGAAGGGTCTTAATCTTGCCAAACATCGACATACTCCCGTGTGATTCGCAAAATCGCGTTTAGTCGACGGCGCATTTCAATATCATCGCCCAATATAAGTCAAATAAAAAATGGCTATATAGTTAATGATATAATAATAAACGTAGTAAATAATCGGTAAACGGCGGCAGAAAACTTAGAAATTGCAGAATCGTCATCGTAAACGACAAAAAATATTTCATATGATGGCATCACTTTTCCAAACATAATGAATGGTTAAAGAAAATTAATTAATTTTCAGTAAAATACTGTGTAGACGAAAGATCAATACTTGATGTATACTAATAACGCAAAGTATTAATGGGGAGCTGTAGGGGAATTTTCCATGAAGCGTGTATTGGATATTATCCATAGCGCCCTGTTCGGCGTTGCGCGGGATCGGCGCGGCAGCATTGCCACTTTCGTGGCCGCGGCGATCATTCCGCTTGTCGCTTTCACCGGCCTCGCGGTCGACACGGCGCGCGGATATCTGATGAAGGCGCGCCTCAACTACGCGCTGGACGCCGCCGCGCTGGCCGGCGGGCGCGTCTTTTCGGACGCAACGGCGCGCGATGCGACGATTCAAAAGTTCTTCACGGCCAATTTCCCGAATGGCTATATGGGTTCGACCATCGACGGTCCCCATATCCTCGCCGATGACGCCGCCAAAACGATCACGCTCGACGCCTCGGCGAATATGGCGACCAGCCTCATGCGCATCGTCGGCGTCGATACGATGACGGTCGGCGCGAGCAGCCAGGTGACGCTGAGCTCGCGCAACATCGAGGTCTCGCTCGTGCTCGATATCACGGGATCGATGGGCGGTTCGAAGATTACGGACCTGAAATCGGCGGCGACCGACCTGATCAACATCGTCGTCCAGGACCAGCAGACGCCCTTCTATTCCAAGGCGGCGCTCATACCGTTCTCGATGGGTGTGAATGTGGGTTCGTACGCTGACCAGATACGGGGCGCGATTCCGCCTGCCGCATCCATCACCAACGCGACCAGGACCAAACCGGTGCATATCACGACCGCGGCGGCGCATGGCATCACCGACCGCCAAAAA
>CAZPFL010000061.1:0-23022 GCA_964585785.1 uncultured Rhodospirillaceae bacterium
CCTGACCCTCTCCGCAGGTACTCCGTCAGCGCCCGACCCGACCCCCCCGGGTCGGGCGCGCTTCTTTTTGGGCCGTCCCTCGCCGCTCGTTTCCGCCTTCCTCCTTTTCCGCCGCCTTCCCCGCCCGCGCCTCCGGTGCCGCGCCCGATCCGGGGCTCTTCACCGAAGCCCTGCAGATCCGACGGCAACGCTTCCCGCACGACACCCCTTGATTTTTGCCACGGGCATCCATTATAAAATTACATGTAAATTTATTTATAAAAATATCATCGCTAATGATGGCAGATTTTCAGCCGGATCGGATGATCCGGCGAGACAAGGAGGTTCTTCCGATGCAAGGGATTCGAAAATTCTCTTTTCGCCGCGCTGCCATCACCGCTGCGGCCGTGTGCTCGCTCGTGGCGCTCGGCGGCTGCGTTGTCTATCCCGTCGATGGCTACCGCGATGGCGGCTATGGCTACCGGGGCCATGGCCACGGCGGCTACCATCACGGCTATGGCTACGGCGGCTATGGCCGCTACGAGTGGCGCGGGCGTGACCGGCACTACTGGTAGGCGTTCGATGCCGGCGCAAAAAGAAAACCCCGCCTCGCGTAATGCGAGGCGGGGACAGTTTTGGAGTGCCCTCCTCTTGAAGAGTGCCGCCGCTCCCTATTCGGCCGCGTCGATCGCGTCGCTCCGGCGGGCCAGGGCCGGCGTCGTGCGAAGCTGCGCCGTCTGCGTCGAGGCCGGGGTGGTCGTCTCGACCGCAGCCGTCTTGTAGCCGGGGTTGTATTCACGCACCTCGGCCAGCGCCGCTTGCGACGTCTTCAGCGCGCGCGGGCAGGGCTCGCCGGCGAGCTCGAAGGCCATCGCGTTGTCCGAATCCATGCAGAGACGCGCCTTGGCAGCCTTCTCATGCCCCTGCATCTTCAGCTCGCGGGCGTTCTTGAGCATGATGCAGTTCGAGTCCGTCCAGGTCGTGCCGACGCTGAAGCCGAAGCTCATGCCCTGGCCGCCGATGCCCGTCGACCCCATGCAGGTATCGTTCGAGCTGGTCAGGTAGACCGGCGCCGCGCCGGATGCCGCCGCCGCGTCGCCGCCGACGTTGACGGTCGACGAGCCGCCGCTGCCGCCGCTCGAGCTGGAATTCGCATTGGCGTTCGATGTCGCCTGAGCGGAAGCCTGGCTGTTGTTGTTGTTCGTGTTCGCGTTGTTATTGGTGTTGTTGTTCGTATTATTGTTCGTATTTGTGTTTCTATTGTAGTTGTTGTTGAAATTGGCGTTCAGATTCGTGTTTCTGTTATAGTTATTGTTGTTATTGTTGTTGTTGTTCGTGTTGTGGATGTCGATGTCGTTGCTGCCGCCGCCACCACCGCCGCCGCCGCCGCAGGTCGGGCAGGCATAGGCGGCGGTTGCACCCAGCAGGATCGCAGCAGCCGTGGCGACTCCAAAAAGGTTCTTCTTCATCATTGGTACTCCTGATACCTCAATTCTATTTTTAGCGTCGCTATCTTGTGTATAGCGCGATACAGATGAGGTAATATTTTAGTAAAATTGCGTCAATTCGGAATATATAGCTACTAACAACGGACTAATCGATCGGAGTACTTAAGTGCTATGTCACTAATATTTCAGATGAACTTTAGATTTTCTTGAAAAGGACTTTAAAGCCGCGAAAAGGAACTTAATCCTTTAGACCGCCGGCAGACGTGGATTTGCGCCGGTTTTCCGCGGAAAGGGTCCGGCCTTTCCAGGCCCCGCCGCGCCCGCGCCAGTAGGCGACGGCGGAGGCGAACGTCATCAGGCTGTACATGAACCCCGCCAGGGGCAGCAGCGGCGCGGCCGGCAAGGGCCGGCGGTAGAGGCGAAGAACGGGCGTGAAGGCGAGCGTCATCAGCGCCCAGGCGCCCAGCGCAGAGAGCAACGCCGTCGCCTGTCCGGTCAGGAGCGCGGCCAGGGCCAAGACCGGAACGCCCCAGTAGAGCAGGGCCATGCCGGCCAGCGTGCCGGCCAGCAGCAGGCTCGAATAGCCGAGCTGCGTGAAGGCTGAGCGCGCCACCATGCGCCACACCCCGGCGAGCCCGTGATAGGGCCGCAGGCTCTCGGCGGCGGTGGTCAGCCCCAGCCAGATCCGTCGGCCGCCCGTACCGCCCTCGCCGTCTCCGCCGCCACTATGTTTGACCGCCCGCGCCAGCGCGCAGTCGTCGATCCGCGCGTCGTGCAGCGCCGCGAAGCCGCCGATGCGCTCGAGCGTCGCGCGTCGCAGCAGGACGCTGCCGCCCGCCGCTGCGGCCGTGCGTCGCCTGGGGTCGTTGACCCAGGCAAACGGATAGAGCTTCTGGAAGAAAAAGACGAACGCGGGAATGAGGAAGCCGGCCCAGAAACCCTCGGCCGTGAGCAGGACCATCTGCGAGACGAGGTCGAGCCCGCCCGTTTCGGCTTTCGCGACGAGACGGCGCAGGTTCTCGGGATCATGGGCGATATCGGCGTCGGTGAGCCAGAAATACCGCGCGTCGGGGAAAGCCTGGCGTGCGTGGGTGTGGCCCTCGGACAGGGCCCAGACCTTGCCGGCCCAGCCGGGCGCGAGGGCGCGCGACCGTACGACGGTGAGACGGCTGGCGCCGGTCTCCGCCGCCGCGGCCTTTTCGGCGACGGCCGCGGTGCCGTCCGTGCTGTGATCGTCGATGAGCAAGATATGGAACGCGCCGGGGTAGTTCTGGCGCATCAGCCGCGTCACGCAGGCGCCGATCACGTCCGCCTCGTCGCGCGCGGGGACCAGGGCGACGACCGGCGGCCAGCGGTCGAGCGTCCCCGGAGGGCCGTCCAATCGCTCGCGCGCGCGCCAGAAGCCGCCGTGAAACAGGACGAGGACGATCCAGGCGCCAAGGGACAGCAGAGACAGCGCGAGCAGGCCGGTGCCGAACATGCGCCAAGAGTTACAGAGCGCCGCGGGCGGCGTCGAGAGGCGACGGACTGCGCCTTATCGCCGCTCCGCTTGCAAGCATGCATACGCACCTCCCCCGTTCCAGCATCTGCGCTTCTTGCGCAGCTGGCCGGGTGCGGGACGGTCTTCCTGCCGCCGGCCCCTGCTAGCCGGCGGCCGATGTCACGTCCCTGCTCGCATCCAGGCGAGCGCCGTCAACTTCAATGCGGGGTTGCCCCTCCCCATTGCGGCGATTCCGGGCGCCCTCCGCCCCGATCGCCGCACACCTTGAAGTTCCTCAGTCTTGTTCAGTCAGCGGCTTGCAAGTTGACTGCTTTTGGGCCACGGCGCTCGGGCTCGACATCGAACTGGACCTTTTGGCCCTCGACCAGTTGTCCGATGCCTGATTGTTCAACGGCGGAAATATGGACGAATACGTCCTTCGACCCATCTTCTGGCTTTATGAACCCGTACCCTTTGCCGTAATTGAAGAACTTCACTGTCCCAACTGGCATTCCAGTACCTCGTGCAAGTTTGTGCGGATACCTCCCGCATCCGCTTCGCAACGAGCCGCCACGCGCCGTGCGCGGAATTTGCCAACCCTTGGTTATGTACTCGAACGCGCTGGTCAATTTAAGCGCACGAAGTGTCGGCTCGTTGCGGGATGATGAAGGCTTGGAATGCACCTGACAAGCCAATTTCCGCCCTTTTCGGCATAAACCGTACGATTGGTCGGCGGTATGGGATTGCTCGCCTACCGTGTAATTCATCCGGTCAACCCGGCGCGACCGCGCCGCGGACGCCGCGCCCGGGCGCGCGCCGGGCAAAAGTCCTGTTTGTTAACGATTTGCTAACCTGTCTTACGCACCATGGAAGGTCAAAGAATCGGCGAAATAACCGAACGCATTGAATATGCTGTACAATCTCAAGGGTATGATGCCTTCTAGGGAAGACGACGGATCGCAGAAAGAGTTACTGGAACGGCGCAGCGAGGCCCGCGAAGAGGCTCAGTCCGGCGCTTACATCGTGTGCCAAGGCAGCCCAGGTGTCATGGACTGCCGGATCCTCGATCTGTCGGCGGCCGGGGCGCGGCTCTGGCTGGCGGACACCGCGAGCGTGCCGAAGTTCTTCGAGCTTCATACGCCCGAGGGCGAGGCCTATCTCTGCGAGCTGAAGCGCCGGAAGGCGGATCACATCGGCGTCCAGTTCCTGGAGCGGAACTGACGCGCGAACCGGACGCTTCCCGCCGCGCGATTTAGCGGCGGCCGTTCCCGTTCCCGACCATGCCGCTCCCCCCGGGGCGGCGTGACCGGCTTGCCGTGGCCGGCCCCGGTCGCGGTGGTGGCGCATCGCGCCCGCCGCGCGCAGGTCGTCGTCGCTCCACCCCTCAGAAAGTAATCCTGTCACCTTGCCGCCGTGATCTGCTGCGCCATATGAGCGTGCTCGTTGCGAGGACATCATGGCGCGCGGATAGACCGATGCGGCGGCATTTAAGAAATTCGCAAGAGGAATTCGCCATACTCGCCTCTTACGGTCAGCGACGAGGACGGGCCATGGCCAATTTGACGATCCACTCGGTCGATCAGCGCTTCAGCAAGCGGATCAAGGCGCTGCGCAAGGGCCTGATCAGCTACAATCACGGCGCCAGCACGATGGATTGCTCGATCCTCGACCTTTCCGCCGGCGGGGCGCGGCTGCGGCTGGACGACCCCGCGCCGCTGCCGAGCAATTTCCGCCTCCGGCTGACCCCGTCGCTGACGATCGGCTGTGAGGTCGTCTACCGCGAGCAGCACGACATCGGCGTCGCTTTCGTGCCCCACTAGGCCGATCCGCGATCCCGCGGATCGCGCGCATGGCGGTGCATCACCATGAGCGGCTGGACGGCTCCGGCTACCCCGACGGCCTTCGCGGCGCCGAGATCGACGACCTCACCCGGCTGCTGACGATCACGGACATCTATTCCGCGCTGATCGACGACCGCATGTACAAGGTCGCCCTGTCCTCGGAAAAGGCCTTTGGCCTCATGGAGCAGACGCGCGGCCATATCGACCTCGACATGCTGTCGCGCTTCAGGGGCTTCGTGCTGGACAGCCGCCCGGCCGGCGGCCGCGACGCCTAGCGGCGGCCCGACGCCTTCAGCCCGAGCTCGAGCCCGGCGAAGGACAGCGTCGGCTGCGCCATCAGCCAGCGGAAACCTTTCTCCAGCAGCCCTTCGACATTCTTCGCGCTGACATGCGGGTGGCCGCAGGGCACATTGTGCGCCTTGCAAATCGCCAGGATCTCATCGATCGCGGACGCCACCGTCGGATGATCGTATTGCCGCGGATAGCCGAGGTCCTGCGACAGGTCCCCTTCCCCGATCAGGATCACGCCGATGCCGGGCACGTCTTCCAGCATCTTCGGCAGGTTCTTGATCGCCTTCGCTTCCTCGCACATGAGCACGACGAGGATTTCGCCCTCGGGGTTGAGCGGCCAGACGTCGGCCTTCTTATAGTATTCCTGCTGCGTCAGGCCCCAATAGGCCGCCGCGCCGCGCGGCCCGTCGCCGCGCTGGCCGGCCGGCGCATAATAAGGGGCGGACTCAGGACGCGGATAGCGACAGGCGGTCACCGCGTTGCGCGCCTCGTCCACCGTGCTGACATGCGGCCAGACGATGCCGTAGGCGCCGACGTCGAGCGCCTGCTTGGCGAGCCACTGGTTCATCTCGCCGCCGTTTGGCGGGATGCGCACGAAGGGCGCGACCGCGGGCGCCAGGCTGCCGGAGGTGGCGATCTGCCGCCGGTCGAGCATGTACTGCATGCAATTGCGCAGGATGTTGGTGTCGTGCGGCCCGTGCTCCATCTCGAACACCACCGCGTCATAAGCGGCCGCGCCGATCGCCTGCGCCTGGCCGATCTCCGGCGGCGAAAAGGTGGTGAAGGCCGGCTTGCCCTGCTCCAGCGCCCGTATCGCCCCGTTCAGTCGCGGTATGTCGGTCATGCCATGCCTCCGCTGTGCGTATCTGCCCTGCGCCGCAGTGTGCACCGGAATCTTTGCCGCGACAAATGGCCGGGCGTACAAATTGCATGATACGCAAGGCGTTGGATCATCACGGAGCCGGGACATGGACCAGGAATTGCGGCAGGCGGCGAAGGATCTCCTGATCCGCTACGGCGGCGACACTTTTCCCAGCCTCTTCACCGCGGCGCGCGGCACGATCGTCACCGACGACGAGGGCCGCGAGATCCTCGACTTCACCTCGGGCCAGATGTGCGCGACCGTGGGCCATAACCACCCGGCGATCGTCCGCGCGATCAAGGAGAGCTGCGACAGCGCGATCCACATGTTCTCGGGCATGATCCCGGAGAGCGTGGTCAAGCTCGCGCGCAAGCTCGGCGAATGGCTGCCGCCGCCTTTGAAGAAGTCGCTCTTCGTCAACACCGGCAGCGAGGCCAACGAAGCGGCGCTGCGCATCGCCAAGCTCGCGACCGGCGGCTACGAGGTGATCGCGCTGGGCGGCTCCTGGCACGGCACGACCGGCGCGTCGGCCGCCGCCTCCTACGCCAGCGACCGGCGCGGCTACGGCCCCAAGGTGCCGGGCGGGCACGTGATCCCGGAGCCGAACGCCTATCGCTGCCCGGTCGAGCATTGCCGCGACAGATGCGACATGACCTGCCTGAAGATCGGGCTCCGCATGTTCGATATGGCGTCGGACGGCGCGCCCGCCGCGCTGATCGCCGAGCCGGTGATCTCCGCCGGCGGCGTGATCGTGCCGCCCGAGGGGTATTTCGCCGCGTTGCGCGCGGCCTGCGACGAGCGCGGCATGCTGCTGGTCTTCGACGAGGCGCAGACGGCCTTCGGCCGCATCGGCGACCGCTTCGCCGCGACCAAGCACGGCGTGGTGCCCGACATCCTGTCGGTGTCGAAGACGCTTGGGGGCGGCGTGCCGCTGGCCGCCACGATCACCAGCGAGGACCTCGAGGAAAAGGCGCACAGGAAAGGCTTCACATATTATACCAGCCACGTCTCGGACCCGATGCCGGCGGCGGTCGGCCTTGCGGTGCTGGAGACGATCGAGCGCGAGGAACTGATCCCGCGCGCGGTCGCGATGGGCGCCTATCTGCGCAAGGGGCTCGAGACGCTGCAGCAGCGCTACGAGGCGATCGGCGACGTGCGCGGCGAAGGGCTGCTGCTCGGCGTCGAGCTGGTCAAGGACCGCGAGCGCCGCGTCCCCTTCCACGCGCTGGGCGCGGCGACGACGGCGCGCTGCTTCGAGCTGGGGCTTTCGATGAACATCCGCCGCCGGCCGGAGCGCGGCTCGGTCTGGCGCATCGCCCCGCCGCTGACCGTCAGCACGGACGAAATCGACCGCGCGCTCGACATCCTCGACGCGGCGCTCCAGGACGGCCTCGACACGGTCGCGCGCGGCGCGTGAGGTGCGCCTGTCGGGGCCCGTTTTGGGCTCCTCGGCAATGGATGCCACGGACACGTCGTGGCATGACGTCAAATATCTGAAGCAAAATACAGATCGTCACTCCACGGCGTGTCCGGGGAGTCCATGGGTACGGTGCCACGACCGCGTTACGACGCGCGGATCTTCGCGAGGAAGCCGTCGACCTCGGCGCGCAGCGTCTCGGACTGTTTCGACAGCTCGCTGGCCGAGGACAGCACCTGCTGCGCGGCCGCGCCGGTTTCGGCCGCCGCCTGGGTGACGCCCGCGATGTTGCTGCTGACCTCCTGCGTGCCGGCGGCCGCCTGCTGCGTGTTCTCGGCGATCTTGCTCGTCGCCGTTCCCTGCTCGGTCACGGCGCTGGAGATCGCCTGGCAGATCGCGCCGATCTCGCCGATGGTCTTGCCGATGCCGCCGATCGCCTCGACCGCGTCGCCCGAGACCGACTGCATCTCGTTGATCTGCGCGGCGATCTCTTCGGTCGCCTTGGCCGTCTGGTTGGCGAGGCTCTTGACCTCGGACGCCACGACCGCGAAGCCCTTGCCCGCCTCGCCGGCGCGCGCCGCCTCGATCGTGGCGTTGAGCGCCAGCAGGTTGGTCTGCTCGGCGATCTCGCTGATCAGGCTGACGATCTCGCCGATCTTGTCGGCGGCGGCCGCGAGGCCCTGCACCGTTTCGTTGGTCTGCTCCGCCTGCTGGTTGGCGCGGGACGCGATCTCGACCGACTCGCCGACCTGGCGGTTGATCTCGCCGACCGAGGCCGAGAGCTCCTCGGTCGCCGCGGCGACGGCCCCGACGCCGCCGCTCGCCTGCTCGGCCGCGGTGGCGACGGAGGTGGCCTGGCGGCTCGTCTCCTCCGCCGTGGCGGACATCGATTCCGCGGTCGAGCGCATTTCCGTCGACTGCGAGGACACCGTCTCGACGATGCCCGAGACGCGCGCCTCGAAGTCGTCGGCCAGCTTCGCCATCGCCGCCTTTTTCTCCGCCTCGGCGCGCTTTTCCTGCTCGACCTTCTCGGATTCCAGGCGCTTCATCTCGACGGCGTTCCGCTTGAACACCTCGACCGTGCGCGCCATGTCGCCGATCTCGTCGGCGCGCCTGGCGTTCGGAATCTCCACGGTGTCGTCGCCGCCCGCCAGCAGGCGCATGACGCCGGTCAGCCCGATGATCGGCTTGGCGAAGCGGGCGCCGATGAGCCCGCCCAGCGCCAGAATGATGCCGCCGGCGATCAGCATGATCACGACCATCCGGTGGGTCAGCGTGTTGACCGACGCGTAGGCCTCGCCGACCGGCTCGCGGACCAGCGCCGACCAGCCGAGGCCGGGATAGTCATAGGCGCCGTTGCTGTGGTGATAGCCGGCGACTTGCATGATCTTCTTGCGCGCGTGCTCCGAGATCATCGCCCCGCTTTCGCCCTTGATGGCGTGCTGAGCCGCGGCGACGCCGTTTTCGGCGAGATTGAGCCTGCCGATGACCTTCGGATCGCGCTTGTAGCCGGCGAGATTGGTGAAGCCCTGCGCCTTTGGGTCGTAGTCGACGAGGATGCGGCCCTGCGCGTCCAGCAGCGTGATTTCCGTGTTCGGCGCGCCCTTGGCGGCGAAATCCTGGTAGAAGCTGTCGATAATCTGCTCGACGAGCCCGAAATCGGCGAAGTTCACCCAGACGGCGACCACCTTGCCGGTCGGGTCCTTGATCGGCGCGCTGAACGGGATGACGTAGCCGTCATTGCCGTAGAGCTTGGCGACCATCGCCACATGCTGGGGCTGGCCGACCGCGGTGCCGGTGAAGCCGTTCCGTCCCTTCAGGAAGGCGCCCTTGATGGCGTCGGCGAACCAGCGCTCTTTCGGAAACTCGAGGCCTAGAAGCCCCTTGGTGTCGAGCGGCTTGCCCGTGGCGTCGACCGAGTTGACGGCGACCACCTTGCCGTAGGGGTTGAGCACGAGCATCAGCTTGTAGATGCCGTAGCCGGTCATGTAGCCGTTCATCGCCCGGATGAGCGGGTTGTCCGGCGCCGGGTTGTTCCAGTTCCATTCGTCCAGCACCGCGCTGTTCATGCCGAAGGCCTGCACGTCGCCGTAACGCTCGAACAGGTTGCGGTCGATGACGTCGTCGATCTGGGCGGCGGAGGATGCGACGCGGGCGTCGAGGTCGTCGCGGATCGTGCCCGACGCGTAGAGCATCATCCCGAACATGGTAAGCGCGGGGATCAGCCCGAAGATCAGGAGCAGGAGGATCAGCTTGTTGCGCAGGCCGAGGCGGAGCCACGAGGCTTTCGAGCGCGCGGCTGGAGCGACGCGCGCGGCTGTTGCGTTGGACATTCTTCCCAGGTCCTTTTCTTGTTTACCGCGACCCGACCGGCTTGCCCTTTTCCGGCGCCGGTTTCGCTGGTCGTATTCACATGCAAGAAATGTAACCAGGAACTGTAAATGAGGGCTTAATTCACTACTACAAGTAATAGACGTGAATAGAGATAGGAATTCGCGCAAAGCGCGCTATGCGCGCCGCGGCCTTTCGGTGGACGGCCCGGCCTTCGGATGCTAGAGGGAGGCCGCCCGCGCGCCCGGGCCGGGATGCGCGATGCTGGATGGGTGGCCGAGCGGTTGAAGGCACCGGTCTTGAAACCCCGAGAAATGCTTCCGTCCAGTCCCTTCTCGCACCCGCCAGTCGCAGACTTCTGCGGTCTCTGTACCGAATGCTTGCTTGTTGTTTCATTCAGCGCGCTCGGTACCACGCAGTCGGGTGCCAATACGGGTGCCAGTTCGGGCTCGCGGAAGGGAGGAACCAACTGATTGCCAATGGATCCGTCGCGCTCAGCGGCGGATTCTTCCTTGGATCAAAGCGTATTGGTCAGCAGGGCCACGGGAAAGCGATGCAAGAGCGTGGAAACGCTCATGGTCCGATGCATGGCGTGTTCCTCGCCTGTTACCAGGTCCCGCATCTGTAGCGGCAGCCACGCTTCGGGAAAGAGCACGGATGTCTCTTTCCATTGCTCCACCGGCACAAGCGGCTGGTTGAGGCCCCCCGCCAGCCCCAGCACAAAACGTGGGACGACGATAATGGCGACTGTCTCTTCCAAGCGGCGCGCAAATGCCACGACGTGGCGCGCGGCCGCGCCCGACGCCGCCAAGGGTATGTAGGCGCCTTCGGCGAAGAGTGACGGCATCGACGCGCGCAGTCGTAGGCCCGCTGCCGTCAGCGCCAGTTTCGGCGCGCCGCTGCGCCAATCGTCCAGAAGCCGCGCCGGGTCCGTTTTTAACACCGGCGCCAGCAGCCGCTGCCGTGCGTCGAAATCGACCGGGCGGCGATTGTCCGGGTCCACGAGGCTGACGTCCCAGAGCTCGGCGCCCTGGTAGATGTCGGGAACGCCCGGCGCGGCCAGCTTGATCGCGAGCTGGGCCAGGCTGGTGACGGCGCCGGCATGCCAGATCGGCAAACAGGTTTCGGCGAAGTCCTTCAAGAAGGCCTCGCCCGTCCCTTCCGAAAGGACGGCCGATACGAAGCCGGCAACGGCCTGTTCGTAGTCGTTGTCGGGGTCGGTCCAGCTCGTCCGGCATTTCGCCTCACGCACCGCCTTTTTCATGTAGCCGCTCAGGCGGTCACGCAGCGGACCCAGCGCCCCAGCCATCGCCTGCGGGTTCTCGCCGACCAGTTCCGCCGGCCACGCGCTGACCAACGCCTGATAAAAAGCCCATTCCTGCGCGGGTTCGGGCGCCGGGCCGCCGGGCAGGACGGCGCGATACGGCGCGTTCCGGGCCGACCAGCGGGCGACGGCGTCGCGCCACCTGTCGGGGATCTCGCTCAACGCGTAAAGCCGGGCGCGGGCATCCTCGCCGCGCTTGGTATCGTGCGTGCTCGTCGCGGACAGTCCGCCCGGCCGCTTCGTCCGTTCCGCCATGGCATCGTGGATGTCCGATACAGGCGCACCGTAGCGGTCGGGCGCGCCGCCCACCTCGTTGAGCGCGATGAGCCGGTTGTAGCGATAGAACATCGTGTCCTCGATGCCTTTTGCCATCACCGGTCCGGTCGTCTGCTGAAACCGGACGGAGAACGCGAGCGCGTCGTCACGGGAGATCGCGCGATCCTGCCGGAGGGAAAGCACCTGCACGAGAAAGTCGACGGCATCCCGATCCAGACCCGTCAGCCTGCCGCGAGCGTCTCTTGCCGCCGCCGCAATTTGCGCATGATCGGTATCGGAAGGGCCCGCCGCATCCACATACGTCCGATAGACGGGAAGCGCGGCCGCAAGTTCGACGATCGCGTTTCGCAAGGCGTCGTTCGTCAGGTCCGGACGTAATCCGGCGGCGATATTTCGCGCGCGATCGACGAGAAAGTTCAATTCGGCCGCGAGATTGTGGCTGAAGATCCGCCGTTTCGCGGCCCGCGCGTCGCAGGCATAGTCTTGTGGTGCGCCCAAGAAATCGTCGTAGGCTCGGGTCATCTCCGTTTCGCGGTCGCGATCGACGAACAGGCCGGCCAACAGCGCGATGAACTCGTAGCCCGTCGTTCCCGCGACCGGCCAGTCGGGGCGGAGCGCCTCGCCCGCTTCGAGGATCTTCTCGACCAGGAGATAGAACGCTCCGCCGGCCTCGTCTTGCAGGCGCTCCAGATATCCCTTCGGATCGGCCAGCCCGTCGATATGGTCGAGCCGCACCCCGTCGACCACGCCGTCGTGGATCAGCGACAGGAGACGTGCGTGAACCGCTTCGAAAACGGCCGCATCCTCGACCCGCAGGCATATGAGGTCGGCGATCTCGAAGAAGCGGCGGTAGGTCAACCTCTCCCGCGCCAGCCGCCAATGCGCGAGCTGCCAGACCTGCGCGTCGTGCAGTTGCACGAGCAGATCCCCGTCCTTAGCGGCCGCTGCGACCGTCGCCACGATCGCCTCCCGGCAACCGGGAACGCGGGACGCATCGGCCAGCTTCGCCTGGAGCGCGTTGGCATTGGCGGCGGTTGACCCGGCGAAGGCGTCCGCTAGTCCTGCGATGCGGGCTTCATCGACGCGCGCAAGCAACATGGCATAGGATGGCGGCGTCAGCGGCAGGCGGCGGTCGTAGCAGGTCAGGAAGAATTCGCCTGTGGTCTCGTCAAAGGCGACGCCCAAGACACCGTCGCGGCGCGCGTCGTCGAAGGAGGTGCCCAAAATCGGCAAGAGGAGCCGGGGCGCCGACCAGTCGATGTCGAATACGGCGGCGTGGGGGCTGGCGGCGCCCCATTCCAAAACGCTCTCCCACCAGCGATTGCCCGGCGCGGCAGCCATGTGGTTTGGCACGAAGTCGAGCAACAGCCCGAGGCCGCTCGCGTCGAGCGATTCCGTCAGGCGGTCGAACCCCTCTTCGCCACCAATCGCCGGTCCCATCGCGGTGAAGTCAATCCCGTCGTATCCATGCGACGACCCTTCGGCCGCCGCGAAAAGCGGCGAGGCATAGAGATGGCTGACGCCCAGCTCCCGCAGATAGCCGGCCAGCGTGGCGGCGCGTGCGAAGGTCATACCGTCGCGAAACTGCAGGCGATAGGTTGCGGTCGGTGCCGTCATCGCTTCCGTTCGCGTGCGACCGCCGTGACGATCGCGGTCCACAGCGGAGTCTCCGGCGCCTCCTCGACGGTCGCGCGGGCGCGCAGCTGCCAGTTGGGATATTCCTTCCAGGTGCCGGGCACGTTGACCGGCATGTCGGCGCCGCACAGGTCCTCGAACTGGATACCAAAAAGCATGGATGGCGTTCGCGCAAGAAAGGCGTGGACGGCGACCGCGGTTTCCTGTGTGAATCGGTCCGCGGCTTCCTTCGCGCCGGCGTGGAAAGCCGCGGGTATCAGCCGCTTCGGGAGGTCACGGCGAAGCCGGTCGATCAGCTTGCGGCGGTCGGCGTTTCTCTGCCGCGTCGCGCGGCGAGCCTCGGCGGCGTCGATCACGCCAAGCGACTGAAACAGCGCCACGTCCCCAGCATGCCACCAGGCGGCGAGCGGCGGCAGGTCGTGGGTCGAGGCGCTGATGAAGGCGTTGCGCGGATAGGAGGCCCGGGCGCGAAACCCACCGCGCGTCCATTCAAAATAGAGCACCCGCGACGACAGCATGTGCGCGGCCTGCATCGCCGCCGGAAAGCCGTGCGGCACCGTGCCGAGATCCTCGCCGATGATCACCGCCTGCCGCGCGACCGATGCGTCGGCAACGGCGCGCAGCATGTCGGCCATGGGGTAGAGGACGTAGCAGCCGTCTTCGGCCCCCATTCCCTGCGGTATCCAGAACAACCGGTAAAGCCCCATCGCGTGGTCGATCCGGATCGCGCCAGCATGACGTGTGGCTGCTTCGAGAACATTGCGCAAGGGCGCGATGTTCCGCGCCCGAAGCGCCACCGGCGACATCGGCGCCAGTCCCCAGTTCTGGCCTCCCGGAAAGAAGCCATCCGGCGGTGCGCCCATGGTCGCCCCGGCGACGACGAGCTCCGGGTCGCTCCAGGTCGCCGATCCGTCGGGGGCGGTTCCCGTCGCGAAGTCGAGATAGAGGCCGATACGCATCCCCGCCGCGCATGCGCGTTCATGCGCGCGGGCGATCTGGACGTCTGCGATCCATTGCAGCCATAAGTGAAAGCGCACGTCGTCGTCGTTTTCGGCGGCAAACCGTGCGACGGCGTCGCTCCGGACATCTTGGTACGCCGCCGGCCAGTCGTGCCAGCCCGAGCCCCGTCCCGACGCCACCATACGATGCGAGAGGGTCTCGAAGATCGCGTGTCGCCGCAGCGCCTCGCCGCCCGCCGCGACGAAGGCCTCGAAGTCGGCTCTCGCCCTGGTGTCACCGGGCTGTCCGCCTAGCTCCTTCCAGAGCGCGCGCAGCACGCCCAGCTTCAAGGTGGCAACGGCGCGGTAGTCGACATGCGTGGCGGCCTGGGCGCGCGTCAGCGCCGTATTGTCGATGGCCGGTGGCGTCCGGACGCCCGGGACCGTGTCGAGCGCGATGTAGATCGGGTTCAGGAAGCGCCGGTTCGATGGCGAGAACGGGCTGCACCGGTCCGGTTCCGCGGTGAACAGCGCATGGACCGGATTGATGCCGATGAAATCGCCGCCGTCCTTCGCCACCCGCTCACCCAGGACCGCGAGGTCCTCGAAATCGCCGATCCCCTGGTTGCGGCGCGAGCGCAGGCCATAGAGCTGACAGGTGACGCCCCACGCCTGCCCGGTCTCCATCCAGGCCGGCCGGTAGCATTGCACGCCCGGCGGTGCCGCGATCCTGGGCGCGATCCGCGGCGGCGCCTCGGCGAGGCTGCGCACGACGGCCGCGTCGTCCTCGACGTCGACGCCCATCGCCTGCAGCAGCGCGCGCTTAACCGTGTCCGACGGAACGTGCGTCTTGCCGGTCACGTCCACATAGGAACGCTGCAATCCATAAGCTTCCGAAAGACGATCGAGTTGCGTGTTCGACATGACGACGGAGCGCTCTCAGGCTCTTTCCTCGAGACAGACCAGAACCGACCAGTCCGGCATCGGCGCGGAAAGAAGGCTCACACCGAGCCCGGGGGCGCTCTCGTACAGCGCCGTTCCGGCAGGGTCGATCGGCGCGGGGGCCGGGCCATCGCCGAGGTTGGCGATCAGCGTCAGGATCGCGCCGTCGCCGAGCGTCCAGCGCACGCCGAGCGCGGCGCCGTCGACCGTCGCCATCGCGCCGGCATAGCTTTTCATCGCGCCCAGGCGCGGCACGATCGCTTGACGGCGGATGTCCAGTAGCCGGCGTACCAGATCGTAGCGCGCTTGTCCTTCTTCCCGCTCGAGGCGGCTCCAGTCCAAGCGCGAGGATTCGTAGGTCGACAGTGCGTTGGGATCGGGGATTTTCGCCCGGTTGGCTTCGTCGGCGAACTGGGTGAAGCGGCGGAATTCACGCCGCCGGCCTTCGCGCACCGCGTCGGCGAGCCGACCGTGGAAATCCGTGAAGAAACCGAACGGCCGGACCTCACCCCACTCCTCGCCCATGAACAGCATCGGAATGTGCGGTCCTAGCAGGAGCACCGCGGTCAGCGCTTCCACCGCCGCGGCCGGCGCCAGCGCGGTCAGCCGCTCGTTGAAGGCCCGATTGCCGACCTGGTCGTGGTTCTGGATAAAATTCACGAAGGCGGTGGGTGGCTGATGGCGCGACGGCACGCCGCGCGGCGCGTCGCCCCAGAACCGCGAAACCTCGCCCTGATAGGCGAAGCCTTCGCTCAGCGCACGGGCAAGGTGGGCGACCGGGTGCTGGGCATAGTCGACGTAATAGCCTTCCGTCTCCGACGTCGCGGCGACATGCGCGGCGTGGTGAAAGTCGTCGTTCCATTCCGCCGTGAACATCGAGACGCAGCCGTCGCCGGCACGCTCGTGCAGGCGCGTGATGTTGCGGTCGTCCTCGGTCGTCAAGTGAATGTGCCGGTCGTTGATCCGGGCGCGGACGGCCTTCGCGATCGTCTCCAGCAGGTGCTCCGGCGACGGATCATGGATCTCATTGATCGCGTCGAAGCGGAGGCCGTCGAACCGGTATTCCTCGAGCCAGTAAAGGGCGTTGTCGACGAAGAAGTCGCGTACCGGCGCGCGGTCGTAGGCGATCGCGCCGCCCCACGGCGTCTCCCGCGCCGGGTCGAAGAAATCCGGCGCGTAGAGATGGAGATAATTTCCGTCCGGACCGAAGTGGTTGTAGACGACGTCCAGAATGATCATCAGACCGCGCGCGTGGGCTGTATCCACCAGCGCCTTGAGACCGTTGGGTCCGCCATAGGCGCGGTGCGGCGCGTACATCAGGACTCCGTCGTAGCCCCAGCCGCGATTGCCGCCGAACTGGGCGACAGGCATGACCTCGATGACTGTCACCCCGGTCGCCGCGAGATGGTCGAGCCGGCGCTCGACCCCCGCGAAGGTGCCGTCTTCGGTGAAGGTGCCTGTGTGCAGCTCGTAGACAACCGCCTCTTCCCACGGGCGTCCACGCCATCCGCCGGTCCGCCATGGATAGCCGCCCGGATCGACGAGTTGCGACGGTCCGTGCACGTCGCCGGCCTGGGCGCGGGCCACGGGGTCCGGCACCGTCATGCCGTCGGGTAACCGGAAGGCATAGGCATCGCCCGGCGCGACGCGGTCGGTGACGAGATCGAACCAGCCGCCGTCCTGCCGCGCCATCGGAAGCGGCCCGTCCCTGGCGACCAGCGCGAGGGTGTCGAGCGCTGGCGCCCAGAGCGAGAACCGTGCCCGCCCGTCCTCCAGCAGATTGGCGCCCCATTTCGTGCGATAGTGAAACTGATCGGTCATTGTGCCTGCGCGGCGAATAGAAACAGCGATCGGGCCGGCAGATCGAAAACCGCACCGGCTTGCAGGTGCGGCTCCTCGGGATCGATCCGGCCCTGGTCTGTATCGACGGCGATGCGCCAGCTCGGGGCGGTGTCGACGCTCGGCAGCCGGAACGGCACCGTTTCGTGGTGGGCATTCACGAGAATCAGCAGCCGGCTCCCGCCGGTCGCGGAAATGAGCAGGCCAATGCTTCGTGTGTGGCCGTTCTGCCAATCCTTCGGCTCCATGACCGCGGAGTCCGGCCGGATCCAGGCGACGCCCGGGACCCCGAGCCCTTCGACTGCCTTGCCATGATAGAAATTGGCTCCGCGAAGCAGCGCGTGCTTTTTCCGCAAGCGGACGAGTCCCCGTACGAACGCCGCGAACGCGCTGTCGCGTTCGGAGTGGCTTTCCCATGGCATCCAGGTGATCTCGTTGTCCTGGCAATAGGCGTTGTTGTTGCCATGCTGGCTGCGACCGTATTCGTCGCCCATGAGCAGCATCGGCGTGCCCTGCGACAGCAACAGCGTCGCCATGATGTTGCGCCGCTGCCGGTCGCGCAGGTCAAGGATCGCCGGGTCGCTGGTAGCGCCCTCGACGCCGCAATTCCAGCTCCGGTTATCGTCGTGGCCATCCTTGTTGTTCTCGCGGTTCGCATCGTTGTGCTTGCGCTCATATGAAATTAGGTCAATCAGCGTGAACCCGTCATGTGCGGTCGCGAAGTTGATGCTGGCCCACGGCCGGCGGCCGCCGTGATCGAATAGATCGGCCCAGGCGAGCAAACTGCGCGCCAAGTCTGGCATCGCCTTCTCGTCGCCGCGCCAGAAGCTGCGTATGCCGTCGCGGTATTTGCCGTTCCACTCGGCGAAGCCCGGCGGAAAATTGCCGAGCTGATACCCTTCCGGGCCGATATCCCACGGCTCCGCGATGAGCTTCACCTGCGACAGAACCGGGTCCTGGCGGACTGCCTCGAAAAAGACCGCGTGCTGGTCGAAAGCTTCGCGCTCGCGGCCGAGTGCGGTCGCCAGGTCGAAGCGGAAGCCGTCGACATGGACCTCGTCGACCCAGTAGCGGAGCGAATCCATGACCATCTGCAACACCCGCGAGTTCTTGAGATTGAGCGTGTTGCCGCATCCGGTGACGTCGAAATAATAGCGCGGGTCACTGTCGAGGATGTAATAGCTCGCGTTATCTGCGCCCTTGAATGAGAGCGTTGGCCCCATATGGTTGCCCTCGGCCGTGTGGTTGTAGACGACGTCGAGCAAAACCTCGATGCCCGCCTCGTGCAGCCGCCGGACCATCAGCTTGAACTCGTGCAGGTCGCCCTGCGGCGAGATGTAGCGCGTTGCCGGTGCGAAAAAGCCGGCGGTATTGTAACCCCAGTAGTTCACCAGGCCCTTCTGCACCAGATACCGATCGTCAAAGTATGCCTGTACAGGCATGAGCTCGACCGCCGTCACGCCGAGCCTGACCAGATGGTCGATCACATGCGGATCGGCGAGACCGGCGAAGGTCCCCCGCAGCGGGGCCGGCACGTCCGGATGGCGGGCCGTCATGCCCTTCACATGGGCTTCGTAGATGATCGTTTCGGCCCAGGGAACAATGGGGCGAATGTCGGGTCCCCATGTCACCGCGGGATCGATTACGATGCATTTCGGCATCACGAAGGCAGAGTTGCGCCGGTCCATGACCAGGTCTCCGCGGGGATGACCGACCCGATAGCCGAAGGCGGCGTCGTGCCAGCGCAGCTCGCCGCGATGGGCCTTCGCATAGGGGTCGAGAAGCAGCTTGTTCGGGTTGAAGCGGTGGCCCGCCGCTGGATCGTACGGCCCGTGTACCCGGTAGCCGTAAAGCTGGCCCGGCCGGACGTCCGTGAGATAACCGTGCCAGACCTCGTGGGTGTATTCCGGGAGCGCGATCCGTTCCAGTTCGCGCCGGCCGCTCGGGTCGAACAGGCACAACTCGACCTTTTCGGCATGCGCCGAGAAAAAGGCGAAGTTGACGCCCGATCCGTCCCAGTTGGCCCCCAGCGGATGTGGCAAGCCACCGGAGAGACGGCTCAACGATCGCCCTCCCCGCCGTCCGGGGTCAGGACGAGCGCGGCAAGCGGCGGCAGGGTCAGCTCGATCGAACAAGGCTGGCCGTGCCAGGAATCCGGCGACGCCTGGACGGCGCCCATGTTGCCGACGTTCGACCCGCCGTAAGCGCCGGCATCGGTATTAAGTACTTCGCGCCACAAGCCCCCTCGCGGGACGCCGACCCGGTAGCGTTCGCGCGCCACCGGGGTGAAATTGAGCACGACCAGAACCGGTTCCGTTCCGTCGCCGCCAATTCGCAGATAGGCGACGACGCTGTTCTCCGTGTCGCTCGCGTCGACCCACCGGAAACCGGCAGAGTCACAGTCGCGCTGGTGCAGCGCCGGGATTTCGCGGTAGGCGCGGTTCAGGTCACGCACGAGCTGCATGACCCCACCATGCATGGGGTCGCCGGTGAGATGCCAGTCGAGCGACTGGTCGTGGTTCCATTCCCGCTCCTGCGCGAACTCGCCGCCCATGAACAGCAGCTTCTTGCCTGGATGGGTCCACATGAAGGCGTAGTAGGCACGCAGGTTGGCGAACTTCTGCCAGCGGTCGCCGGGCATTTTACCGAGCAGCGAGCCCTTCCCGTACACGACCTCGTCATGGCTCAGCGGCAATACGAAATTCTCGCTGAATGCATAGGCCAGCCCGAAGGTAAGCTGGTTCTGATGATAGCGCCGGTGGACGGGCTCCTTCTCGATATACTCCAGCGTATCGTGCATCCAGCCCATATTCCATTTGTAGCCGAAGCCGAGCCCGCCTTGTTCTTCCGGACGGCTCACTTTGGGCCAGGCGGTCGACTCCTCAGCGATCGCGAGCGTGCCGGGCACTTCCTCGCGGATCGCCTTGTTCGTTCCGCGCAGAAAGGCGATCGCTTGCAGGTTTTCGTTGCCGCCATGCACGTTGGGCACCCACTCACCGGGCTTTCGGCTGTAGTCGAGATAGAGCATCGAGGCGACTGCGTCCACGCGCAACGCATCGACGTGGTAGTGCGAAAGCCAGAACAATGCGTTGGCCTGGAGGAAATTGGCGACCTCCCGCCGGCCGAAATTGTAGATGAGCGTGTCCCAGTCCTTGTGAAAGCCGAGCCGCGGATCCTCGTGCTCGTAGAGCGCGGTGCCGTCGAACCGCACAAGCCCGTGTTCGTCCGACGGAAAATGCGCCGGCACCCAGTCGACGATGACGCCGAGCCCGGCCTGGTGGCAGCGGTCGACGAACGCAGCGAAGCCGTCCGGCGAACCGAAGCGGCTGGTCGGCGCGAACAACCCGATCGGCTGGTACCCCCAGGAACCGGAGAAGGGATGCTCGGCTATCGGCATGAGCTCGATATGCGTGAAGCCGAGGTCGCATGCGTGGGGAATCAGCGTGTCGGCAAGCGCTTCGTAGTCGAGAAAGGTGTTGCCGTCGCCACGCCGCCAGGAGCCGGCATGAACCTCGTAGATCGAGACGGGCGCCGATGTGTCCAGCACATCACCGCGCCGGGCCATCCAGTCGCCGTCGCCCCAACGGTATTTCGTCAGCCCGTGCACGCGGGAGGCGGTCGACGGCGGAGCCTCCTGCGCGAAGGAAACCGGATCCGCCTTGAGCGGCAGGCGCTGGCCGGCTCCACCGATGATCTCGTATTTATAGAGCGCGCCCCGTTCCAAGCCGGGGATAAAGATTTCCCATAGGCCGCTCTCGTGCCGCTTTCGCATCGGGTGACGGCGGCCGTCCCACCGGTTGAAATCGCCCACGACGCTGACCCGTTGGGCGTTCGGCGCCCAGACGACAAAGGCCACGCCCTCGACGCCGTCGACGGCGGTGGGGTGCGCGCCGAGCCGCTCGTAAAGGCGCCGGTGCGTCCCTTCGGCCATCAGGTAGATGTCCATCTCGCCCAGGATCGGCGGGAAGCGGTAGGGGTCGTCGAGCTCCTTCTCCGCCTCGCCGTTGGCGACGCGCAGACGGTAGGCGAACGGCTTCTTCCGCCGGCCGATCGCGCCCGCGAAGAAGCCGGCCTCGTGCACGCGCTCGAGCTTGCCGGCGATCCGTCCCGTTTTGCGGTCCGTCACCTGCACCGCGCTGGCTCCCGGCAAAAACGCACAGACCGTCAGCGGCGCGTCGCCCCCGCCGTGCATGCCGAGCACCTTGAACGGATCGCCATGCGCGCCGCTCACGACCGCTTCGACTTCCGCCGGATCCGGCAAGGACGGCGTTACTTTTGCGGCGGTCATTCGTTGGCTCCTTCCTGCCGGAGAATCTCGACGATCCCCCGGACGGGGATCGATACCCACCCCGGTCTGTTGGCGACTTCGTAGCCGATTTCGTAAAGCGCCTTTTGTATCGTGAACAAGCGCAGCAGCCCTTGGGCGGTTTCGGGCTCGGCTGACATTGCCGGCGAGTCCGCCAGGCGCCCGAAATAGGCGTCGAGATAATCGCGCACGGTCTGGTCGCGCCAGCGCATCGCCCGCCGCCGCTCGATTTCCTCGATCGCGCCGGCGATCTCCCGCCGCCGGTCCAGCGCCGCCCAGGCGAGATAGTCGAAAGAGCGCAGCATGCCGGCGGTGTCGCGCAGCGGCGACGACTTGGCGCGCCGTTCGTCGATGCCGCGCTGCGGCTCGCCCTCGAAGTCCACGATCATCACGTCGTCCTGGCAGATGAGGACCTGGCCCAGGTGATAGTCGCCGTGGATACGGGATTTTCCGCCGGACGGATCGAGCGATTCCACCGACCGGATCTGACGGATCAGATTGTCCCGCGCGGCCAGCAGCGCGTCGAGGTCTTCGGCAACCTCTTGCGGCATTTTCGCGATCTGCTCGCGCAGCAACGCAAAGGCGCCCCGTGCTTCGCGGGCCACGGCGGCGCTCCAGGATTTCAGATCCGACTTGCGAATGGGCTCCATCGCGAAGGCCGGATCGTCGGTCGGCGTTGCGAAGGCCAGATGAAGCTCCGCGGTACGGATGCCGAGAACGGGCGCGATGCTGAGCGGATAAGCGAAGGGCTCCGCTTCGGCGTCGGGCTCGATACGCACATGCTCCAGATCGCGGGCGAGCGCGTCCAGAAGGCCCCTCCATGCATCGCCCTGATTGTAGACAAAGGCGAAGGCGGTCGCGACCGTCGTGGTTTCACCGTCGTTGCCGACGAAGGCGGCGGAGCCGAGATAGGGCGGCGTGCCGGTGAAGCCGGCCGTCTCGCTCAGAAAGCGGCCAATCTCGACATCCGGCTGAAGACCCGTTTGCAGCCGGCGGTAAATCTTGAGCATGACCTTTTCGTCGAGCACGACCGAGACGTTCGATTGCTCGACGCCGAGGCGCCGCGCCGTCGTCGCCGGCTTTTCGATCGCGCGCAGTGCCTCGGTGCCGTCGAATTCCAGCACGCCGTTTTCGACCGGCACCGGCTTGCCGCTCTGAATGGCCGCCATCAGCTCGAAGGCGAAGCCGTCGTCGAACGCACCGTCGACCACCGCGCCGACGCGCGGTCCCTTCCGGGCTTTGGCGAGCGTGTGCGGCAGCAGCGGCGCGCCGGGCTTGAGATTGTCTTCTCCCCAGATGATCGACAGCGGCAGGAAATAGCGCGCCTCTGTCGCGCCAGCCTTTGTCACGGCGATCGTCATGGCGCGGTTACTGTCCCCGAGGCTCCCGAGGCGGTTGACCGTGGCCGACCGGATCCGCCCTTCCTGCTTGGCGCCGTACCAGCGCTGCAGCGGCAGGAAAGCCGGCAGGACGTCGCGCTCGAGCTGCGTCCGTTCGCGTCCCGTCAGGATCGAGTGGATCACGCCATCGGAAGCGGTCAGGGTCACGAATTCCGGCAGGACATCGGGCGGCGGGTTGTGCCAGCTGGGCACCTCCCCTTCGTCTTCGAGGAGGAACCAGAAGAATCCATGCCCCGGCAGGGTCAGCAGATAGGGCAGATCCCCGATCGGCGGGAACGGCGTGCGGCTGGCCAGCTCGACCGGCGCATGGCCGCGGTATTCGGACAGGTCCAGCTCCACCGCCTGCGGCGAGCGCGACAGGTTGACGACACAAAGGATGCGCTCCTCCTCGAACGCCCGCAGATAGGCGAGAATCTTTCGGTTCGTCGGGTAGAGGAAGGTGATTTCGCCCCGGCCGAAGGCTTTCGACTGGGCGCGCACCCAGACGATGCGCCGCATCCAGTTCAGCAGCGACGACGGGTCGCTCTCCTGCGCCTCGACATTGATCGACTGGAACCCGTAGATCGGATCCATCACCGGCGGCAGGTAGAGCTGCTGCGGATTGGCGCGGGAGAAACCGCCGTTGCGATCCGCGCTCCACTGCATCGGCGTCCGGACCCCGTCACGGTCGCCGAGATAGTAGTTGTCGCCCATGCCGATCTCGTCGCCGTAGT
>CAZPFL010000062.1:0-22750 GCA_964585785.1 uncultured Rhodospirillaceae bacterium
GCCCTCTCCGCCCCACAGGGGCAGAGAGGGGAAGCACCTACGGCGCACCCTCATCCTTCGACAGGCTCAGGATGAGGCAACTTTCTTTGTGGCATTGGGAAAAGCCTCATGCTGAGCCTCCTCATCCCGAGCCTTTCGAGGGACGAAGCGCGCAGGTTGCCGGTCCCAATGAGGGAGCCACCCCGGATCGGCGCGCCGCGGGGCGTCGTGCTAAGCTCTTCGGGAAGGGCGCGGATCGACGCCTCGAACGGGAGACAGACGGATGGATTTCGGGTTGAAAGGACGGGTCGCGCTGGTCACCGGCGGCAGCCGCGGCATCGGCAAGGCGACGGCTCTGGCGCTGGCGGGTCAGGGGGTGAGTATCGCGTTTTGTGGGCGCACGCCCGAGACGCTGGAGCAGGCGGCGGCGGAAATCCGCGCCCAGGGCGTCGAGGCCTGGCCGATCCAGGCGGATGTCAGCAAGCTGGAAGACGTGCAGCGCTTCGTGCGCGAGGCCACGACGGCGGCGGGCGGCCGGGTCGATATCCTGATCAACAACGCGGTGACCTCGCTGAGCGCGCCCTTCGACGAGCAGACCGACGACAATTGGCGCTACCATATCGACGTCAAGCTGCTCGCCTACATCCGCTGCGCCCGCGAGGTGATGCCCTTCATGCAGGAGCGGCGCTGGGGCCGGATCGTGAATATCGGCGGCATGACCGCGCGCATCACCGCGCCGCTGCGCGTGACCAACGGCATCGTCAACGCCGGCGTCGCCAACTTCACCAAGCAGTTTGCCGGCCATGTCGGGCGGCACAACGTCACGGTCAACTGCGTCCATCCCGGCTCGACCATGACCGAGAGGATGATGCGCGGCTTCGAGCGGCGCGCCCGCGACGCCAATGTCAGCCTCGAGCAGATCACCGCCGAGACGGTGGCCGAGATCCCGCTGGGGCGGCTCATCAAGCCGGAGGATATCGCCGCGGCGGCGCTGTTCTTCTGTTCGCCGCTGGCGGACATCGTCACGGGCCAGTCGATCGCCGTGGACGGCGGCTCGGCCGGCTCGGTGAACTACTAGTAGACGATCGCACCCGCTTGTCGGAGGACTGAGCCCATGCCGACCAACGATCCCAACGACGTCGCCAACCGGGGCGTCTATCGCGGCCGCCGCGACGGCCGCGCGCGTCGGGCGATGCTGGGCACGCTGCGCGAGCCGGCACGCGACATTCCGCTGTTCGCCACCGCCGACGTGCTGGTGGTCGGCGGCGGCCCCTCGGGCACCACGGCGGCGATCGCCGCGGCCCGGCTCGGCGCGCATGTCATCCTGGCCGAGCGCTACAACCATCTGGGCGGGCTCTCGACCGGCGGGCTGGTGATCTGGATCGACCGGATGACCGACTGGGAGGGCACGCTGCTGATCCGCGGGATGGGCGAGGAGCTGCTCGACCGGCTGCCCGAGGACGCGATCCTCGGCCCGCGCCGGCAGGACTGGGGCGCGCGCGACGAGGCGCTGGCGCATCGCTGGGCGCAGCGCCACAGCGCGTTCCACGGCACCGTGACCTACGCGCCGATGACCGACCCGGAGCAGCTCAAGCTGGCGTCGCTCACCATGGTGCGCGAGGCGGGGATCGAGCTGCTGCTGCATAGCTGGATCGCCGCGCCGCTGGTCGAGGACGACAAGGTCACGGGCGCGATACTGGAATCGAAGCAGGGCCGCATGGCGGTGCGCGCGTCCATCGTGGTCGATACGACCGGCGACGGCGACCTGTTCGCCCGCGCGGGCGAGGACTACGAAGGCGACATCGACCAGGACGACATCCATCACTGCGCCAATTCCGCCTCGCTGGTCTCGGGCGTCGATGTCGCGCGCTGGCTCGCCTTCCAGGATTCCGAGCCCGAGGCCTGGCGCGACATCCTCAAGCGCGGGCGCGAGGCGACGAAGCATTTCATCCAGCCGCTGACGAGCTGGCGCAACGACGTGGTCGTGTTCATGGGGCCGCGCTTCGCGGGCTTCAGCGTGCTGGAGATCGACGACCTGACCGAGGTCGAGATCCTGTCGCGCGACAGCATCGTCGAGCTGCTCGCCTTCTACCGGGGCAACGTGCCGGGCTTCGAGAACGCCTGGCTCATGCTGACCGCGCCGCAGCTCGGCGCGCGGCACAGCCGGCGGCTCGTCGGCATGGCGAAGATGACCGGCGCGCAGACCAAGACCGGCGTCATTCTCGACGACGAGGTCGGCGTCAGCCCGAGCACCAGCCCGAATATCCCCAGCGTCTCCGTGCCTTATGGCGCACTGCTGCCGCGCAGGATGGACAATCTGCTGGTCGCCGGACGGCACATCTCGACCGATGCGCAGACCCACACCTTCATGCGCGAGATCCCGCAATGCTGGATGACGGGCCACGCCGCCGGCGTCGCCGCCGCGCTCAGCGCCAATGCCGGCCTGTCGCCGCGGGCGATTTCGGCGCGCGACGTGCAGGCGGCGCTGAAGAAGCAGGGGGCGTATTTGCGGGACGCCGCGTCGGAATGACGCGGCGCGCGGCATCGCGGTCGTTGACCCGCTGCGCGAAAAGTAGGCAGACTCTCGGGTAGAAGAACCGGGCGACAATGCACCGGTCTCAAAAGCGAGCGCGCCGGAAAAACCGACGCGCACGGGAGGAAATGCCATGAAGACTTACGATACCCTCATCATGGGGGCGTCATACGGCTCCCTTTTGGGAATCAAGCTGTTGCTCGCCGGCCATAACGTCAAGCTCGTCTGCCTGCCGGACGAAGCGGCTCTGTTCAACAAGGAAGGCGCGCGCGTCCGCATCCCCGTCAAGGGTCGCGAGGGCCTGGTCGAGATCGACTCGCGCAAGCTGCCGGGGAAGCTGTCGGCCGGCGGGCCGGGCGACGTCGATCCCGCCGACTACGACCTGATCGCGCTCGCGATGCAGGAGCCGCAATTCCGCTCGCCCGGCGTGCGCGAGCTGCTGGACGCGGTAGCCAAGTCGCGCAAGCCCTGCATGTCGATCATGAACATGCCGCCGCTGCCCTATCTCGCGCGCATTCCCGGCCTCGACACCAGCAAGCTGACGCGCTGCTACACCGATGCGAGCGTGTGGGACAGCTTCGACCCCAAGACGATCACGCTGTGCAGCCCGGACCCACAGGCCTTCCGCCCGCCGGAAGAGAAGGTCAACGTGCTGCAGGTCAGCCTGCCGACAAACTTCAAGGCGGCGCGCTTCGACTCCGACGCGGATACCGCGATCCTGAAACAGCTCCAGGCGGATATCGAGGCGATCCGCTTCGACCCCGGCGACGGCAGCAAGGTCGAGCTGCCGGTCAAGCTCAAGGTGCATGAGTCCGTCTTCGTGCCGCTGGCCAAGTGGAGCATGCTGCTGACCGGCAACTACCGCTGCGTCGGCAAGGACGACATGCGCTCGATCAAGGACGCGGTGCACAGCGATCTCGCGCTGTCGCGCTCGGTCTATAATTGGGTAAGCTCGGTGTGCCAGAGCATGGGTGCCGATCCGAAGGATCTGGTGCCGTTCGAGAAATACGCGGCCGCGGCGAACGGGCTGACCAAGCCGTCCTCGGCGGCGCGTGCGCTCTTGAACGGCGCTCAGTATATCGAGCGGGCCGATTGTCTCGTCCGCACGATCGCGGCGCTGAAGGGCATGCAGAACGACGCCGTGGACGAATCGGTGATCATGGTCGAGTCCTGGCTCGAGCGGAACCGCGCCAAGGCCAAGGCCTGAGCCGCCCGCGCCGCGGGAGAAAGGGATGACATGAGCGGGCTCGAGGTCGGCCCGGACGGCCGCTACCTCGGCGGAGAGGTGCCCTACGGCTACGCGCGGTGGGGCGACTACCTGGTCGAGGTGCCAGCCGAGCTGGACGCTTGCGTCACCATGATCCGCATGACGCGGCAGGGCCGGGACTACGACGCTATCGCCGAGGCGGTCCAGGCGCAGCACGGCGTGCGGCCGACGCAGGCGCAGTATGACGGGCTGATCGCGAGCGTGCGTCGCCGCTACGGGCCGATCTAGGAGCGCTGGCATGCCTACCGTGGCGGTCAACGGCGAGACCTTGCACTACGTGAAGACGGGGACCGGGCCGGCCGTCGTCTTCGTGCATTATCTCGGTGGCTTCTCGGGCACCTGGCGGCGGCAGATCGAAACGCTCCGTGATCGCTTCACCTGCATCGCCTTCGACCAGCGCGGCTACGGCTTCTCAAGCCTGAACGGGCGCTGGAGCGTGGAGGCTTCGGCCGAGGACCTCAAGGCCGGGCTCGACGCGCTCGGCGTCGAGCGGGCGCATTTCATCGGCTACTCGATGGGCGGGCCGGTGATGCTGGCGTTCAACGCGCGCTGGCCCGGCATGCTGCGCTCGCTCATGCTGATCGACACCTTCGCGCAGAACGCGCGGCATTCCGCTGACCGTATCGCGGAATCGGGGAAATGCCTGCGCTACATGTCGATGCGCCAGTATGCCCGGCAATACGCGGCGGCGCGGCTGATGCCGGACGTGCCGGCGCCGGTGGTGGATGCGCTCGTCGCCGGGATCTGTCTCGCGCGGAAGGAAGCGTATCTCGATTCGATACGCGGTATTCTCGGGCCCGACTTCAGCCCACTCTGCCCGCAGGTGAAAGTGCCGACGCGCGTGGTCTGCGGCCGGCTCGACGTGACGACTCCGGTCGATCAGACCAGCGACTTGACGCGGCTCATCCCCGGCGCGCACGAGGTGATCATCGAGGCCGCGCATCTCGGCATCTGGGAGAATCCCGACGCCTTCGACCGCGTCGTCATCGAATTCCTGGATGCGCAGGAAGGTCGGAGCGCCGCCTGAACGGCTAGGCCGCCGACACGCGCCGCAGGGTGAGGGCGAGCACGAGGTTCATGCCGGCCTGCCAGCCGCAGAACATGGCGAGCTCGCCGAAGGAGAGCAGCCCGCCGGTCGCGACGCCGACGGCGGTCATCGCGGCGATCGGCCACGGCTTGCGGAAGGCCGGGAACAGGAACGCGCAGCAGACCGCCAGCGCTGCCGCGCCCGCGCCGCCACCGGCCAGCCCGGCTGCCGTGAGGCTGCAGAAGAAGCCGCTGCCGCGCAGCCAGTCGCCGCAGGTGAGCGGCGCGATGTGGACCGCGACGCCCCAGATCACCAGCACGGCGACGAAGAAGGCGCCGGCGCGCGACGGGCGCGCGAACCCCGTGGCCCAGAGATAGGTGGCGGTGAGCGCGCCGTAGATCAGCGCCGGCACCAGGGCGACCGCCGTCGGCGGCAGCGCCTGCTCGAACATCGTCGCCGAGGATGTCGAGAGAAGGCCGGTGACGAGGCCGACCGCGACCATGCCAACCTGCAGCCCCAGCGGCGGGGCGGGTGGATTGCTGCTCAATGCCGGCTCCATGGTCTCCAACTTCCCTTCGGTACGGAGCGATCACTATCGGCGATCTCGATCGCCTGCTTCTTGATTGATGTCAAGGCGCGGCGTCGGTCCGCGTCAGCCGAACAGCCAGTAGGACACCGGGTTGTCGGGGCACTGGCCGGGACCGCACTCGGCGAAAGTCGAGAGCACGTTCGCCGCGACCACGAAGACGGCGGCGACGATCGCCAGCTTGCCGAGCGCGTTCTGCGCGCCGAAGCCGATGAAGCGCTGCCTGTGATACTGCGTGCTGTAGGCGGCGATCAGCGCCGTGCCGAGGATGATCGCGGCAAACACCAGGAAGGCCCAGGTGTAGTAATGCAGGCCGACGAAGGTGCCGCCATATCCCGGATCGGGCGGAACGATGTGCAGCGTGACCTGGCGCAGCGCGACGGCCGCCCCGAAGAAGGCGCTGACGATCATGATCGAGTAATGATCGGGCTTCGGCCCGCGGATCACGTTGAGCAGCAGCCCGCACAGCACGCCCACGAAGCCGATGCGCTGCAGCAGGCAGAGCGGGCAGGGCAGGCCGCCGCCGGTGAACTGATCGTAAAAGGCCGTCAGCAGCACGATGCAGACGGCGAGCACGCCCAACGCATTGAGGTTGCGGAAGATTGTGGTGTCGGTATCGCCGTTCATGGCCGCGCCCTCACAGCTGGATGTGCAGCGTGGCGCCGACGTGGTGGTAGAACCAGAACAGGCTCACCGCCATGGCGACGACGTAGGTGGCCAGCGACGGCCGCTCCTTGTCCATCAATGCCAGCACGATCGCGACCAGGAAGAGCAGAAACAGCAGGCTCATCATCGCGAAATCCCCCCATTTTGTTTCTTGATTTCGTCGCAGCCTACCCACCCTAGGTGCAACGAAGGGTTACGTCACTCCAAAAAGGCGAGAGTCCGGCCAGCGGCTCCGCGGGCGTTCTCTTCAGAAAGGACGGTCGCCCTTGATGAGCAGACGATAGAGCGTGCGCGTCTCGGTCAGGTCGTAATCCGCGAAGGCCATGTGCATGGTCGAGCGGTCGTCCCAGATCAGCAGATCGCCGAGGCGCCATTCGTGGCGATAGACGAATTCCGGCCGGATCGCGGTGTCCAGCAGCGCCTCGATCAGCGCCTGGCTGTCCTCGGGCGTCATGCCGACGAACTGCTCGACCTTGCCCTGGTGCATGTAGATCGCCTTGGTGCCGTTCTCCGGATGGGTGCGGATGAGGGGATGGATCACCGGCTTGTCGTCGATAGAGCGGGCGGAGACGCCGTAGCGCGCGGACTTCTTCTTGGATGCGCTGCCCTGGAAGACGTTGACCGTCTCGAGGCCGCCGATCCGCGCCTTCATCGCCGCCGGCAGCGCCTCGTATGCGGCGCGCATGTTGGCGATTCCCGTACTGCCGCCGCCGCTCTTCGGCAGCTCGAGCGCGTAGAGCGCGGTATAGCTCGGCGGCTCCGGCCGGTTGGTATGGTCGGTGTGCCAGTAGTTCGAGTGATAGACCCGCTTGCCGTGCTTGTCGGGGAAGGTATTCGAGATCTTGTTGACGAAGGGCTCGGATTCGTCCCGGTAGGCCATGAAATTCTGCTCGACCGGATCGCCGAAATTCTTCATCGCCGTGAGGAAGTCATGGGCGTCCTGGAGCTGCTGGTCGCGCACGACCAGCGCGACATGCTCGACCAGCGCGTCGTTCAGGCGCTTTCGGGTTTCCGTATCCAGCGGCGTGCGGAGGTCGACGCCGAACGCCTCGGCGCCGGCATACCGACCCAACGGAATGATCGTGAGCATGATCGCTCCTCCCGGTCTGATTGCGGTAGGCCGCGTCCCGGCGGGCGAGGGGCCGCGTGGGCGGCCATGGGGTCGGGGGCGGCTGTCCCGCCAGGGTACCGGCGCGGCCGGGCCGCTGGCAAATCGGCTAACGATTCAGGGCCGTCGCAACAGCGGCCAGCGCGACAAAGCAGAATGGAACCAACGTCCTGCGTGCTTCGACAAGCTCAGCATGAGGCTTTTCTTAACGCCGCGAAGAAACCGCCTCTTCCAGAGCCTGTCGAAGGACGCACAGCGCTTCCAAAGCGTTCCTAAATGCGAATGCGATTAGGCGGGGTCCCGCGACCCTTACGCGCCTTTCAAGACCTCGGGATTGACGACGTTGATCGGCGCGCCTTTCGCGTAGGCCAGGATCTGGTCGAAGATCGAATCGAACTGGACCTGATGCTCGTCCCAGGTGACGTAGCCGATATGCGGCGTGCAGACGACATTGTCCCTGTTGAGCAGCGGATGGGACGTGTCGCGCACCGGCTCTTCCTCGTAGACATCGACCGCGGCCATGCCGGGGCGTCCCTTGGCAAGCGCAGCTTCCAGCGCGCCATGCTCGATCAGCGGCGCCCGGCTGGTGTTGACCAGCAGCGCCGTCGGCTTCATGCGCGCGAGGTCGGCCGCAGTGACGATGCCGCGCGTGGCGTCGTAGAGCCGCATGTGGAGCGAGAGCACGTCGCAGCGCTCGAAGAAGTCTTCCTTGCTCGCGGCGGTCTCGTAGCCGTCGGCGCGCGCCCGTTCGCGCGACGCCTCGCGCGCCCAGACCAGCACCTTCATGCCGAAGGCGACGCCGTAGCCGGCGACCACCTTGCCGATCCGTCCGTAGCCGTAGATGCCGAGCGTCTTGTCGTGCAACGACAGCCCCATGCCCGATTGCCACTTGCCGGCCTTGAGGGACGCCATCTGCTGCGGGATACGGCGCATGGCGGCGAGGATCAGGCCCCAGGTGAGCTCGGTCGTGCCGTAGGATGCGCTGCCCGGATGCTGGTCCGAGGATACGATCACGCCCAGCCGCGTGCAGGTGCCGATGTCGATATGGGGGAAGACGCTGCGCTGGCTGATCAGCTTGAGCTTGGGCAGTCGCTCGAGCAGTGGGGTACGGATCTTAGTCCGCTCGCGGAACAGGACGAGCGCCTCGGTGTCGGCGAGGCGCTCGGCCAGCGCGTCCACATCCTGCACATGGTCGTTCCAGATCGTCACGTCGTGGCCGGCCAGCTTCTTGAAGCAGGGCAGGGTCCGGATGGTGTCGTGATAGTCGTCGAGAATGGTGATCTTCACCCTTGCTCTCCTCCCGAAAGATGATAAGTCCCGCGGAGATGGCGGCGGGGCGCCAGTCGTCTAGTGATGAACCGCCGAAGCGACGGCTTGAAGGTGGGAAACGAAGTCCTGGCGCCAGTGCCGCGCATCGCGCGCGCGGATGCGCCTGAGCAGCGCGCCGTGGCGCTCGCGCCGCTCCTCGAGCGACATGGAGAGGCCGCGCTGCATGGCGGCGGCGACCTCGTAGGCGTCGTAGGGGTTCACCTGCAGCGCTTCCTGCAGGTCTTCGGCCGCGCCGGCGAATTTCGAGAGCACGAGCACGCCCGGATTGTCGTCGTCCTGGGCGGCGATGTATTCCTTGGCGACGAGGTTCATGCCGTCGCGCAACGGGGTCACGAGGCCGATGCGGCTGCCGCGGAACAGCGCGGCCAGGGTCGCCCGCGCCACGGTCCGATGGATGTAGCGGATCGGCGTCCAGTCGAAATCGGCAAAGCGGCCGTTGATCGCGCCGGACAGCCGCTCGAGCTCTTCGCGGATGTCGGCGTAGGCATCGACATCCTCGCGCGTCGGCGGCGCGATCTGCATCAGGTTCACGCGCTTGCTGTTCTCCGGATACTGCTCGAGCAGCTTTTCGAAGGCGATGAAGCGTTCGGGCAGGCCCTTGGTGTAGTCCAGCCGGTCGACGCCGATGATCTGCGACGCTTCGACGGTGCGGCGATGCATGCGCTGGACGATCTCGTCCGCTTCCGGCGTGTGCGCCATCGCGCGGAACGCGTCGACGTCGATGCCGATGGGAAATTCCTTGACCAGGATCGTGCGGCCGAAGGCGGTGAGGCGGTTGTCCGCCTCGAGCTTGCCGTCGGCGTTCTCGATCACGTAGCGCTGGAAGTTGCCGAGGTCGGAGGTGGTCTGAAAGCCGACCACGTCGTAGGAGAAGATCGACCGCACGAGCCATTCGTGGCCGGGCAAGGCGACCAGCATGTCAGGCGGCGGGAAGGGGATGTGCAGGAAGAAGCCGATGGCGTTGCCGCAGCCGCGCGCACGCAGCTCGGCGCCGAACGGGATCAGGTGATAGTCGTGCACCCAGATCAGGTCGTCCTGGCGCAGCAGGCTGCGAAGCCGGTCGGCGAAGCGCGAGTTCACCTGCCGGTAGCCCTGCATGTAGCTGGCGTCGAGGCGGGCCAGGTCGAGCCGGTAATGCAGCACCGGCCACAGCAGGTTGTTCGCCATGCCGGTGTAATAGGACTGGTACTCGTCCTCGGTCAGGGACACCGTCGCCGTCGCGTAGGGCCCCGAATCGTCGAGATCCACGCGGTTTGCCGTCAGGCTGTCCGTGACGTTGCCGTTCCATCCGAACCAGAGTCCGCCCTTTTCCCGCAGCGCGTCGCCCAAGGCAACCGCCAGCCCGCCCGATTGGGCGGATTGGTCGGGGTTCGCGACCCGGTTGGAAACGACGACCAGGCGTGTCACACCACCGCCTCCCACGGCTTCGACAACAGCATGGCGGAATTGATGATGCCGACCATCGAATAGGTCTGCGGGATATTGCCCCACATTTCGCCGGTCGTCGGGCAGGTGTCCTCCGACATCAGGCCGACCTGGTTGCGGAAGGCGAGGAGCTGCTCGAAATAGTCGCGCGCCTCGTCAATGCGCCCGACGCGCGCGAGGGCGTCGACGCGCCAGAAGGCGCAGAAGTTGAAGGCCGTCTCCGGCGTGCCATAGTCGTCCGGCGCCTCGTAGCGGCGGACATGCGGGCCGTCGCCGAGCACGGCGCCGATGGCGTCAACGGTTGCGACGAAACGCTGATCGTACGGATCGATAAAGCCAACTTCCGCCATCAGCAGGACACTTGCATCCAGGGCTTCTCCTTCGAAGCTTTCGACGAAGGCATTGCGTTTGTCGGACCATGAGCGGGCGAGGATTTCCTGCTTGATCTGCGCCGCGCGTGACGACCACTTCGCCTGACGGTCCGTGAGCCCCAGATGGGCGGCGATTTTGCCGAGGCGGTCGCATGCCGCCCAGCACATGAGGCTCGATGATGTGTGAACACGCGCGCGCGAGCGGAGTTCCCACATGCCTGCGTCGGGTTGATTGTAGACGCGAAACGCTTGTTCGCCAACCTGCTCGAGTCGCTCGAAATCGGTGACGCCGGCGCGCCGCGTCATGCGCTGGTCGATGAAGGCCTGCGCCGCGCCC
Organism: uncultured Rhodospirillaceae bacterium; assembly: GCA_964585785.1. Classification (GTDB taxonomy): domain Bacteria; phylum Pseudomonadota; class Alphaproteobacteria; order UBA8366; family UBA8366; genus WHUA01. The sequence continues at coordinate 10,629 of CAZPFL010000062.1, forward strand.
AGCACGACATTGCCGTAGACGTCGTGCTGGATATGCGAATGCGCCTGATTGCCGATACGCACCGGGCCCATGCCGCGATAGCCGCGCAGCGTTTCGATCTCGCGCTCGACGATGTCGTTTTCCCGGCCGATCCCGAAGACCGGGCCGATATGGCCGCCCTTCGCGTCGGCGATCACGTTCATGATCCAGCCGAAATAATTCTCCATGGTCCGCACGGCGGACAGGCTGTTGAGGGCCCGGACGACGAAGAAGGCGTCGCGGATCCAGCAGAAGCGGTAGTCCCAGTTGCGCCCGCTGTCGGCCGATTCGGGGATGGAGGTGGTCGCGGCGGCGATGATCGCGCCGGTCTCCTCGTAGGAGCAGAGCTTGAGCGTGACCGCCGAGCGGATGACCGCGTCCTGCCATTCCATCGGGACGGCGAGCCGGCGCGTCCAGTCGCGCCAGTAGTCGATCGTGCGCTCCTCGAAGTCGCGCGCGGTCTCGTCGATGCCGCCCGACAGCGTCTCGTCGGGACCGAGGATCAGGTTCACCGGCTCGGTCAGGTTGAACGCCGTCTCGTTCAGGATGTAGTCAACCGCGCCATCGGTCGTCAGACGCAGCGTCTGGTCGTTCGCCGTGTAGCGGATGTGGTTCGAGCCGCGGGTCTTGTGCGGCTGCAGCCGGCCGTAGTCGAAGGTCGGCCGCATGCGGATGCGGATGCGCGGGCTGCCGGAGATCGGCCGGATGCGCCGGATGATGGTGCGCGGGCGGAACGGCCGGCCGCGCAGGTAGAAGCGCGGCGCCAGATCGGTCACCTCGATCGAGCCGTCGTCGCCGTGCAGGATCGTCTTGAGGACCGCGGTGCGGTCGATATAGGCCTGATGCGAGGCGGTGAAGTTCTCGAGCTCGATCGAGAAGGCGCCGTCGAGCGCGTCGCCATCCTCGCGCGCGTCGTTGATCAGGGCGTTGAAGAAGGCGTCGCTGTCGAAGCGCGGCATGCAGCTCCAGACGATGCGGGCGCGCGGATCGATCAGCGCGGCGAAGCTGCAATTGCCGATCATGCCAATATTGAGCGTACCGGTCATCGACACCCGTCCTCTGCGGCGCTCGTCGCCATCGTCTCCAGCCACTTCCGCAGATCGGAGGGGCTTTCCAGCCGGTAGGCCGCCGCGGAGCATCCCGCGCCGACCTTGATCGACAGGCCGCCCTGCCGGTTCACGAGGTCGAAGCCTTCCTCGTCGGTCACGTCGTCGCCGGCGAAGACCGGCAGCCGGCCGGCGAAAGGCGCCTCGCCCATGAAGGCCGCGATGGCGCGTCCCTTGTCCGTGAGCGCGCTGCGGACCTCGTAAACGAACTTTCCTTGCAGAAGGGTAAACGCCGGGGCATCGGCGATCGCCTTCTCGACCGCGGCGAGCGCGGCATCGGCGCAGTCCGGCGCGAGGCGGTAGTGCAGGGCGACGGACTTGCTCTTTCGCTCGACGATCAGGCCGGGCTTGTCGGCCGCGAAGCGCTCGAGCGCCTCGGCGATCGCGCCGAGCGCGTCCTGGTCCACCGCGGTCTCGACGACCTCGCCGCCGGCGGTGCGGCGGACATGGCCGTGCGCGCCGGCGACCGGCAGGCGCAGCGGCGCGATGAAGCGGTCGATGGTCTCGATATCCCGGCCGGTGATGATCGCCACCGCGCCGCTGCTGCACTCCGTGAGCTGGCGCAGCACCTCGAGGATGAGCCGGTCGACAGCCACCGCCTCGGGACGGTTGGCGAACTCGACGAGCGTCCCGTCGAAATCCAGGAACAGCGCCGCGGCACGGCATGGCAGCGGCGGCGGAGGAGGTAAGGCTGTCGTCACGTTATGGGGGCTTCCGTTGGCTGTTCGGCATGATTTAACAGAACGGTGGCCGGAAACAATCTTAATGCGGCAGTAATTAAGCTTCTCTGAACGGCATTTGAAGGGGGCGCGGCATGAGGCGCAGGATCGCGCCCAGGGCAAGCCCTGAGCGCGATCCGGCAACGTTCGGTGGGTATTAAGGGGAGGCCGTCAGGCAGCCTGGCCGATACCGGCTGGGTTTTCCGGCATCGCGTCGATGCGCCTGAGCAGCGCGCGCGCCAGCGGGCTCTGCGGCCGCGCCAGGCGGCGCTCGCTGGCGATGGCGCGCGCCGCCGCGCGGTCGCCCGCCCGGATCGCGGCCTCGACCAGCGTCAGGTTGAGCACGTCGCGCTGTGCGTTGCTGCCGCCGAAGCCGGCCGCCCGCTTACGGACGTCCAGCAGCGTCTCGAAGCACAGCGAATAGTCGCCGTCGCCGAAGGCCCGCATCGCTCGGACCGCCGGCAGGCCGATGTCGCGGATCATCCGCGCGCTGGAGTCGCGCGCCCCGGCGGCGCCTTCGAGGGCGGCGACGAGCTGCCGGCTCTCCGCGGCGTGGCCGGTCGCGACGAAGGCCATCATCGCGTGCATGTCATTGAAGGGATAATAGGTGTCCGCGGTCCAACGGGCGTAATGATCCGCTAGCTCGTTCCAGCGGTCGCCGACCTCCAGGCCGCGCAGGTGTAGCCGCCACAGCATGGAGGCGGCGTCGACCATCTCCATCGCCACCGCCGAAGATGCGGGGCGGATCGCCTTGTCGTAGAGCGCCAGGACGCTTGCGATGTCGCCGTTCTCCAGGTGATAGAGCGCCAGATGCCACCAGTTGTGGTAGGCGAACATGTTGTTGCACGACCAGTGGCGCGCGCCGCAGTCGAGCCAGCGGATGCCTTCCTCGGTCCGGTCCTGCATCTCGTAGACATGGGCGACCGCGTGATGCGCCCAGGCGTCCTTGGGCTGCAGCGATACGGCGCGCTTGCCCGCCGCTTCCGCGCGCTCGAACTGTCCGCACTCCTCCAGCCCGAAGGCGTGCATGCCGAGCAGGAAGGGGTAGTCCGCGTCCGCGGCCGACCAGGCGGGCAGGGCGTGCGACACGCGGTCGCGGAGCATCGCCGCCTGACCCAGCAGGAAGTCGCATTGATGCGCGAACTGCAGGGCCACGATGTCGCGCGGACAGTCCATGACCACGCGGCCGTATTCCTCGGACGCGTGGTGGAAGTCGCGTGCGGACCATGCCCGGATCGCCGCCATATGCCCGCGCTCGCGCTCGTTCGCAACCGGCGCCAGCCGGTTCAGCGTCTTGAGAATGCGCTTCAGCTCGGGCTCGCAGGCCGCCTCGCTCGAGATCAGGAACAGGCCGGCGCGGAAGCAATGGCCCATGACAAAGTCGGGATCGGCGGCGATCGCGGCCTCGATCTTGGCGAGCGGGTCCTTGCAGAAGCTCAGCATCAGCGCCGCGGCGTCGTTGAAGGCGTCGATGGATGCCTTGTTGGCGCTCGAAACGGGCGCGCCGAAGCGATCATATCGGGTCATTGGCCGTCCTCCGGTCGTTTGCGTGCGTGGCATGCGTGGATCGGCCGGGAGGCTAGCCGGCCGGTGTTTCCGGCGGATTTCCGGGGCGGGCCAAATTGTTTCAATTGTATCGGCCGGCGCGAGCTTTCGATTGCGTCGCGGGAGAATTTGAGGTGAAACTTGCCGGCGCCATGCCGATGATCACGGACAAATCCCCGATTAACTTCAACGACCCGCTGCCGGACGCGGTCGACGTCGTCGTCATCGGCGGCGGGGTGGCCGGCACCGCGACCGCCTTCTTCCTGGCGGAGCGCGGCGTCAAGGTGCTGCTCTGCGACAAGGGCCGGGTCGCCGGCGAGCAGTCGAGCCGCAACTGGGGTTGGGTGCGCCAGCAGGGCCGCGACCAAGCCGAGCTGCCGATTATGATCGAGTCCAACCGCATCTGGCGCGGGCTCGCGGAGAAGACGGGGGAGGCGGATCTCACCTTTACCGAGTCAGGCGCGCTGCACCTCGCCGAGACCGAGGACCGGCTCAAGCTCTTCGAGACGTGGCACGCGCAGGCGCGCGCGTACCAGCTCGACACGCGGCTTCTGAGCAAGGCGGAAGTCGAGGCGCGCTTCCCGAATATCCGCGGCACGTTTCTCGGCGGCATCCTGACCGAGAGCGACGGCCGCGGCGAGCCCTTCGTCGCCATTCCCGCGCTTGCCCGCGCGGCGCAGCGGCTGGGCGTGCGCATCATCGAGGGCTGTGCCGTGCGTACGCTCGATCTGGAGGGCGGCCGCGTCGCCGGGGTGGTGACGGAAAAGGGGCGGGTGCGCTGCGCCCAGGCGGTTTTGGCGGCCGGCGCCTGGTCGACCTATTTCGCCGCCAATGCCGGGATCGACCTGCCGCAGCTCGCGGTGCGCTCGACCGTGGCCCGCACCGAGCCGGCGCCCTTCGCCTACGTCCACAACACGAACGCGCCGGGCTTGGCGATCCGCCGGCGCAACGACGGCGGCTACACGGTCTCCAGCGGCGTGCTGGCCGAGCACTATATCGGGCCGCGCTCGTTCAAATATTTCATGAAGTACATTCCGCTGCTGCGGCGGAGCGCCAAGGACGTGCGGCTCCATCTCGGCGCGCCCAAGGGCTATCCCGGCGCCTGGGGCCAGCCCAGCCGCTGGACGGCGGACGAGGTGACCCCGTTCGAGCGCATGCGGGTGCTCAATCCGCCGCCCAATCCGCGCGCCGTGCGCGACATCAAGGAGCGCCTGCCGAAGCGCTACCCCGAGCTCGCCGGCGTCAAGCTCGCCGAGGCCTGGGCCGGCATGATCGACGTGACGCCGGACGCCGTGCCGACGCTGGGCGAGGACGACACGATCAAAGGGCTCTATATCGTCACGGGGTTGAGCGGCCATGGCTTCGGCATCGGCCCGGCGATCGGCCGCATCATGGCCGACGTGATCACCGGCCGCCCGCCCGGCCATGACCTCACCCGCTTCCGCGCGCAACGCTTCTTCGACGGCACCCCGATCGAGCCCGGGCCGTATTGATGGTTTTCCGCTCCAATGGATGCCACGGACAAGCCGTGGCATGACGTGTCATTAAAGATTTCGTCACCCCACGGTTTATCCGTGGGGTCCATGTGCGCTGGGCGGACATGTCCTCACGCCGGCTCCGCGAACAGCGTGCTCAGCCGCGCCGCCGCGTCGCGGAGGGCGGGCAGGTGCCTTTGGATCTCGGTCGCGTCCAGGCGCGGCTCGGGGGCGTGGATGGCGAGCGCGGCGGCGAAGCGGCCTTTGCGGGCGGCGTCGGGGACCGGGACGGCGAGGCCGACAAGGCCGACCATGTATTCCTGGTCGTTGACGGTGAAGCCGTCGGCGCGGACCTGTTCCAGTTCCTGTTCCATCGCCGCCGGCTCGGTGATCGTGTGGTCGGTGTAGCGCCGGAGCGGCCCCGCCGCGTAGAAGCGCTCGCGCGTCCGCTTCGCCATATGCGCCAGGAACAGCTTGCCCATCGCGGTGCAGTGCAGCGGCACGTGGCTGCCGACCGAGAGCTGCAGGCGGAGCGGCCAATGCGTCTCGACCCGGTCGAGATAGACCACCGCGTTGCCGTCGAGCATGCCGAGGTTGCAGGTCTCGCCGGTCTCCGCCGCGACCCATTCCAGCACCGCGTGGCGTGGCGCGCGGCTGGCGGCGGCGGTCAGCGTACCGACGGCGAGCGCGGTCAGCCGCGGGCCGATAGTGAACTGCTTGCCCGAGGGCTCGCGCGCCAGCAGGCCGTCGGCCTCGAGCCGGGCGGCGAGGCGGTGCACGGTCGGCTTCGGCAGAGCGAGCGTGTCGGCCATCTGCGCCAGGCTCATCGGCCGGTTCTCGGCGACGATCATCTCGAGCAGCGCGAAGGCGCGCTGTACGGCGGAGCTGCGGTCGCCCCGGTCATCGTCCGGCGTCAGGGAGGCGTCTTCCGGCATGGTCGTCATCCCAGGCTTTGCCCTACTGGAAGGCAATTTGGGTGGACAAGCAAGCGCTTGTTTGAGACGACTCCGCACCGTTTGATGAAATAAGCGCAACGCCCGGGGACGGGCAGGGGGGAAGGGCCGGCATGGATCGTGGAGTGGCGTGCCGGTGAGCGGGATCCTGTCCGTGCTCTCCGGCGCGGTCGCGGGCATGAGCCCGCCGATCGTCGCCTTCTGTCTCGGCGTCATGTTCGTCGCCGCCTTCATCCGCGGCTACACGGGCTTCGGCTCGTCGCTGCTCTGGGTGCCGAGCCTGTCGCTGGTGCTGCCGCCGGTCGCGGTCGTGCCCGTGACCTTCATGCTGGAGCTGGCGGTCAGCCTGCATCTCCTGCCCTCGATCCGCCACGACGTGCACTGGGCCTCACTCCGCTGGATCTGGCTCGGCGCGGCGGTCGGCGTGCCGCTCGGCCTCGCCGCGATCGTCAGCCTGCCGGCGGATATGACGCGCGGCGCGGTCGCGGTCACGGTCATCGTCGCGGCATTGCTGCTGTGGCGCGGGCGGCTGCTGGGCGGCACGCTGTCCTGGCGGGGCACCGCCTCGGTCGGGCTGGTCGCGGGGCTGTTGACCGGCGGCGTCGGCATCCCGGGCCCGCCGGTCTTCCTCTACTACCTGTCGGCGCCGCTCGCGCACAGGACGAGCCGGGCATCGATCATCGCCTATCTGCTGGGGCTCGCGCCGGTCGCCTGCCTGTTCGCCTACGCCAACGGCATGCTCGACGGCACGGCGGTGCTGCGCGCGGCGCTGCTGCTGCCGGTCGTGCTGGCGGGGAGCTGGCTCGGCGCGCACGCCTTCCACCGGGCCGACCCGGAAAAGGCGCGGCGCTGGACGCTGATCCTGCTGCTGGCGATCGGCGCGGCGCTGCTGCTGCGGGTCGTGATCCGCGTCGTCTAAGGTCGAGGCCGGGCGCTCAGCCCTTCGGCGCCTCGTCCAGCCGCACCACGATGCCCTCCAGCTCCGGCGACGGCGGCCGATAGCGCTTCATGACCAGCGGGTCGTGCCCCGGCACCACGTTCGCGTCGCTCGGCGCGAGTTGGCGCAGGCGGCGGAAGCCCTCCAGCATCTGGAACAGGTTCTCATGCGTCAGGAAGGGCGTGCCCTCGAAGATGCTCTCGTAGTAATGCGCGGCGTCGGAGGCGAGCACGACCCAGCCGCGCTTGGTGTGCACCTTGACCGACTGCAGCCCGCGGGTGTGGCCCGGGATGTGGTGCACCGAGATGCCGGGGAAGACCTCCTCGTCGCCGTTGTGGAAGACGACGCGGTCGCCGTAGACGGCGGTGACCATCTCCAACACCTCGCTCAGCACGAAAGAATGGCGCAGCGCCGGGTGCGTCATCGCCCGGCCGGTTACGAAGGCCATCTCCTCGTCCTGGATGTGGAAGCGCGCCTTGGGGAACTTCTCGAGCGTGCCGACATGGTCGTAATGCATGTGCGAGATGATCACGTCCTCGACCTCGGCGGGGTCGACGCCGACCAGCTTCAGGCTTTCGGCCGGGCAGCGCAGGCAGGTGCGGCCGCGCCGCTTGCCTTCCGCCTCGCTGAAGCCGATGTCGAGGACGACCGTGCGCTCCGGGCAGCGCATCACCCAGACGAAATAGTCCATCGCGAGCGGCGCGTCATGCGGGTCGCCATGGACGAAGATCGCGCCGCGCTTGCCGACGCGCTCGCCGTATTTGATTGCAAAGACCTCGTATTCCGGCAGCGGCATCGTTCCTGTCCTTTCGCTGTGAAGTCGACGCTTCGGCCGCCGCGTCGCGGGCGGTGACGGCCATGGTATCGGCGCGGACGCAGGGGATGCAAATCCGGTCGTAGCGCCGTCGCGACCCGCCCGCGCGCGGCCTTTGGCGCTTTGGTGTAGGATAGAAGCGGACTGGAGCGACCGGCACGCCCCGAAGAGCGGCGCGGCAACCAGGGAGGGAAGACACATGGCGCGAACCAGCGAGATCGACGCCTCGACACCGAAGCATCTGCAGGACAAATACGCCATCACCGGGATCGGCGAGACCGAGTACATGCGCGGCTCGGGCCGCACGACGCGGGCGCTCGCCTGCTGGGCGATCAGCAACGCGATCAAGGACGCCGGTATGTCGCCCGCCGACATCGACGGCATGCTGTCCTATTCCGGCAACGATTCGACCTTTTCGCCGGTCATCGCGGGCGACCTCGGCATCCGGCCGAACTTCTTCATGGACGTGCACGGCGGCGGCTCCTCGACCGAGGCGCTGATCGGCATCGCCACCGGCGTGATCGAGGCCGGCATGTGCAACGCGGTCGTCATCTTCCGCGCCATGAACGGCTACAGCGAGGTGCGCATCGGCGGTACCGGCGCGCGCTCGGCCGTGCCGGTGAGCGGCGATGCGCTGCACGACCGCGCCTATGGCTGGCAGAGCGCCGGGCAGCGCTTCAGCCTGACCTTCATGCGCCACATGTACGACTACGGCACGACGCCCGAGCAGATCGCGCATGTGAAGGTCGCGCACAGCAAGCACGCGTCCAACAACCCCAAGGCCTATTACAAGAAGCGCTACACGGTGGACGACGTGATCAACAGCCGCTTCATCTGCAAGCCGCTGCACCTGCTCGACTGCTGCGTCGAGACCGACAATTCCACGGCGATCATCATCACCCGCGCCGACCGGGCGAAGGACACGCCGCACACGGCGCCGCTCATCCGCTCGGTCGTCGGGCGCTGCTGCAAGCCGCGGCCCGAGGTGCATTACCAGGTCGGCCCGATCTCCACCGTCGCCGGGCATTACGCCAAGGACATCCTGTGGAAGAACGCCGGCGTCGGGCCGGAGGATATCGACATCACCGGCTCCTACGACGCGTTCACCTTCACCGCGATGCTGCAGCTCGAGGATTACGGCTTCTGCAAGAAGGGCGAGGGCGGGGATTACGTCTCGAGCGGCATCATCGAGCTCGGCGGCAAGCGGCCGAACAACACCGCGGGCGGGCATCTCTGCGAGGGCTACACCCACGGCATGAACATGGTGATCGAGAATGTCCGCCAGCTTCGCGGCGAGGTCGACGATTCCTGCCCGGCCGGCCCGGACGGCAAGAAGCGCCATACCCACGACTACCGCGAGGGCGGCTGCCGTGCCGTGAAGGACCCGGAGCTGACTTGCAACATGGGCTGGGCCACGCCGGGGATCGGCTCGGCGCTGGTCATGCGGCGCGGCGACTGAGGGAGGATCGGATCATGGCCGGACTGAAGGGCGACTATCTCGGCATGACGCTGACCGTCACCGAGCTGGACATCGAGAACACGGAATATTTCAAGCATTGCGCCGCGCACGACTTCCACCTGCAGCAATGCAGCGACTGCGGCATCATCCGCTATCCGCCGGGCGCGGCATGCCATCACTGCGGCAGCCTGCGCTCGAGCTGGGTTCCGGTCGAAGGCAAGGGCACGGTCTATTCCTACAGCGAGGTGCGTCACGGCATCCAGCCGGCCTTCAAGGAGCGCGTGCCTTACCTGATCCTGCTGGTCGAGCTCGACACGCAGAAGGGCAAGCCGGGGCCGGAGCACGGGCTGCGCGTCGGCGGCAACCTGGCGACGCCGGACGGCACGCTCGCGCCGCCCGAGATGGTCAAGCGCGTCGGCATCGGCTCGCGCATGAAGATGGTCTTCGCCGACGTCTCCGAGGGCCTGTCGATCCCGCTGTGGACCCTCGACGAGGACGCCCCGCAGCCGGACAAGCCCTGGCGCTATCCGCAGGAGTGACGGCCGGCTCTTGCGAAACGCAGCCATTGGCGCGACCCTATGGCGAGCGATCGGGCGCGGTCGTCAAGAACCCATCAAGTGACCCGATCCGCCAAAACACGGGAGCGCGCCGATGAAAAACACGCTGGACGGCGGCGAAGCGATTCTCGAAGCCTGCCGCAAGCTGGGAGTGGACTACATCATCTCCTCGCCGGGCACCGAATGGGCGCCGGTGTGGGAGGCGATGGCCAACCAGATCGCCCGCGGCGGCGAGGGGCCGGCCTTCATCGACTGCTGGCACGAGACGCTGGCGGTGAACATGGCCGCCGGCTACACGCTGGCGACCGGCAAGATGCAGGCGGTGCTGCTGCACGCCGGCGGCGGGCTGCTGCAGGGCGCGATGGGCATTCACGGCGCCTGGTCGGCGGGCATTCCCATGGTGGTGATCTCGGGCGAGACCATGACCTATGGCGAGCGGCCGGATTTCGATCCGGGGCCGCAATGGATCAACAATCTCAGCATTGTCGGCGGCACGACGCGGCTGATCGAGCCGGTGGTGAAATACGCCTCCCAGGCCGGCAGCCCCTACATCCTCTATGAAAGCGTGGTCCGCGCCGGCGAGATGGCGCAGCGGCAGCCGACCGGCCCGACCTATCTCAGCGTCTCGACCGAGACGCTGATGGAGCCCTGGACGCCGCCCAAGCACGCGCGCACCGTTCCGCCGGCGCCGCAGGTCCTGACCCCGCCCGAGGACATCGAGCGGCTGGCGCGGCTGCTGGTGCAGGCGAAGAACCCGCTGGTGATCGCCGAGGCCGTCGGCTCGGACGCCGAGAGTTTCGCGGCGCTGGTCGCGCTCTGCGAGCTGCTGGCGCTGCCGGTCGTCGAGACCCGGCGCGCGGCCTTCGCCAATTTTCCGAAGAGTCACCCGCTGCACCAGGGGCACGACCAGAAGCCGTTCCGCGCGGACGCGGACCTGATCCTGGTCATACGCGCCCCCGCACCCTGGTATCCGCCGAGCGACCGGCCGCCCAATGCGATGATCGCGGTGATCGACGAGACGCCGCACCGCGATAGCATGGTCTACCAGAGCCTGCAGGCGGACATGTATCTCGAAGGCAATGTCGGGCGGAGCTTGCGCGGGCTCGCCGAAGCCGTGCAGGCGCTCAACCCCGACGCGGCCGCAATCGGGGAACGGCGCGCGCGCCTCGCCGCGTCGCACGACCGGCTATGGGACGGCAAGCGCAAGCTCTACGACGAGGTGCGCCACAAGCGTCCGATCGATCCCGTCTGGCTCTGCGCCGCGCTGAGCGAGGTCATGCCCGACGACGCGATCTATGTTGACGAGGTCACCACGCATACCGGGCTGATGCACGAGCATGTCATGTGGAACCGGCCGCAATGTTTCTTCAGCCGGCAGGGCGGACTTGGGCAGGGGGTGGGGCTCTCGCTCGGCATCAAGCTCGCCAAGCCGGACAGCACGGTGGTCACGCTGATCGGCGACGGCGCCTTCCTCTACAATCCGGTGCTGCAATGCCTCGGCGCGGCGCGCGACTACAAGCTGCCGACGCTGACGGTGATCTTCGACAACAAGAAATACGCGGCGATGCAGGGCATGCATCTCAAGATGTATCCCGACGGCACGGCGGTCGCGACCGACACCTTCCACGGCACGTATATCAACGGTCCGGACATGGCGAAGGTCGCGGAATCGGTCGGCGGCTACGGCGAGACGGTCGAGGACCCGGACGCGCTGCCCGACGCGCTCCGCCGCGGGCTCAAGGCCGTCGGCGAGGGCCGCCCGGCGATCCTTGATGTGATCATCGACCGGTAGGAGAGCGGCATTACGACAGGAGAAGGTTCCCTCCCCCCTTGCGAGGGGGGGGACTTCAATTAATCGTTCTAGCAATCCACCTCCGGAGCGTACTCACCCCCCACCTAAATCCTCCCCCAGGCGGGCGGCGTCGACCGGCCGCCGCATTCAAATGAGCGGCGCGCGGCGACACACGCGCCGCAAGGGGGAGGACTTTTTATTTCTTATTTCATGCCTGTCGAACGGCAACGTCTTCTCACACCGACACCTGCGCCATTCCGGGGCGAACGGTGAGCGCGTCGCCGCAGGCTTCGGCGAAGGGTTCACCCGCCGGCAGGATGATCGAAACGGAGCGGATGCGCTGATGCGCCGGGTCGACGCCGGGCGGTGTTACGCCGTCGTCGCGCAGCGCCAGCGCCGCCTGCTGCAGGCGGCGGCGCGCCAGGATGATGCCGCGGTCGGTCGAGACGAGGTGCTCCTTGCTGCGGTCGACGATCGGGCCCATGCTTTCCTGCAGCGAGGCGTCCTGCATGGCGATGCCCTCGACGCCGCTATAGGTGATCCCCGCCTTCTGCGCCGCGCGGTCGATGAGGTAGTCGTTGTCCCTGTTGGCGAGCGGCCGATAGGTGCCGGGCTGGTATTTCACGTGGATGCCGTGGCCGTCCTCCATCGCGCGCCGCTCGGCGGCCGTCAGCGGCCGCACCGGGTGGTAGTCGTAGCTCCAGGCCCAGCATGTCTCGTCGTCGATCGGCACCCAGAAATGGCCGT
>CAZPFL010000063.1:0-20864 GCA_964585785.1 uncultured Rhodospirillaceae bacterium
CGACGATGCAGACCTTGGGGATGGTCTCGCTCTGCGCCAGGTCGTCGCGGCTCATGGGCGTGCCGTCCTTGCGCTTCAGCTCCATGCGCAGCCCCGCCTCGACCCAGATTTTGCGCAGCGTTTCCTTGAATTCTTTGTCCTGGTCCAGCGCGGTCGGAGCCTCCGTCGCCGTCTTGCCGAAATCGGCGGCGCGCAGGATGACCATCGGCACCGCGACGTCGACGCAGGAGACTTTGTAGCCTTCGATCTCGTCCGATGCGTTGCCGGTCGGCAGCAGCGCCGCCGTCCGCGCGCCGGCTGGCTTCAGGAGGGCCAGCATGACCCCGGGGAAACGCCCCATGACGCCGGGGATCTCGGTGTCCGCCGGGAAGTCCGTCCGGCTGCCCGGGGTCTCGAGGATGCCATGCGTCACGACGCTGGTGTTGGTGTTGAAAATACGCACCGTCGTGCGGTCGCCATTGACATGCGCCAGGCCGTGGTCGAGGGCGAAGAAGGGCAGGGCGGCCGACATGTTGCCACAGTTTACGCTCCAGTCGATGGCGCTCTTATCGGCGGCGAGCTGGGCCAGCGTGCTCTCGATGTCGGCATCGTTGCGCTGCGAGGGGGCGACGATGAAGACCTTGTTGCTGGTCGCCACGCCGCGGCCGAGGCCGGTGATCTGCCGGTTGCCGCTGGTCGTTCCCTCGAGCGGGACGCCCATGATCCGCCGGATCAGTTCCTCCCGCAGCGGCAGTTCCGCCGGCAAGTGCGAGTCATGCAGCAGGATACCCGTCGAGGTGCCGCCGCGGACATGCTCCACCGGCACCTCGAGAAGGCCGTTCGAAACGCGCGGGGTCATGCCGTATTCCTCCTTGGAAGCCCGAAAAGCGGCGGATTATAGCCGCACCCGCGGGCCGGCAGAAGGGGGCTAATCGGGCTATCCGCGGGCGCCGGAACCCGGGAAAAGGGCTAAAGCGCCGCGTAGCGCTTCAGGTGATGGGCGTGGTCGCCGAACATGGTGTCGATCATGGTCAGCCGCTTGAAATAATGGCTGATATGCATCTCGTCCGTCATCCCCATGCCGCCGTGAAGCTGGATGGCGTTCTGACCGATGAAGCGCCCGCCCTGGCCGATCTTCACCTTGGCCGCGGCGATCGCCCTGTCGCGCTGCACGGCGTCCTCGTCGTCCAGCCGCAAGGTGGCGACCAGCGCGGCCGAGCGTGACTCCTCGCAGGCGATCAGGATATCGACCATGCGATGCTGCAGCGCCTGGAACTTGCCGAGCGGCCGTCCGAATTGCGTGCGCGTCTTGAGGTAGTCATTGGTGAGGGCCTGCATCCTGTCCATGACGCCGACCGCCTCGGCGGCGAGCGCGGCGATGCCCCGCCGCGCGGCGTCCTCGATCAGCGGCAGGCCGCTGTCGACCGCGCCGAGCACCGCCTCGGCCGGCGCCTCGACCTTGTCCAGGATGATCTCGGCGGCGCGCAGCCCGTCGATCGTCTGGTAGCCGCGCCGCGTGACGCCCGGAGCCTTGCCGTCAATCAGGAACAGCGTGATGCCGTCCTTGTCGCGGGCGCCGCCGGCGGTGCGCGCCGAGACGATGATCCGGTCGGCGCTGTCGCCATGGATCACGACGCCTTTGTGGCCCTCGATCACGTAGCCGCCGCCGTTCTTGCGGGCGCTCGTTTCGACGTCGAAAAGGTCGTAGCGCGATTGCGGCTCGGCGAAGCCGAAGGCGAGCCGGACCCGGCCCTCGGCGAGCTGCGGCAGGACCTCGCTCTTGAGCGCGTCCGATCCGCCCTTCAGGACGAGGTTGCCGCCGAGCACGACGCTGGAGAGATAGGGCTCGACCACGAGGCCGCGCCCGAACCCTTCCATGATGACCATGGTCTCGACAGCGCCGCCGCCGATCCCGCCGTATTCCTCGGGCAGCGCGGCGCCGAGCCAGCCGAGCTCCGCCATGGTGCGCCAATGCGCCGGGCTGAAGCCGGGTTCCGCGGCGACCAGCTTGCGCCGGTCGGCCAGCTCGTAGTTCTCACGGATGAAGCGATCGACGCTGTCTTTCAGCAGCTGTTGCTCTTCGTTGAGCGAAAAGTCCATCGGTCTCCCTGCGTTTTCTCAGAGGCCAAGTACCATCTTGGCGATTATGTTTTTCTGGATCTCGTTGGTGCCGCCGTAGATCGACGTCTTGCGCATGTTGAAGTAGACGGCGGCGAGCGGCGCCGCCTCGTCCGGCCCGACCGGGTCGTCGTTATAGCCGTATTCGAGTGCCTCGGGCACATAGGGCATGGCGTAGTAGCCCATCGCCTTCATCAGCAGCTCGGAGATCTTCTGCTGCAGCTCGGTGCCGCGGATCTTCAGCACGTTCGCCTCCGGGCCGGGGGCCTCGCCCTTCGCCGCGGCGGTGAGCGCGCGCAGCTCGGTGTATTCGAGCGCATGCAGGTCGATCTCGACCTGGGCGACCTCGCGCTTGAAATCCTCGTCGTCGATCAGATAACCGGCGCCGCAGCGCTGGTCCCGGGCGATCTCGCGCAGCTTCTCGATCTGCGCCTTGGAGGCGCCGATGCGCGCGATGCCGGACCGCTCATGGCTGAGCAGGAACTTGGCGTAGGTCCAGCCCTTGTTCTCCTCGCCGACGCGGTCTTCGACCGGGACCTTCACGTCGGTGAGGTAGACGGTGTTGACCTCCCGACCGCCGTCCATGGTGCGGATCGGCTTCACCTCGATGCCCGGCTGCTTCATGTCGATCAGCAGGAAGGAGATGCCTTCCTGGAACTTGGCCTCCGGGTCGGTGCGGCAGAGGCAGAACATCCGGTCGGCGTATTGCGCCATCGTCGTCCAGGTCTTGGACCCATTGACGATGTAGTGGTCGCCCTTGCGCACGGCCTTGGTCTGCAGCGAGGCGAGGTCCGATCCGGAGCCGGGCTCGGAGTAGCCCTGGCACCAGAAGTCCTCGGCGCTGATGATGCGCGGCAGATAGTGGTCCTTCTGCCGCTGGCTGCCGAAGGTGTAGATGACCGGCCCGACCATCTTGATGCCGAAGGCGACGAGGCGGGGCGCATAGGCGCGGGCCTGCTCCTCCAGGAAGATATGGCGCTGCACCGGCGTCCAGTTGGTGCCGCCGTGCGCCTCCGGCCATTCCGGCACGAGCCATCCCTGTTTCGCCAGGATCTTGTGCCAGCGAACGTAGTCGTCTTTGTAGAGGCGGAGGCCGCCCTTGACCTTGTCCCGGATGTCGGTGGGCAGGTTTTCCTCGATGAATGTCCGGGCTTTCTGCTGGAATGCCTGGTCCTCGTCCGAATATCGGAGATCCATCGCTCTGCTCCCTCGCGTCGCCTGTGGCCCGTGCGGTATCGGCGCGAAAATGCCGGACCGCACTTCGCCTGTCTATATCAGGCGCGGTTTGCCGTCCCGTCAAGTAAAGGACCGCGGTGAAGGACGCGGCGCAGCGCCGGGAATTTCAGCCCGCAGAGGAAAGGCGATGCAAGCGCCGGCATCGGCTGTTCTGCGCTGGCGGCAGCGTTTACAAGATGGGTTGTCCCGGCGCGCGCAATTATTCGCCGGATTTGCGCGCGAATTTCTCGACCAGCTCTGCCGTCGATTGAAGGAATACGGCGGTATCCCGAGACCGCGCGAGCTGCGCAATTTCGCGCAGCTGTTGCGCCACGTCGATCAGCCGCCCCTCGAGCCTGCCTTCTACTTGGATCATCGCCCTGGA
Source organism: uncultured Rhodospirillaceae bacterium (assembly GCA_964585785.1). Classification (GTDB taxonomy): domain Bacteria; phylum Pseudomonadota; class Alphaproteobacteria; order UBA8366; family UBA8366; genus WHUA01. The sequence goes on from CAZPFL010000063.1 coordinate 3,698, forward strand.
CTCCACCAATCCAGAAATAACGGTAACAATAACAAATAAACGTGTAAGTAGTGTGACAGCCCAATACTTTATTTGTGTCGCGACGGCCGGTGACCGGCCTGGGGAACCGCCCGTCTTTCGGCTGCTTTCCGCGAGAAGATTCCCCATGCAAGCCCGAGAATTGGGCCATTTGCCGGTGCGGCGCTTTGCCACCCATGGACGAGCCCGGACCCGCCCGTTTCGCCCTTCCCCAAGTTGAGTAATACCTAAGCGGCACATCGATAAAGCCCCGGTAACGGTCGGTTAGAAGCGGCGGCGGTGGCGGGTAACCTATTGCGTCTTAAGTGAAAGTTAACGGATAGAGGGGTATGGCATAGTGCCCTTTTAACGTCCGGCACGACGATGCTGCGGCGACTTGAAGGCCGTGAGCGAGAAGTAGATGCATGAAGTCCCAGCCGCCGGTATTCGAGAATCAGAGTAATGCGGCCGAAAGGCAGGACGCCGGCAAGCCGTTGAAGGCGCCGTCCTTCGGCGCGTCGTCGCGGCGCGCGATGACGATGTCGGATCTGGACATCGACACCATTCAGTGGTTGAGCGATGACCTGCGGGAAGGCTTCGCGCTATTCGACCCCGAGGACCGGCTGGTCGTCGCAAATCCGGAATACCGCCGGCTACATGATTTAGTGGCGGATATTCTGAAGCCCGGGATCACCTTCGAGGCCATGATCCGGACGATGGTGGCGCGCGGCGGCGTGAGCGACGCCATCGGCGACGAAGAGGCCTTCATCGCAACGCGCCTGCACCAGCACCGGAACCCGGTCGCGCCGGTGCTGCGGCGTCTCGCGGACGGGCGCGCCTATATCATCAAGGAGACCCGGCTGCCCGACGGCACCATCCTGTGCCGGGAGAATGACGTTACCGAGCTCGTGAGCGCCAAGGAGGCCCTGCGCGAGAGCGAGGAACGGTTCAAGGCGCTCGCGGAGATCGCTTCCGACTGGTTCTGGGAGAGCGACGAGCAGCACCGGTTTACCGCGATAACGGAGGCAAAGGATCTCGTTGCCGGGGCGCTGCAAGGCATCCTCGGCCGTACGCGCTGGGAGATCGTCGGCGCCGACCCGGTGAACGATCCCCATTGGGCGAAGCACAAGGCCGACCTGGACGCGCACCGGCCGTTCAAGGATTTTCACTACACCTTTGTTCCGCCGACGGGGATGTCGACGCATTTTCGCGTCAGCGGCGGTGCCGTCTTCAACAAGGCGGGGCTTGCCATCGGCTATCGGACGATGCCGAAGGACGACGGCGGACGCCGGCATTACAGCGTCAGCGGCGTGCCGGTCTTCGACCGCAACGGCCGCTTCACGGGCTATCGCGGAACGTCGCGCGAGATCACGAACGAGATCCTGACCGAGCGGCGCGCCGCCCTGGCGCATCAGCGCCTGCTGGACGCCATCGAAGCGATGCCGGAAAGCGTGCTTCTCTGCGACGCCGAAGGCCGCGTCGTGCTGTGCAACAGCGCCACCTATACGCGGCTTCCCTGGTGCAAGACGCTGATCGAGCCCGGCATGAAGTTCGAGGACGTTCTGCGCGACATCGCCTTTACCGGCAAGGTCATGGAAGCGCGCGGCCGCGAAGAAGCCTGGGTCCGCGAGAATCTGGAACGGCACCGGGCGGCGGATGGCGCGCGGCAATACCGTCATGTCGATGGGCGTTGGGTGGAAATCACCGAGCGCAAGACGGCTGACGGCGGCACGGTTGTCATCCGCGCCGACATCACGGAAAAGAAGCAGCGGGAACTGGAACGCGAGGCGGCGCTGACGCAGGCGCGCGAGGCGAACCGGGCAAAGTCGACCTTCCTTGCGACCTTTACCAATGAGTTGCGGACGCCGGTCGGCGTCATCAAGCGCATGGCCGAGAAGCTGCGGCGCGGGCGGCGCAACGCCGCGCTGACGGCGGCGCAGAACACGGCAGTCCAGTCGATCGAGCAGGCGGTGGAGCAGACGCTTCGGCTGGTCGATGACGTGCTCGATATTGCGCGTATCCAGGTGCGCCGCTACGCGTTCAACCCGCAAACGATCGATGTTGCGGGGCTCGTGCGGGGCTGCTGCGCGGAGGCGGCGGAAAAAGCCGGTGACGGGGCGGCGATCGCCGTCGACATCGCGCCGGACGTCGGCTACATCCGCGCCGACGAAGGCGCGATGCGCCGGATGATCCGGAGCGTCATCGACCATGCGTGCCGGGTCGAGGGACCCGACGGCACGGTAAGAGTAACCGCCGGTCCGGTCGCGGACGGGGCCGAGATCGCCGTCCATGGCAACAGCGCGATGCTCAGCGACGCGGATATCGCCATTCTCATCCGGCCCTTCGACGTAACGGCGGCGGATGCGGCGTCGGAACGGGCCGAAAGCTTCGGTTTCGGCCTGGCGGTCGCCAGCGCGCTCGCCGCCGAAATAGGCGGCATCCTCTCCGTCATGTGCCCATCCGAGGGCGGCACCCGCGTCGTCCTGCGGATGCCCCGCGCCCTGTCGCAATAGGGCGGGGGCGGCGGCTACCCGGTCTGTTTGGCCGCGAGGGCGAATCCGCCGCCTTTGCCTGTCACGCTGATCTTCTTTAGTTTGTTTTCGTCGGTGGGGGCGTGTCCTGTCGCCCGCCGGCGGCCGGCTTTCCGCAACAGGCCGGCTTTCCGCGATAGAGGAGACGCGCAGGATGACCGAGTTACCGATGGGCAGCCCCGATGATGCAGCGGCCGCGCCGGGCGCGGCCGTCAACGCGGGAACGATCCGCGATCCAATCCCGCTGGACGAGCTGGGCTCGGTGACGCTCTCGCCGGACGGCGATTTCGAAGCCGGTTCCTACGCCTCCTTCACGCTGACCTATACGGCGGGCAAGTTCGGCATCGACGACAGTGGCTCGCTGCGCGTGTGTTTCCGTTTCGCCTCCGACCAAACGCGCCCGCAGTTCGAGGATGCGGCCCGGCCGAATTACACGACCGTCGAGGCGTCGAACAACGCGGTGCTGGAGTATCGCTACGACCCCAAGGGCAACGTACGGCCCTGGGACCGGACCCTCTACATCAAGGTCGTCAAAGGCTTCCTCAGGGAAGGCGAGACCATCACGATCCGCTTCGGCGTGACGGAAGGCGGCTCGCCCGGCATGCGGCTGCAGACCTTCTGCGAGGACACCTTCGAGTTCCGCGTCCTGGTCGACCCGATCGCGACCTTCAATTTCCAGGCCTTGCCCGTGCAGCCGGTGATCCGGATCGTGCCCGGCAAGCCCGAAAGCTATGTCGCCGTCATGCCGACACTGCGCCGCGTCGGCGAGCGTTTCTCGCTCAAGCTGCGGGGCGAGGACAAATGGGGCAACCCGTCCGACAAGTGCGACGCCGTCTTCAAGCTCCGCGCGTCGATGCCGGTCGAGAACCTGCCCGAGACGGTCGCGCTCAAGCCCGGCGCCTATGCGGTCGAGATCGACGATCTCAGCGTGCGCGACACCGGCGACGTCACCATCGAGCTGATCGCCGCGGACGGCGCGGTCGCCGCCCGCGCCAACCCGCTCCGCATCGTCAAGGAGGCGACGCTGCTGCCCTTCTGGGCGGATCTGCACGGCCAGTCGGAAGAGACGATCGGCACCAACAGCGCGACCGAATATTTTGCCTTCGCCCGCGACCGCGCCTTCGTCGACGCCTGCGGGCATCAGGGCAACGACTTCCAGATCACCACGCCGTTCTGGGACGACCTGAACCGGGTCACCGCCGCCTTCAACGATCCCGGCCGTTACGTGACATTGCCGGGCTATGAATGGTCCGGCAACACGGGGCTGGGCGGCGACCGCAACATCTTCTTTCCGGAAGAGGGCCGGCAGATCCGCCGGTCCTCGCATGCGCTGGTCGAGGACAAGTCCGACATCGAGACCGACTGCAACCGCGCCGGCGAGCTGTTCCAGGCTTTCATCAAGGAGCGCGAGCTCGACGTCGTCGCCTATGCCCATTGCGGCGGGCGCTACGCCGACGTGAAGCTCGCACATGACGGGCGCATCGAGAAGTCGATGGAGGTGCACTCCTCCTGGGGCACCTTCGAATGGCTGGTGCAGGACGCCTTCGAGATGGGCTATCGCGTCGGCATCGTCGCCAATTCCGACGGCCATAAGGGCCGCCCGGGGGCGAGCTATCCCGGTGCGTCGCTGTTCGGCGCGGTCGGCGGCCTGACCTGCCTGCTGACGCCCGAGCTGACGCGCGAAGCCGTGCTCGACTGCCTGCGCAAGCGCCATCACTACGCGACCACGGGCGGGCATGGCGGACGCATGGTGATCGACGTCGCCGCAACCTTCGGCGCCGACGCGACGCTCTATCATGACGATCCGGCGCTCGGGCCTTCCGCCGGCCGCGTCACGCGCTCGGCGATGATGGGCGACATCGTCCATCTGCCGAGCGGCGAAGTGGAGCTGAGCGTCGATATCCTGACCGCGGCGCCGATCGAGCGCGTCGACCTGTTCAATGGGCTCGAGCTGGTCGAGACGATCCGCCCCTACGGTCCGGACCAGCTCGGCAACCGCATCCGCGTGATGTGGGAAGGCGCCGAGTATCGCGGCCGTTTCCGCCAGGTGATCTGGGACGGCCGGGCGCATCTCTCGGATAACCGCATCGTCGACGCCAAGCCCTTCAACTTCTTCAATCGCGACAAATCGCTCGATCACGTCAGCGAGCACGGCCTGGCGTGGAAGGCGCTGACCACCGGCAACATCGGCGGCTTCGACATGTGGGTGGAGGACGCCTATGGCGGCACGCTCAAGATCGAGACGCCGCTAGTGACCTGCGGCGTGCCGCTGGAGGAGATCGGCTACGAGGACGAGGTCTTCGACAAGAGCGGCATCCTGCCGCGTTACCTCAAGCTGTTCCGCCTGCCGGCCGAGAACCCGCATCGCGCGATGCGTTTCAAGCGGCGCGTCGATCTGCGCGACACGGGCGACAACCCGCTGTTCATCCGCCTGACGCAGGAAGACGGCACGCTCGCCTGGACCAGCCCGATCTACGTGTTCCGCTAGGCTGCCGCGGCGATGGCGGAACGCGGGTCGATCCACGTCATCCTCGTGCCGGGGGCGGACGCGCTCGAATTCGGCCCGGATATTGCCGAGGCGGCGCGGCGTCGGATCGCGGTCCATCCGTTGACGCTGCCGGCCTATGAAGGGCACCCGATCGACGCCCGGCGGCCCTATTACGACGGCGTTGCGGCGCAGATCCGGGCGGAGATCGCCGCCATCCGGCAAAAGGACGCCCGTGCCGCCATCTTCGCCATCGGGCGCAACCAGGGCGCCAGCCTGCTCGGTTACGCGGCCGCGGGATCGGACGCCTTCGACGGCCTGGTGTTCACCGGCGCGATCCCGGCGCTCAGCCGCTACCGCGCCGAGAGCGACCTGCCGTCCGCGCGAAAGTTTCGGGCATCGCTCGCCGGGCCGGCGGAGCTGGCGCGCATCGCCGCGATGGCCGACCTGGACCTGACCGAGACGCTGAAACAGATCCCGCCCGACCGATGCCTGCTGCAGATCGGCAGCGAAGACGACTGGATGGACGCCGCGTCTTTCGCGATCTTCCGCGACTTGGAAAAGACCTGGCGCGTCGATTGGGTCGCCGACGGCCACGCGATGGTCTCGCCCGAATCGCTCGCCGGCCGGTGGGACTTCATCGAGCGCCGCGCAAATGATTGAGAAGCGCCGGAATTCGTATTAGTTAGGTGCCGGGCATATCGGGAGGGGCGGGCTCTGCAGGCCATTCGCGACCAGTTGGTGCTGGTGGAAAAGCTCCGGCGCGCCGGTGCGCGGGATCAGGCGCTGGCGCTCTGCCAGGATCTCGTCCGCGAGGCGCCGGACGATCCCGATCCGCTTCGCGCCGCCGCGCTGATCAGCCGCGAAGCCGGCCAGGGGCAAATGGCGGCGCCCTTGCTCGAGCGCGCCATCGACCTGGCGCCCGGCCGTGCCGACCTTCTGTGCGACTACGCTGCGTTGCTGCGGGACCTCGGCGAGGACGCCGGCGCGGAGGAAACCTTCGCCAAGGCCGCGATGCTCGATCCCGCATGCCACCCGGCGCATCTCGCGTTGGCGGAGATCTACGAAGCGGAGGGCCGGATCGGCGATGCGATCCGCCATCTCGAAACGCTGGTGGCGCTCGATCCCGGCGCGCTGGATCCGCGCGAGCGGCTCGCCCGGCTGCTCGATGCCGGCGGCAACGAGGCGCGCGCGCTTGAGATCAAGCGCGAGACCATGCGCTATGCCCAGGCGGCGGTGGGGGATGCCTACGCCAAGATTCGCGGCCACAGCCTGCACACGCCGGTCTACGAGACGGACGCGGAACGGCTCGCCTGGTCGTACGCGTTGCTGAACTACACCGCGGCGGGCGCCGACATCGCGCGCGCGGAGGAGCGGCGGGGTGACCTCGATACGGCTGTGAAGAGCTATCGCCGCATGCTGGGCGTGCTCGCCAGCGCCGCCGAGCAGGCGCGCGAGGTGGACGGGTTGCGGCGGACCTACGAGTCCGCCGCGCAGGCCTTTTCGCATTGTCATTACGAGCTGGCCTCGCTGCAGGAGCGGCGGGGCGACCTGGGCGGCGCGGTCTACCACCTGGAAGAAGCCTGGCGCGCGCGGCGCGCGCCGTCGCTCGAGGCGCGGGCGAAGCTGGGTGAGATCGCGCTGCGCTGCGCGCCCGATATCGCCGGCATTCGCGACGCCGTGGCGGATTTTCACGGCCGCATGCCGGCGCCCGCGACCGTTCCGATCACGCGCTGGGATTTCGCGCGCCACGCGCGCGAGTGGCTCGCCGTGGCGTCGCAGGCACGCAGCCGCGCCCGGCCGGCCGAGCGGAAGCATCTCGCCATCGCTGCCTTCAATCCGCATCACATGCAGTTGTTCTTCGCGATTGCCTGCGTGCTTTTCGCGCGCGGGCATACGGTGGACGTGCTGTGGCTGCCCTGCCTGGAATTCGACCGGCCCTGCGAGCCCGAGCCGCGCTACGAGACGTGGGACGAGACGCTGCTCGCCCATGAGCTCTCTGCCTTCGCCGGCGCCGGGCTGCCGAGCGGCATCAGCCTCATCGATCTCCGCGAGATCGCGCTCGCGCCCGCCGCGCCGGGTTTCGCCGAAGCCGCCGACCGCCAAGCCTTCGTCGATCTCCGCAACTATTACCGGAACGCGGCGCTGGACGTGACGAGCGAGCCGATGCGGACGCACAAGCGGAACCGCATGCTGAAGAACCTCGATGCGATGCGGCGCTTCGCGACCTATCTCGCCGAGACGCCGGTCGATCGCCTGATCCTTTTCAACGCCGGGATCATGGAGTACGGCGCGGCCTTTCACGTCGCCCGGGAGGCCGGCGTCACCGTGCTGGAATGGGAGCAGAGCCCGCACGCCGTCGATCACTATCTGCTGTCGGTCAACCGCACGCATGGCGCGCTCGACATGCGTGCGCTATGGGAAGCCGATATCGAACGCGACTTCGGTGAGGACCGCCGCAAGCGGGTCGCCGCGTGGTTCGCCAGCCGGGGGCGGGGCGACTGGCGCAAGGCGCGGCCGCGCGGCCGCCATGTGCCGGACGTGTCGGGACGCGCGCTGCTCGCCCAGCTCGGCCTCGATCCCGACAAGCCGGTCGCGGCGCTGTTCCCCAACGTCACCTGGGACACCGCGACGCTCGACCGCGAAGTCGCCTTTGCCTCGGTGGCGGATTGGGCGCTTCAGACCATCGCCTTCTTCGCCGACCACCCGGAATGGCAGCTCGTCGTCCGCACGCATCCTGTGGAGGTCGAGACGTCGGAGGAATTCGTCGGCGAGATCCTGCGGCGGCACTGGCCGGAGCTGCCGCCGAACGTCCGCCTCGTCGAGGTGGCGGAACCGCTGTTCACCTATCACCTGCTCGACGCGGCGCAGATCGGGCTCTACTACACCGGCACGCTCGGGCTCGAAATGACGATGCTGGGCATCCTGCCGTTGACCGGCGCGCGGCCGCCGATCTCCGGCTTCGGTTTCAGCCGCGAGGCGCCGACGGCGGAAGCCTATTTCGAGATGATCATGCGCGCCTTCGACGATCCCGACGGCAGCGCGCTGACAAAGGAGGAGATGGCGCGTGCCTGGCGCTTCGCCGATCTCTTCCTGATCCAGGTGCCGAAGGCCTTGCCCTGGTCGTATCAGCGCTTCTGGCCGTCGATCCTGGAGACCTGGCCGATGACGCGCGTGCTGGGTGCGGAAGGCGCGGTGTTCAACGACGTCTTCGCCGTCTTCGCGGGCGAGCTCGATCTGCCGGACGGCATGGTCGGCGCGATTGCCGCTGGCGACGAGTCATAAATTTCTCAGGCGTGCCGCCATTCGATGAACGCGCCGCAGGCCGCGTCGGCCGGCGTGAGCGGGCGCGCGGGTCCGGCGGTTTCGATCGCGAAGCCGGCGAATTGCGGGCCGTCGCTGAGATCGAAAAGCGTTCCCGGCGCGATTTCGAGAAGGCGCGCCGGGCGCAGCACGAGCAGCTCTTCCGTACCGCACTGAACGCGGAGACCACCGTCGATTTCGCTGACCGGGCCGCCGGTGAGCGCGCCGAGAAAGCTTCGATGCCGTTCCGGCTCCTCCGCAACCAAGTAGACCGCCGCGATGCGTCCGGCGCCGTTGGCGTGGTGCTGAAAGGCGGGCTTCCAGAAATGCTCCGGCGTCTTGTTGTGACATGTGAAGAACCCGATCTCGGGCATCGCCGGGCTGGTCGCGAAGGCGAGGCTAAAGGCGACCGTAACGCGCGTCCCGTCGGGCAACGTCGCTTGCCGCTCGAAGTCGTAGGGCGCGTAGGTATCGATGCCGGCCTTGCGGAAGGCGGCGATGTCGGCGCGGCTGTCGCTGCTGCCGAGGACGAGCATCGCCAGGCCGTTGCGGCGCGCAACGAATTCGCGAATATGCGCGCCGAAGCTGAAGCGCGGTGGCGAGGCGGCGAAATCGTGCGGCGCCACCGTCTCGGGTCGGTCGACCTCCAGCAGTTCGATGAAGTTGCCGCCCGCGAACTGCGCCAGCCGGTTTGCCGTGCCCATATCGGCGTTGTGCTGCGCGCGCGGTGTCAGCGTGAATCCGAGTCCCTCATAGCACCGCGCCGCGTCGTCCAGCCGGCCGACCGCCAGCACGATGTGATCGATACGTTTGCCTGCTGCCATCTCCATCCTGCTGCCATCTTCCCATTTGATCGGGCTTGTGGATAGAGATTTGGCAAGGTGTCGCCTCAGAGCCGCACGTCGTGCCGCGTCTTGCCCCAGTCGGCGGCGAGCGCGACCGCGCGCTCGACGTCTTCCTCGAGCATGAATCCTTCGGCGACGAGCTTCTCGGCCGCGGCCTTGATCGCCGCGACATAGGCTTCCTTCGAGCCGTAGCGCTCCTGCACCGAAGGGCGTGGGTCGCGCGTCGCCTTGCGCTCCTCCGGCGTGTCCGGCAGCGGGATGTAGGCGCCGTCGAGCTTCAGCGTGTAGCCGCGGCCCTGGCCCTTGGCGCGCAGGTTCCAGGCGGTATAGGTGCCGAGCGGCGCCTGCACCATGGGCGCGCGCACGCCGGGCACTTCGTTGCCGTCGGCATCGGTCGACGGCACCAGCACCGGGTAGCCCTTGGCGTCGCGGATCTCGGGCGGCAGCTTGGTGATCAGCCCGGCCTCCGCCTCCGGTCCGAAATCCATATAAGGCAGGCCGTTCGGCCCGTGCGGCAGCGGCTGGCCCGGGATCTTGGGGAAGGTCTCGGCATACTGCTCGAAGGGCACCAGCGTGCCGTCCTTGCGCGAGGGAATGCGGGACGCCGGCGGCGGCGTGCCGTCGGTCGCCCAGCGGTCCATCGCGTCCAGCATGGCGCGGAAGAAGGGCGAGGTATTCACCGTGTTGACGTAGTTGGTGCCGGCCGCCGGCTTGCGCGGTGCTGTGATGAGCGGGCTCGCGAAATGCTGCGAGCTGGCCCAGAGGTAGACGCGCACGCCGTCGGGCTGCGGCAGGTCGTTGCCCTTCGTGTCGGTGTGCACAAGCGAGCCGCGGCGCTGCCAGTACTCGGTCGAGGTCTGGGTGTGGATGACCAGCGGGTCGGTCTCCGGCCGCTTCAGGATGGCGTCGGTCGCGCCGGTGAAATGGTCGGTCGTCTCGGCGTAGGAGAAGGGGAAACGGTCGCCGTAGATGTGGCCTTCCTCGTAGACGCCGCCCGCGCCCGAGATCAGGTTGGCGAAGCGGTGATGCATGCGCATCCGGCCCGCGCCGGCGACATGCGGCAGCACGCCGTCGAACACCTTGCGGCCCTCGGCGTCGGCGTTGAAGCCGCGATAGACATAGTCGCGGATGCAGCGCCCGGTCTGCGAGCGGCCCCAGGTAAAGGCCTTCTCGATCGGGCCGAGCGGATTGGCGTTGTCCGCCGCATCCTTCTTGCCGTAGCGCAAATGGCTCACGAGGTCGCGCACCGCGACATGGCCGAGGCCGAGCACCAGCGGGTCGCGCCCGGTGTAGACCAGCTCGTAGATCCAGCCGGGCTCGAAGCCCTTCTTGATGTAGAGGTGGCGGTCGGAGGGATGGACGCCGATCTCCGCGCCCTGGTCGTCCTGGCCTTCGCCGCCTTCGACCATGGCGAAGGCCCAGTCGGTCGCCGGGATCTCGATGCGCTCGCTGTCGGGATAGCGCCGCTTGGTCAGCCGCGCCTTCGTGGTGTCGCGCGAGACGGTCGGATGGCTCCGCGTCGAGGCGCGGCCCGAGAGCGGCAGCCAATAGGTGCCGGGCGCGGAGACCGCGTATTCCTCCAGCACCGTGCCGGTGATCGGCTTGCCGTTGTCGGTCGCCACCGGAACGGTCATCAGTACGCGGCCGTTGCCGGGCACGAGGTCCCCCTGCCACGCGCTCCATACCACCGTGTAGCCGCGCCGAAACAGGAAGCCGTTGCCGGCATGCGCCAGCGTCCTCGGGTCGTTGGTGCCGGGCGCGTCGTTGAAGAACTGCAGCATGCGCATGTTGCCGCGGTTGCCGAAGTCGTGGAACAGCCGCTTGTTGCCGCGCGCCGGATCGGCCGGCTTGAGGATGACGAAGTCGGCGGTGAACTCGACCAGGCCCTTGGCGTTGACCGGGGCCTTGTCGATGTCGAACACGCCCGCCTGGGCCGCCGCTTTTGGATCGACCGCGTAATGGGCCGTGCCGCGCAGGCGCTCATACGCGCCGGTGTCGCCGAATTCATGGCCGTCCGCGAAGGGGCCACGGTCGTGGATACGGAGCTCGATCAGGTTGGTCACGGTGCCGTTCCTTCATATGAGCCGGTCTGGGGCGGGACGTGCGCGGAAGAAGCGCCGAAAGGAAGTCTAGCGCTGGTCCGTGCCAGGTTGGAAGCGGCGCGCGGGCGGCTTGCCCCCATGCGCCATTTTTTCCCATCTTATCCGCGTTTTTCCGGATGCGTTCTACGCGAAAAGGATCGTAGGGTTACGGCCATGATGAAGAGGGATCGCTATCGTGACCGATGACCGCGTCGTCATCGCGGGCGCGGGGCCGGCGGGGCTGGTCGCGGCGACGGTGCTCGCGCGGGCCGGCGTCGCGGTGACAATGCTGGAGGCGGAGTCGTCGCTGCCGCTCAATCTCCGCGCCTCGACCTTTCATCCGCCGACCCTCGACATGCTGGACGACCTCGGCGCGGCCGCGCCGCTCATCGCGCAGGGGCTGAAGGCGCCGACACTGCAATACCGAGACCGGCCGACCGGACTGATCGCGCAATTCGACTTCGGTGGCATCGCGGACCTCACGCGCCATCCCTATCGTCTGCAATGCGAGCAGTTCCGGCTCAACCAGATCCTGCTGGAGAAGCTTCGTGGCATGCCGAACGCCGAGGTTCGCTTCGGCGCGCGCGTCGTTGGCGTCGAGCAGGATGCCGACGGCGCCACGGCGATCCTTACCGGCGGCGACCGGGTGCGCGGGCGCTACCTCATCGGTGCGGAGGGCGCGAACAGCGCGGTGCGGCAGGCGACGGGCATTGCCTTCGACGGCTTCACCTGGCCGGAACGCTTCCTCGTCCTCAGCACGCCCTTCGACTTCACCAAGCCCTTCCCGGACCTCTGCCTGGTGAACTATTTCGCCGATCCGGAGGAATGGTACTTCCTGCTCAAGGTGCCGGAGCTGTGGCGCGCGATGTTCCCGACGCGGCCGGAGGAGGAGGACGAGGTCATCCTGTCCGACGCGACGGCGCAGCGCCGGCTGACGCGTGTCTACGACGCGGGTGCGCCGTATGAGGTCAAGCACAAGACGCTCTACCGCGTGCATCAGCGCGTCGCCGCGCGCTACCGCGCCGGGCGCTGCTTCCTCGCCGGCGACGCGGCGCATATCAACAACCCGCTCGGCGGCATGGGTATGAATGGCGGCATCCACGACGCGCACAATCTCGCCGGCAAGCTGGCGCAGGTCATGACCGGCGCGGCCGGTGATGGCTTGCTCGACGCTTATGAGAAGGAGCGACGGCCGATCGCGCTCGAATACATCAACAAGCACACGATCCGGAACAAGCGGAACCTGGAGACCGCCGACCCGGCGGAGCAGGCGGCCTTCCGCGACGAGCTGCGCGCCACCCTCGCGGACCCGGAAAAGACGCGCGCCTATCTCAAGCGCGTCTCGATGATCGCGAGCCTGGAGCAGGCGGCTGCGCAAACCGCCTAAGGGCGCTGGGCCGCGACGCTCCGGCTGACTATGATGGGGCGAAGAAGAAACGGTGTAACACGGGAGGCGATATGGCAGCGGAGACCGCGCGCAAAGCGAAGCCGCATCTCGAATTCACGACGCTCGACATGAACGTGGGCTGGGAGGTGCCGCCCGGCTACCCCTCCGGCATCCAGCAGAAGGTTCTGGCGAGCGACCTCGACGAGGCGAGCAAGACCGGCAGCCGGACGCGTCTCCTGCGCATCCAGCCTGGCGCCTATTCGACCGAGCCCTTCGTGCATGATCACTGGGAAGAGGTCTACCTGATGCAGGGCGACTTGATCGTCGGCAACGACGCGCAAGGGCAGGGCGGCGAGCCGTTTCACGCGCCGACCTACGCCTGCCGGCCGCCCGGCGTCTACCATGGCCCGTTCAAGTCCGACGGCGGCTGCATGCTGCTCGAGCTGCATTACTACAAGGACGGCGAATAACGAGACGTCCGCGCCGTCGGCCCTCGTGGTTCGTCCTTCGACGGGCTCAGGATGAAGGGCCCACCATGAAGGCCTCATCCTGAGCTTGCCGAAGGACGAGGCCTGGGACGAGCGGCACAGCGACGCCGCAACTCGGGAGGAAAGAACGCCATGCGCATCCTCGTCACCGGCGGCAGCGGCTTCATCGGGCTGTGGCTGACCAAATCGCTGCTCGGCAAGGGCGCGCAAGTCCGCGTGCTCGATCTGAAGCCGGACGTTCCGCTGGTCCGCGACATCCTCGGCAACACGGCGGCCAATGTCGAATGGCGAGCCGGCGACGTGAGCGACGGCGACGCGGTGCGCGCGGCGGCGGAGGGCTGTGACGTCCTCGTCCATCTCGCCGCCATCCTGACGCCGGCCTGCCAGGCGGACCCGGTGCGCGGCGCGGAGATCAACCTGATCGGCTCGCTCAACGTGTTCGAGGCGGCGCGGCGGCACGGCATCAAGTCCGTCGTCTACATGAGCAGCGCCGGCGTCTTCGGCCCCGACGACGGCACGACGCCGCGCCCGACGACCCATTACGGCGCCTTCAAGCTTGCCATGGAAGGCTGCGCCCGGGCCTACTGGGCCGACCACAAGATCGCCAGTGTCGGCTTCCGCCCGCTCGTCGTCTACGGGCCGGGCCGTGAGATCGGGCTGACGGCCGGGCCGTCGCTCGCCTGCCGGGCGGCGGCGCGCGGTGAGGCTTATGTCATTCCGTTCAGCGGCGTTTCGGATTTCGTTCATGTCGACGACGTGGTCGCGGCCTATCTGGCGGCGATCGAGACGCCGGTCGCGGACGCGCGCGCCTACACGCTCGTCGGCGACTGCTGTACGGCCGAGGACTTCGCCGCCGAGGTCTGCCGCGTCGTGCCGGGCGCCCGCATCACCGCCAACGGGCCGCTGCTGCCGATTGCGGGCGAGCTCGCCCCCGGCACCCTGCGCGACGACTTCCCGCAGATCCCGCGCACGACCGTCCGCGACGGCATCGCGGCGACGGTCGCGTATTATCGAGGGTGACTGATGAACAAGTCCTCCCCCTTGATGGGTGAGGATTTAGGTGGGGGTGAGCGGCCGATCGCGGCGAAACGCCAATGAGTCTCTCGATGTCCCCCCCACCCCGACCCTCCCCCGCAAGGGGGGAGGGAGTGGTTTGGAGCGTAACAAAGCGAAAGCGTTCCCCTACCGGTCCGGTTTCAGCGCCGCGATCGCGTGCAGGATCGCCGCCTGCAGGCCGTCGTCCCGGTCGGCGCCGGCGGCGTCCAGCGCGCTCTCTACATCCTTTTTCAAGATCCCGATGGTGTTGTCGGGGTCGTAGCCGTCGCGGGCGAACTCGATCTTGTCGAAATTCGAGCCGAACCAGGTCTGGCCCGAGCTGTCGTGCATGAGCGCAAGCAGCCGTTCGCGGTCGACGCCGAGCTGGTCGGCCCAGGCGAGGACCTGGCGGACGGCGGCGACCGATGCGGCCGCGACGAAATTGTTCAGCACCTTGCCGGTCATGCCGGCGCCGAAGCCGCCCATGCGGTGAAAGCGCGTGCCCATGCGCGCGAGCAGCGGCTGCAGCGCGTCGAGCGCGGCCGGCGGGCCGCCCAGCATGAAGGAAAGCCGGGCCTCTTCCGCGGCGACCGCCGCGCCCGACATCGGCGCGTCGACGAGGGCGACCCGGTCCGCCACGCGCTGTTTCAGCGCGGCGAGATAGCGCGGCGACAGCGTCGAGCAGATCACCAGGGTCTCGATGCCGTGCGGCCCGGCCAGCAGCCCCTGCGCGTCGAACAGCAGGTCGTCGGTCTGGCGCTGGTCGCGCACGACAGTGATTACCACTTGGCAACGCTGCGCGAAGGCGCGCGGGTCGGCGATCATGCGCCCGGCGAAGGCGCCGAACTCGGAGGCGGGCCGGACGTCGAAGCCCCAGACATCGACGCCGCCGCGCAGCAGCGCTTGCGCCATGGGCAGGCCCATGCGGCCGCAGCCGGCGACGCCGACGGTCTTCTCGAACGCCATTTCTCTCGCCCTCCCGACGCCGCGGGATGCGGCTCAGGCAGCGAGCGTAGCACCGCCGCGCGGCCGATGGACAGCCGCCCGGCTACAGGATCCGCCCGCGCAGCCAGGCGGAGAAGCGCTCCGCGCCGAGCACCAGGACCAGGATGATGATCATCAGCATCGAAACCGTCCGATACTGGAACAGGCTCATCGCGGTCACGACCTGGAAGCCGATGCCGCCGGCGCCGACGAAGCCGAGCACCACCGACGAGCGCAGGTTCTCGTCGAGACGGTAAAGGCTGACGCCGAGCAGGGAAGGCAGCACGCCGGGCACCACCGCGTGCGCGAAGATTTGCAGCCGGCCGGCGCCACTCACGGTCAAGGCCTCGACCGGCCCCATGTCCATGTCTTCGATGACTTCCGCGAACAGCCGCGCCAGCATGCCCATCGAATGCAGCATCAGCGCCAGCGCGCCCGGGAAGGGGCCCAGCCCGACCGCGGCCACGAAGACCAGCGCCCACACCAGCTCCGGCACCGCGCGGGTGAAGGCGATCAGGCCGCGGGCGCCGTAATAGACGAATTTGGCCGGCGCCATGTTGCGCGCCGCCAGGATCGCCAGCGGAACCGCGAGAACGACACCCATCACGGAGCCGAAGAGCGCGATATCGACCGTCTCCAGCGTCGGGCGCAGCATGTCGGGAAACTGCGAAAAATCGGGCGGCCATGCGCGCTGGATGATGTCGGCCATGCCGGCGATGCCGGTAATCAGGTCCTGCGGGCGCGCTTTGACGACCAGGAAGGACTGCGCCACCAGCGCCAGGGCGAAAATCAGCAGGAGGAAGCGCCCGACCGCGGCCGAGGGCAGCCACCGCGGCCGTTGCAGCGCCGGCAGATCCCGGTCGGCGGCCTCGGTCATGCGGCAAGTCTTTCATACAGCGAGGCGACGTTGTCCTCCGCCACGGTCTTGGCGGCGAGATCGAAATACACCGCGCCGTCGCGGATCCCGACGATGCGGTCGCCGAAGGCCTGCGCCAGTTTCGGCTGGTGCAGCACGCAAATGATGGCGAGCCCCTGCTCGGAGGCCAGGCGGCGCAGCAGGACCATTATTTCTTCCGCGGCCTCGGGATCGAGACTCGCCACCGGCTCGTCCGCGAGCAGGAGCTTGGGCCGCTGGGTCAGCGCCCGGGCGATGGACACGCGCTGGGCCTGGCCGCCGGAGAGCTCGCTCGCACGGCGCGTCGCCAGCGCCTCCATGCCGACCGAATGCAGACAGAGTCGGGCTTCCGCGAGCTCCGCCGCCGGCAGCATGCCGATCAGCGTGCGCAGCTCGTGATGGCAGCGTCCCAAGGCGCCGCACGCGACGTTGGCCAGGACGGAGCGGCGGCGTACGAGATGCGGGCTCTGGAAAATCATCGCCAGGTCGGGCCGGGCCTCGTACAGGGCGCGGCCGCGCAAGGCCGTGAAATCCCGCCCGTTGACCCGCACGCACCCGTGGGTCGGCGTCACCAGGCGGGTGATGCAGCGCAGCAGCGACGACTTGCCGCTGCCGTTACTGCCCAACACGACCACCAGCTCGCCGGCCTCGACATTGAGCGTCACGCCGCGCAGGGCGTGCGTTCCGTTGCCGTATTTCAGGTGCAGGTCTTCGATTTCGAGCAGCGGCTGGCTGGTCATGCTGGGCACCCCGGATCAGGACATCTTGTTGAGGTCGATGTGCAGCGTCTTGACCAGGTCGCGGATCAGGTCGTAGGCCCCGTCCGTCTGCGGCAGCAAATGCATGCCGCCGCCCATCAGCACCTTGCGGTCCTTCTCGGGCAGGCCCGAGTAATCCAGATGCTGCAGCGCCGCGGTTAAGCGCGACTTGAAGGGCTCCTTCAGGCTCTTGCTCACGGTGATGGGGTCGAGCGGGATCGGGTCGGACTTCCACAGCGTCACATAGGCCTTCGCGTCGTATTCATTGGCGTTGCGGGCCGCTTCGATCTGCTCGCTATTGAGCTCGCCGGCTTCGACCTTGTGGTGGCGCAGGGCCTCGAAAGACTGCGTGTGGCTGCCGGCGTAAATCGCTTTCAC
>CAZPFL010000063.1:20964-22602 GCA_964585785.1 uncultured Rhodospirillaceae bacterium
TAGCCGAACGGGCCGAACTCCGCCACTTCCAGCTTGCCGTGCCGCATGGCTTCGATCTCGGCCGT
Source organism: uncultured Rhodospirillaceae bacterium (assembly GCA_964585785.1). Lineage (GTDB taxonomy): Bacteria > Pseudomonadota > Alphaproteobacteria > UBA8366 > UBA8366 > WHUA01. Next base: position 21,030 of record CAZPFL010000063.1, read on the forward strand.
GTAGTTGGTCGTGATCACCACCTCGACCTTGCAGTCGATCGCCTTGGCGAGGATCTTGCCGAGGTTCTTATAGACCGGCACGAGCTTGGCGACCGACTCGTAAGGCTCCGCGCCGAAGCGCACGGTCCCGCCGTTCGGACAGTCGGGCGCCTGCGCGGCGCAGATCGGTGAATACAACGCGGCTGCGGTCCAGGCGGCTACCGCAATGCCCTTGAAAAACGCTGTTTGCATGTTCATGACTCCTCGGGATTCGTTGCACTGGCGCGCACCGTCTTTGCGTGCTCACGAACGGTTCGCCGCAAGTCGGCAATGCCCCCGACTTGACGGAACCGAGGCAAAAGATAATCAGCGATTCTATGTATCCGCGGTGACGCGCGGATGACCGTTCCATGACTTATGGCGCGCGCCGGCGAAGATTAACCGGGCGACGCAATTTCCGAGGCGGGTTGGATGTCGGGGTGCGCGATATCGATGCGCGGGGCGCCGGCAGATACACGCACAGCTTCGTTGGGCCGGACGGTGGGGGAAGAAAATGGTGGGCGCGACTGGGATTGAACCAGTGACCCCCGCCGTGTGAAAGCGGTGCTCTCCCGCTGAGCTACGCGCCCGCCGATGGCGGAAGACGGCACATGTACGCTGGCCCCCGGGGCCTGTCAAGCAATCGGGGCGGCCGTCGGGCGGGGCTCAGCCGAGCCGGGCCAGGGCGTCCGGCAGGTCCGCGAAGCGGTCGATCAGCAGGTTCGCGCCAAGCTCCGCCGGCGGTACCCGCGAATAGCCGTAGCTGACGGCGATCGAGCGCACGCCCGCGTCGATCGCGCAGCCGATGTCGTTCGGGCTGTCGCCGATCATGACCGCCGCGTCCTGGTTGACGCCGAGCTGCTTCAGCACCCCCAGCAGGTGGCCGGGGTCGGGCTTCCGCACCGGGAAGGTGTCGCCGCCCGCGACCACCCGGAAATAGCGCATGAGGTCGAGCCCCTCGAGGATATTGACCGTCGGCTCATAGAGCTTGTTGGTGCAGATCGCCATGACGTGGCCGGCCGCATGCAGGCGGGCGAGGGTCTCGGGCACGCCTTCGTAGACCGGCGTCTCGTCAATCGGCGCCTCGTTGTAGAGACGGACGAACTGCCGGAGCGCCGTGTCGAAATCGTCCGGCGGCCCGCCCGTGGCGCGGAAGCCGCGCTCGACCAGCTTGGCGACGCCGTTGCCGATCATCCGCTCGACCGCCGCCAGCGTCACCGGCGGCCGCCCGTACTCGTCCAGCAGCATGTTGAGGCAGCGGCGGATTTCCGGCGCGCTCTCGATCAGCGTGCCGTCGAAGTCGAAGACCAGGGCGGGAAGGGTGGCGGAAGGCGGCTGCGTCATCGTCGGTTCTTCGGGGCGTGCTGTTCGGGCGGGTTTTTCGGATTGTTAACCAAATTAGAATATTTCAACGGGGAGCGGGAATAGAAGGCCAGCGTATCGCGTCTGTTTCTAGCCGTATGGTGCGCGCGGACCAAGCGATTTCCACCGCCGGACCGGCGGCGCGCGTTGTAAAACTGGGTAATATTTCGTTACTTGGCGGTCCTTACCTACT
>CAZPFL010000064.1:0-21812 GCA_964585785.1 uncultured Rhodospirillaceae bacterium
GTTTTGTCCCTGTAAAGGCGCTGTCCCTTTGTTGGCGGCTTCAGAGCCCGCACGGAAACATCTGTGAGCTGAAGGACTGGCATTGCTCTTAGCCTCTTCTTAGCCTCATTAAAAGCGCGTGCTGGCACTTTCGACGATGTTCAACAATAGGACAAAAATATGATAAAATTCAATGGCTAACCAGAATTCATGAGAAGCTATGTTCTGCTTTGGTTCACCCCCTAACCCGAATCATAATCCTTGTGTCGGGGGTTCAAATCCCTCCTATAAGGACAAGCTCAAGGCGCTGAAGGGCATCACCATCGGCATCACCTCGGCCGGCAGCGGCACCGACCAGCTCGTGCGCTTCCTGGCGAAGCAGGCGGGCCTGCGCCCGGACAGGGATATGACGATCACGGCGCTCGGCTCGGGGCAGGCGATGCTCGCCGCCTTCAGCCAGAACCGCATCCAGGGGTTCTCGCATTCCGCGCCGGACGCCGAGGAAGCCGCGAAGAACCATGACGGCATCCTGCTGTTCAATTTCTCGAAGGGCGAAGTCAAGCCGCTGGCCGGGTTCCTCTACGTCGCGGCGATCGCGCGTGAAGATTGGCTGAAGGCGCATTCGAAGGTTGCGGTGCGTTTCCTCACCGCCGTGCAGCAGGCGCTCAACACGCTCCACGATCCGAAGGCAACCTTGACCGCGATGAAGGCCGTCCACGACAAGTATCAGAACCGGACGGACATGACCTTCTACAAATACGTTTGGGAGAACACGATCGGCGCGTTCCCCAAGACCATCACGCTGACCTCGGCGGCGATGAAGCGCGTCGCCGACTTTGCCGACGAATTCGAGAAAAAGAAGCTGAAACCCGATACGCTCGGCAAGTCGTGGACGGACAAATACGCCGCGGAGGCTCTCAAGAGCCTGCACGAAAAATAGCGGCGACGTTTTGGGGACGGGCGGCTGCCCGCTCCTAGGAACGACGAATCCCGGCGGCCGGTCGTATCGCGACCGGCCGCCGATGCGTTTAGGGCCGGGTCCGGATTCTCGATCGGGTGATAGCGCCTAAGTCCTTTGCATCGCGAGAATGTTCCCTTTCTCAGCCGGTATTTTCAGAGCGCGCGCAAATCGTTCCCGCATCATTTCACATAGTCTTCGGATGACTCGCCTTCGTCAGCCGCGGCAAACCAGCTGGACTTTTCTGAATACGCACTTGCGGTCATTCGCTGCGCTCGGTCGATCGCCTTTCTCATCGTGCCCGTGAATTCGGCGATCTCCGCCAGCGTTAGAGCCGATTTCGTGGACAGGGCCTTGGCCTTCGCGGCGATTGACGGCTCGACGCGGCGCAGCGCCCGCGCGGCGTCTCGCAACGACCGGCGGCTGGCAGTCGGGTCCTCGGCAAAGGCGTCGCGCGCTTCGACCGCTCCGTAGTAGCCCTGCAATAACGGAACGGCCCGGCCCTGGACCAGCCAGTACAGGTCGGCCGTGGCGCTGCGCGTGCTTGCTTTCGCGCCTTCCCAACGCGGATTGGAAAAATGGATGGTCTTCAGGGCTACCGATATGTCCTCATAGGGCCGATTGAGTGGAAATACGTCGAAACGCCGCGCGATCACGGAAAACAGCGTTTTGAGCTGCTTCGCGGCCTCCTTCCGGTCGCCGTGCTGCATGGCCGCGTCGGCTGCGCGGAACGTCCGCATGGCCCAGGCTTGATCGATATTCGAATCGCCTGACAGGTATTGCTCGATATCGGATCGCAGGGCGGACCACAGCCGCCCGTCCGAATTTTCCGTGCGCCCCAATGCATCGCGCTGGACGAGCTTGATCTGGGCGAGGACCATTCGATCCGCGGGCGTCAACCCGACGTTGCGCAGCTGCTGCGCGGCGCTTTCCAGCGTATCGCGCAAGACGACGGCATCCTTGTCGCTGATCGCCGTCGAAGCCTCCATGAGAAACCCAGACGCTTCCCTCGCCGCCGCAACGATCGTTTGGCTGAGCGTCAGTGGGGGAATACCCGAATAGAATTCAGGCTTGCCGGATGACACTGGCGACTTCGTGGCCGCGGCCGCCGGTTCGCTGCGCGCGACCAGCGCCGCCATGCCGAAGCTCATGCCGAGGCCGATGGCAGAGAGCAGCTGTCGTCGATTTGTTTCCACGCCGATCGAAGGCCGCGAGCCGGCTTCTCCTGGCGTGTCGTCATATGTGTCGAGTGTCGCCGAGTTCGCACGATCTGCTTGTTGCATTGATGACAGGGTCTGCATACCGCACCGCCTTTCAATTCGAAGATTGCTTTGTTGCCGGTGCGTTCGCGCCCCGCCGAAGCCAGGATTTGGCCCGGCGTCGCATATCCAAAGCGGCCGACGTCGTGACGCCGTCAACGAATCCGCGAGCATTGCTTTGGATGACGCCTATATCAGCGTTGCGTTGTCTCCGGCACGACGTTCGGCCCACCGGCTCCGAGCAGAGCCGATGCGTCTGGCGCGAAAAGCACCGATCTCAAGCGGAACACGCAACGCGCGTGCCAAGAGGAAAATGGTTTTATTTCCGTGGCTTGATAATGTAGGATTGCAGCGATCGTGGTTGATTTCGCTGAAATCCACCACTTCCCGATCAACCCGCCGATGCCTGTAAGCGCCCGCACCGTGACCAGGTCCACGGGCGAAATACGGCCGCAAGCATTGCGGCCCGCCATGCGTTGATACTCCGTTTAAAACGGTCGGCATTGGCGCAGTGAGAGATACGAGGGTTGCAGGGATGGAAAGCGCTATGTCGATGGCACGCCGCGCGCCATTCGCGATTTATGATTCGGCCGACCGTCTGACGTTCGGGTTCCTGCTTTGTCGCATGCCAAGATGTTTCTATGGTGTGCTGTGTTTGGCCGTGCGCCGATGAGCGCGCTCATTTTTGCGCGGGGCCGAGCCTATCCCGTTGTCCTGCTCGCGTTCGTCCTGTGCCTCACCGTATGGTCGGGTCCTGTTGACGCCGTCACCGCCGCCTCGACTGCACCGTTGGGTAGCCAAAAGGACCGTGCTTCGACGAAAGAGTCTGCCAAGGCGCAAATGATTGCGGCAGGGCGGTATCTGGTCGAGGCGGGCGACTGCCGCGCTTGTCACACGCGGCCCGGCGGCCAGCCTTTCGCCGGCGGGCTCGGGATCAAAACGACTTTCGGGACCGTATTTACGCCCAATATCACGCCCGATCGGGACACCGGCATCGGCAAATGGTCCGACGACGATTTCTATCGCGCCATGCATCGGGGGCACAGTCCGACAGGAAAGCCCTATTATCCGGTGTTTCCCTATACCTTTTTCACAAAGGTCACGCGCCAGGACGTCCTTGCGATCAAGGCTTTCTTGTTCAGCCAAAAGCCGGTGCATTACGAGCGGCCCCGCGATCGAATGGCTTGGCCGTATAACTATCGGGTGCTTCTGGACATTTGGCAGGGTCTCTTCTTTCGCGCCGGAAAGTTTCATCCCTATCCGATGCGGTCTCCGGCCTATAATCGCGGCGCGTACCTTGTCCAGGGACTGGGCCACTGCGGCGCGTGCCATACGCCGCGCAATCCGTTGGGCGCGACCGAGCCTGGATTGGCTCTAACCGGCGCGCACATCAGCGGTTGGTACGCGCCCGACATTTCTTCGGATGCGCACTCGACGATCCGGGGCATGAGTGTCAGCGACATCGTGACGTTTCTAAAGACGGGCGCCAGTAAGCCCGAGGAGCCCGGTTACGGGCCGGAGACCGCGGCGCTGGGGCCCATGGCGGAGGTGGTGCACAAGAGCCTTTCGCATCTCAGCGACAAGGACTTGGCGGCAATCGCCATTTATCTGAAAGAGCGGCCCGCGCCGCGGGAGATCGAACGAAGGATAACGGCGCCGACGGCCAGCAACCTATCGGAAGGCGCCAAGATCTACGAAGCGAATTGCAGCGCCTGCCATGGTCGACACGGTGACGGCACGCCGCCGTACTTCCCGGCGTTGAAGGGAAACGGGCTCGTCGACGTCGCTAATCCGTCAGATGTTGTGGACACGGTCCTTCACGGTGCGCCGCAGGCTCCGGATCAGCGGTACTCTCCGTATGCGACGATGCCGGCCTTTGGCGGTCAGTTGACCGACAAGGAAGTCGCAGCCGTCACGACATATATCCGCTCGCAATGGGGAAACAAGGCGCCGCCCGTTAATCCCGCCTACGTCAAGGCGCATCGGTAGGAGCTTTGCTCCGAAATGCCGCGTTCACGGCAGATAGCGCCCACAGCCGCCTCCATTGAACTGTTCGATAAAAGGAAGCGTTGAAAATGGCCTAGCGCGCGGTCATGAGCCCGTGACCCTTGCCGTTGCCCTTCATGCCGGCCCCCATCGACAGCGAAGCACTGCCGTTGCCGTTATTCTGTTGTGATGCGTCGTTCGACGACCTGGCGCCGCTCGTCGCGCCAAATTTCTGGTGCAGGTAGGCGAGCACGTTCTTGATGTCCTGCTTGGTAAGGCTGGCATTCCCGCCCTTCGGCGGCATGGCGATTGGGGAGGCTGAACTCTTGTATCCGTGCTCAATGCGATCGAACAGCACGCTATCCGACAGCGACAGGACGCCGCCGGTTTGATGGAAATTGGGCATTCCGGGAAGCGTGCCTTTACCGTCGGCGCCATGACACATCGCGCAAGTGTTCTGGTAAACCTGCCGTCCGGCCGCGATATTGGCGGCGGAAGCCGGCGGCACGAATAAGGCGCCCACAGCAATGGAAAGGATAGCAAGGGGATATCGTAGGACCATGATGAACTCCGCTGCTTCGTGTCGGGCGGCCCGTTGCCTGTTATTCGTCAGGTGGGACGGCCGCGCCATCACGCAAGGGCGCCTGGATAGGTGCGGCGAGGTGTCACGCAAGATTGAGGGGCGCACAGTGGGAGGCTGTCTGCCCGACGAACCCCAAGTACCGGCCGCGGCTGCGTTTAGGGCGAGGTCCAAATCGATCTCTAGACCGGAATACGGACGGAAGGACGGCACTGACGACCGAGCATCGTTCCGGTCGGATTTTCCCACGATATATCAATGGCTTATAGAAGGGCTTGGCTCGCTTTCGCACGCATTTATCTCTTCCGCGGCGATGGGCCATTTGCAGACTGAGATGATTGTTGGCGGCGAAAATCAGGGAGTTGTAAATGGCTTATCTGTTATACGGGATACGCCGCGTGTCGTGATTTTCCGGATGCGCGGGGCGGGCCGTGCTCATGGGACGCCCGATCGATCGTGACCGGGCCCTATCGATCGAGCACAAGGAAGGCGAGGGATCGTTCGAGTGGACAGTAGCGAGCCCACCAAGGGGACGAAGCGAGCAGGCGGCGCAGGCGCGGCAACGCGAAAAGACATTCTGCGGATAGTCGCCTGCGGCGCGGTCGGCGACGGAAAAGCCACGCTTCTCGGGCAGCTGCTGTCGGACCGCAGCATCGTGTCCGACGATCGGCGCGCACGGCGCGATACGGAGACTTCGGCCGCACCCGAGCAGGGAATCGCCGTCGATCTGGCCTATCGCTCTTTCGAGACCGGCAAGCGCCGTTTCGTCCTCGCCGATGTGCCCGCCGGATCGGCGCAGATCCGCGACATCGCGGCCGGCGCGTCGCAAGCGGACCTTGCGCTGGTTGTCGTCGACGTGCGCCAGGGCGTCGGACCTGAAACGCGGCGCCAGGCGTCGGTCCTCCAGGTCATGGGCATCCGCCATCTCGTGGTTGCCGCAAACAAGATGGATCTGGTCGAATGGGACGAAATCCGGTTCCGCGAGGTCGAGCGCGCGTATACGGCGCTTGCCGCCGCGATGGGCATCGAGCGCGTCACGGTCATTCCCGTCTCCGCGCAACACGGTGACAACGTCGCCGCACGGAGCGCGGCGATGGGCTGGTATCAGGGGCCGACGCTGCTCGCGCATCTTGAGGCGGTCGATGTCGCGCACGGCGACCCGATCACCACCGCCGACGACGCGCCGGTCGTGTCCGCCGACCAGCTTCAGGCGACCCTGGTCTGGCTGGGCGACGAAAAACTGGTGCCCGAACGGCGCCACTCAATTCGCTTCAACACGGCGGCAACGACCGGAAAAATCATGACGGTCAAGTACCGCTTCGACATCGACACGGCGGCGCATCTCAGTACGCGTACACTCGACCGCAACGAAATCGGCGTCGTGACGCTCGCGCTCGATCGGGAACTGCCGATCCACAGCTACGGCGATAATCGTCAGACGGGTTTCTTCGTCGTCATCGACCGGCACACCGACGCGACGCTCGGCGTCGGCATTGTTCAATTCCCGTTGCGCCGGGCGACGAATGTCAAATGGCATGCGCTGGCGGTCGACAAATCCGTGCGGGCCGCGAAGAAGGCCCAGAGGCCGCGCTGTTTCTGGTTCACCGGTCTTTCCGGGTCCGGGAAATCCACCATCGCCAACATGATGGACCGGCGGTTGACCGCCGTGGACCGCCATACCTATCTGCTCGACGGCGACAACGTGCGCCACGGCCTGAACCAGGACCTCGGCTTTACCGAGACCGATCGGGTCGAGAATATCCGCCGCATGGCGGAAGTCGCGAAGCTCATGGTGGACGCCGGGCTGATCGTCCTCGTCTGCGCCATATCGCCCTATCGCCAGGATCGCGAAATGGCGCGCCGCCTCTTCGAGGCCGGCGAGTTCATCGAGGTCTTTGTCGATACGCCGCTCGCGGAATGTGAAAGGCGTGACCCAAAGGGGCTCTATCGGAAGGCGCGGCAGGGGCTGATCCCGAATTTCACGGGCATTTCCGCGCCCTATGAACGTCCCGAGAAGCCTGAATTCCACCTCGACGGCACGTGGGCCGTCGAAGATCTGGTCGAACAGATATTCGCGCAGATCGAGGCATGACGACGCGGTGACGCTGGGCTCGGCGTAGCGCGGGCGGATGCCGCCAATCCGGACCGCCTTTCGATGATCCATGCGTCGACGAAGCGACTGATCCCGTTCCTCCCCATCTTGCCCCCGATACCGGTTGAGCGATGGCCGGCCCTATCGTCCGGATGCTAAGAAAGGGACAGGACGCGGAAGGAGGCAACGCGCCGTGGCGAAACTGCACCGTTTCAAGACGCTGACCGTCGCGGTCGCCATCTCGGTTGCCGGCTGGTCCCTGGCCGGGCCGAGGCCGGCCGGGGCGGAGGCGCCGAACGCGCCGAACGGCGCGATCCGGCCGGAGCCCAACGTGTTTCAGCGATTCGCGACCGCCCTGGCGGAGCGCCCGATGATGGTGTCGATCATCCGGCTGTTCCGCGAGAAACGCTATGACGCCGCCGAAAAGGTCCTGCACGCGCTTGTCGAGAAGTTTCCGAATTCCGCGCTCTATCGCTACAACCTCGCCGCCGCACAGGCGCGCCAGGGCAAGACGGACGCGGCCTTCGACAGCTTGAACAAAGCCGTCGCGCTTGGGTTCGCGAGTGAGGCGATCGCCGCACGCGACCCCGATCTCGAGTCCTTGCACGGCGACGCGCGGTTCAAGCCGCTGCTGGCGAAGCTGCGCGCCGCCGCGGCGGAAGCGAAGAAGCGCGCCGCATTTCCGGTCCGGCCCGCCCGGGTCATGCAGGGTCGCGCGGTCGTCGGTGTCTCCAACACGAGCTGGGAGCCGCGCAGCAATCTTCTCATCAGCCGCTTCGCGTTCCCGCCGAAGGCATCGACCCCCACCGTCCATGGCGGCCAGGATCCGGTCGCCAAGCTTCTCAATGCCTGGTACGCGGCGGGCAAGGCCGCCGGCAACAATGGCGACCTGTATGACAACCGCGACCGCGGGCATTCCCGCTTCTCGGCTGCGCTCATGCCGCAGGTGGCGCACACGATTTATAGCCCCGAAGCGCATGAAGCGGGCGTCGACTACGGCGTCAATCCCGGCATCCTGTTCAACGCGATCACCTTCGGCAACTCGTCGACGGCGCTGACGAACACCTTCGCCTGGCGCAGCCAGGCGCGTCTGATCCTGACCAGCGGCAACTTGATCGAGCGTGCGTACCTGCAGTACGCGAACAACGCGCTTTATGTGTACCCGGAGCATCTCGATCACGACACCGGCCGCGGCGATCTCATGCCGGCCAACACGCCCTACATGATCGTTTCGCAGGGCTCGTCTGGCTCCGACCAGCCGTTCCTGCACGCCGTCGGCGCAATCCTCGCGGCGTTCCGGCCAACGGTGAAGAACTACCTCCGCCAGCACCACCTCATTATGCCGACGGTGCAGATGATCTTCCGGCGCGGCCAGAAGCAGGTGCGGGACGACGCGGACTATCTCAGCTCGAAGGCCCATCCTTCCGTTTTCCTGGCGAAGAACATCGACCTGGTGCGGATGGTCAAGCTGGCCCAGAGCCTGACGGTCGACGCCATCCCGCCGGTGGTCACGCTGGCGGTGGTGGACGAAGACAAGGCGAAACCGGGAATCGACTATTTTGGGCCGCCGGAGCTCGGCGAACGGCTGTTCGATACGCCGAGCGCGATCGCCCGTCTCGTGCGCGCGACGCGCTACACACGGCATCTGGTGGTGAGCGCGAGCGGGACCGTGGACCCCAACGGGCGCCCGCTGACCTTCCATTGGGCTCTGCTCCAGGGCGACGCGGACCGCGTCAAGATCACGCCGCTTGGTAAAACCGGGGATAGGGCCGAGATCCGGGTGTCCTGGCACGATCGTTTTACCGTTCCCGGGTTTCCCGAGCTGAAAACGGACCGTGTCGACATCGGCGTGTTCGCGAGCAACGGGAAATATTTCTCTGCGCCGGCCTTCGTCAGCTTCTTCTATCCGGCTGATCAAAAGCGCAGCTACGGCCCGAACGGCCGCATCCACTGCATCGACTACGACGATCCCGCCTTTCGCAAGCGCTATGTGGACCCGCTGCTGTATCCGAGCCGGGACTGGCGCGACTGCTACCAATACGATGCCGCCGGCAGGCTGCTCGGCTGGAACCGCGTGGCCGGCGGATCGGTGCAGCGCTTCACCCGCGACGGCGAAAAGGTCATCGAGACCGATAACGACGGCCGGCCGATCCTGGCCGAGGCCATGGAATATGCGGTTGCGCCGACGAAGGAAGGCCGGCCGAAGATCGTCCAGCACCCCGCCGGCCACTTCGTCAGCTATCATTACACTGGCGACGGCGACCGCTTCGGCACGCCGAGCCCGGTCAAGAAATAACGTTCACCGCGCAAATAAGGCCCGATCGGACGAGCGGCATCGCCGCGGCACGGCCCGCGTCGGCCTTTCCTGCTGCATTCGGCGCGCGACGCGTTGCCGGGATATACTTTGGCGACGGCGCGCCGCCGCCGTGTCCGCACCGGACAGAAGGGGATTACCGCCATGAAAGTCACGGGGATCGACATCCTTGTCGCCGGCGCCGGCTGGCGCAACTTCAACTTTCTCAAGGTCAGCACCGACGAAGGGCTGACCGGCTGGGCCGATTTCTCCGAAGGCAATGTCGGCGGCGTGATCGCGCCGCTGATCCGTCACATCGGCCAGCATTTGGTCGGCAAGGACCCGCGCAACGTCCAGGCGGCGATCGAGGAATTGCGGCGGCGCAGCTGGGGCGTCTCGATCGGCGCGGCGGCGCGCGCCATCGGTCCGTTGGAAAACGCGCTGGTCGATATCAAGGCGAAGGCGCTGGGCGTTTCCGTGCACGAGATGCTGGGCGGCGCGCTGCGCGATCCGCTCCGGCTCTATTGGTCGCATTGCGGGACCTATCACGTCAGCAATTGGGAGCTGCTCGGCGTCGATCCGATCCGCTCGCTCGACGACGTGAAGGCGCTGGGCCGGCGGGTCAAGGAGTCCGGTTACCACGCACTCAAGTCCAACCTGATGATGTTCGATCGGGCGAAGCCCTATCTCTACGGGCCGGGCTGGGTCGGCGGGAACGGCGACCGCGACCGCAACCCGGTCCGCGCGGCGATCCATGCCGCGGTCAACCAGTTCGAGGCCTTCCGCGACGGCGCCGGGCCGGATGTCGGGCTGCATTTCGACACCAATTTCAACTTCCGCATGGAAGGCTTTCTCCGCATGGCGCGCGCGCTCGAGCCGCTCGACATGGAATGGCTCGAAGCCGACAGCTTCGACGCCACGGCGCTCGCCGAGGTGCGCCAGGGCACGGCGACGCCGATCGCCTCTTGCGAGACGCTGACCGGCTTGCGGCAGTTGCGCCCGTTCCTGGACCAGCGGTCGGTCGACGTCGTCATCATCGACGCGATGTATAACGGCATCCTGGAATCGCTGCGCATGGCGGCGCTGTGCGACGCGTTCGACATCAACGTGGCGAGCCATAACTACGCCGGCCCGATCGGCACGCTGATCACGGCGGCCTTCTGCGGCGTCCTGCCCAATTTCCGGGTCATGGAGATCGATGCGGTGCAGGTGCCGTGGGCCTACGACCTTCTCACCCGTAAGCCCGTCATCGAAAACGGCCACATGCGGCTCATGCCCGGCCCGGGCTGGGGCGCGGAGGTCAATGAAGACGCGGTGAAGGCGCATCCACCGATCCAGGAGAAAGCCGGGCTGCGGTAGGGCCGGACCGGCGACCTGCGCCAATTGGGCAAATTCCTTGTCTCAATATAGGGTATAAGGAAGACTAGGGTCGCATAATTATTGTGACATATTTGGTTAACATGAAGAAATATTCGAAAATATTGATCTAAAATGTGATAGTCGTCACAGGTATTACTGTAAATCTTTTAATATAATCCCGGAGAAATACTGGATATATTTTATTTGTGTTTTGGGGAACCTATCTGGCCGAGCCATGAATTTGCTGTGCCGCATTTTCTCGCTGGAAAATCTGCGACATTTGGCGCGTGATTGTTCCGCTGCAACCCAGATCGAATACAGCCTGATCGTGGCGCTCGTCTCGGTTGCCGTGCTTTCGGGCGCGAGCGAGGTCGGCTCATTAGTATCGGTTGTGTTCAGCAAGTCGTCGCAGTCGATCACGCAGGCCGCCGGTACGGTGCAAGGTTCCGACGGGGCATCCAATGGGGCGTCCGGCGCGCCGTCGTCGCCCTGCGGCCCGGGTAACGGCAACGGCAATTGCGCGAACAGCGGAAATGGCGGCGGCAATACCGGCGGTTCGGGCACCGGGACGGGCAATGGCGGCCAGAACAACGGGCAAAGCGGAAATTCCAATCACGGCGGGGGTGGCAATGGTTCGGGATCGTGACACCAGCGGCGTGGCGAAGGGGAGCTGATCGATGTTTGAAGTGAGCCTGTTGAGCACGGCGATCAGCGTTTATGCCCTCGGCGTCGCCGTCCTGCTCTTTTTCCGCCCGTCCGAGCAGCGGTTCAGCCCGGTCGCGTTCGCCGGACTCCTGGCCACGCTGTTCGTGTGCGCGATGGCGGTCGGCAACCTGATGGGCGTGGGGCCGGTGCTTCACGTCGAATACAAGGGCGAGAGTTACGCCTTTGCGAACATCCTGATCACGATCCTGGCCATGCTCGCGGTGCTTTTCCTCGAGCGCGCGCGCCGCGAAGACGTGCTGCAGGCGCTCAAGTATCAGGCGACGCACGACCCGCTGACGGATCTGCCCAACCGGGCGAATTTCGTCCGGACCCTCGAGACCGCCTTGGCCGACGCCGAGGATACCAACGGCAGTCTGGCCGTGCTCCTGCTCGATCTCGATCGCTTCAAGGAGATCAATGACACGCTGGGCCATCCGGTCGGCGATCGCCTGCTGCAGGAGCTGGCCGCGCGATTGACGAAGCGGATGCCGCGGCACGCGATGCTGGCGCGTTTCGGCGGCGACGAGTTCGTCCTGCTGATGACGGACGTGCCGAGCGCGAGCGCGGTGCAAAGCTTCGCGCGCTCCGTCCTCGAAGAACTGTGGCAGCCCTTCTGGGTTGATGAGGTCATCCTCGATGTCGGGGGGAGCATCGGCGCCGCCTTGTATCCCGAGCACGGCACGACGCCGGACGAATTGCTGCGCCACGCCGATATCGCGATGTACAAGGCGAAGCGCCACCATAGCGGCTTCGAGGTCTATTCGTCCGAAGACGACCCGCACAGCCTGCGCAGCCTTACGCTGACCGGCGACCTGCGCCGCGCGATCGACGCCAACGAGCTCGAGCTCGTCTACCAGCCGAAGGTGAATTTGCGAAATGGCACGGTCACGGGCGCCGAGGTCCTGGCGCGATGGAAACGTGTCGGGCACGGACAGGTATCGCCCGACGAGTTCGTCACCCATGCCGAACAGTGCGGCCTGATCTTTCCGATGACGAAGTGGGTGCTGGACACCGCCCTCCGGCAAGGGGCCGAGTGGCGCCGCGCCGGGTATGACATCGAGATTGCGGTCAACCTCTCCGCGCGACTGCTGCACCACGCGGCGATCGTGCCGACGGTCGTCTCGCTGCTCGGCAAATGGAACTATCCGGCGAACCGTCTGGCGCTCGAGATCACCGAAAACGCCATTCTGATCGATCCCGTGCGCGCCATGGGCGTCGTCGCGCAGCTGGCGGATCTGGGCGTCAAGCTCTCGATCGACGACTTCGGGACCGGCTATTCCTCGCTCGCCTACCTCAAGAACCTCGCCGTTCACGAGCTCAAGATCGACAAGAGCTTCGTGCTCGGGATGGTCGAGAACGGATGCGACCGCACGATCGTCAACTCGGTGGTCTCGCTCGCACACGACCTCGGCCTCAGCGTCGTCGCAGAGGGGATCGAGACGCTGCAGACGCTGAAGATGCTGGCTGAATTCGGCTGCGATGTTGGCCAGGGATTTTATTGCGGACGGCCCATGCTCGCCCCGGCTTTCGAAAACTGGCTCGAATTCGAGATGCCGGAAATCCCGACCGTCGCGCGGACGCCACAGAAAAAACGGGTCGCGGCATCGTCTGCCTGGTCCGTGCCCGCCCAAGCCGTGGCGCAGCGCGCCTGATCGCGGGAGCCTCATCGCGGCGCCATCACCTTTGGAATGCGTTCGGCACCAACGGGTTACCGACAATGAGCCAATAACACGCGTGGGAATCTTGTAGCGGCGATCGCGGCCTCAGAATTAACCTATGTTAATTTTCTTGGATGGCCGAAGGGGAGCCGCCATGCTTTCGAAGGGTCTTCGCGTTGCCATTTTCAGCGCTGCCGCAATGCTTTACGCCGGGTCGGCGAGCGCGGCAGACATCTCGTTCACCGGCAGCTTCGCCACGGACGACACAGTCCAGCTCTTTAATTTCTCGGTCGCAGCGCCTTCGCTGGTAAAATTGCGGAGCTACTCCTACGCGGGCGGCGTGCAGGCGAATGGAAATGTCGTTTCCGCCGGTGGCTTTGATCCCATTCTTGCGCTTTTCGATTCAGCGGGACATCTCATCAATCAAAATGACGACGGCCACGGCGTCGTGCCGTTCGATTCGGCTACAGGCAACGACTGGGACACCTATCTTCAATCGACGCTCGCTCCCGGCAACTACGTCGTATCCGTCATGGAGTATGACAACTTCGCCAACGGTCCGAACCTGGCGAACGGGTTCTCCCGCGACGGACAGGGAAACTTCACGGCGGCCTTTGCCTGTGGTGCCGCAGCCTTTTGCGATGTCGGCGCACACAGCCGAACGAACCAATGGGCCTTCGATATCCTGAACGTGAGCGATGCTGTTCTCGCGGATCGCGTTCCCGGGAATGTGTCGGCCGTTCCGATCCCCGCCGCGCTGCCGCTGCTGATGAGCGCGCTCGCCTGGCTCGGTTTCTTCGGGTATCGCCGCCGCGGCGCGTGATCGAAAGAACGCAATCGCGACGAAACGGGTGAACTGCCGAGGCGGACCGGGCCTAGAGGACCGGCTCGCCCGCGGTGATCGACTTGTGCATGAGCCGCCGCGCGTTGGGCGCAAAGGCGTTGCGGTGGTGCATGGTGCAGCGGTTGTCCCAGACCAGCAGGTCGCCCACCTTCCACTTGTGCTCCCAGACATAGTCGTCGCGGCAGGTATGCGCCCAGATCGCGTCCAGCAGCGTCTCGCTTTCCTCGAGCGGCAGGTCGAAGATGTAGGAATTGAGGCGGCGGCCGAGGTAAAGGCATTTCCGGCCCGTGACCGGGTGGGTCCGCACCATCGGATGCTTCACGCCCGGCGCCTTTGACGGGTCGGTCACGTCGGCGAATTCGGGACGCTTCGTGCCGTCCGAGCTGTGGACCTTGGAATGGTTGGCGAACTTGCCCTCGATCCGGGCGGCAAGGTCGGGCGGCATTTCCTCGTAAGCTTGATACATGTTGAGGAAGGCGGTCTCGCCACCCGCCTCGGTGACCTCGATCGCGTGCAGCAGGCTCGCCGAGATCGGCGTCTCGGTGAAGGAGCTGTCGGTGTGCCAATAGGCCTCGCCGTTGCCGAGACTGCCGCGCTGCCGGCCATCCGCGTCGATGATGTTCGAGATGATGGTGATGTCGGTCGGCACCTCGTCCCCATAGTATTTCTTCCGGCCGAGGCCCAGGAGCTGGTTCGCCGTCAGGCCCGGCGGCCCGAACAGCTCGCGCAGCCGGAGCAGGTCGTCGAAGCTGAGCGACTGGCCGCGGAACAGTAGGACCAGATGCTCGATATAGGCGTCGAAGATGAATTTCCGGTCCGCCTCGGAAAGCGCCTTCGATAAATCGATCCCGGTAATCTCCGCGCCCAGCGGGCCGCCCGTCGGAATGACGTCCATGTTTCCGCCCCAACCGTTGATGCTTTTGTCGAGTTTATCACGCCGGGTATTCGGCGAAGAAATCCGCGGCTCAGGACGGCGACCCGCCGCCGCCATACCAGCGCGCGAGCACATAAGCCGACAGCGCGCCGAGGACGGCATAGATCGCGATCCCCGCGGCGGACAGCAACGCCAGCGCCGCGAACAGCCGCGGGATCTGCAGCCGGTAGCCCGCTTCGAGAATGCGGAAGGCGAGGCCGGTTTCCGTGCCGCCCGTGCCCGCAACGAATTCCGCGACGACCGCGCCGATCAGCGCGAGGCCGCCGGAAATGCGGAGCCCGGCGAGGAAATAAGGCAGCGCCGACGGCGCCTCCAGCAGATATTGCACCTGCCAGCGGCGCGCGCCGTAGAGCCGGAACAGGTCGCGCAGGTTCCGGTCCGTGCTGCGGAAGCCGGCGATCGTGTTGGCGAGGATGGGGAAGAAGGCGACGATCCAGGCGCAGGCGACCAGCGACAGGAAGGGGTCGTTGATCCAGATGATGAGCAGCGGCGCGATGGCGACGATCGGGGTCACCTGTGCGATCACGGCGTAGGGCATCAGGCTGCGCTCGAGCCAGCGCGACAGCGTCATCAGGAAGGCGAGCGCGACACCCCCGACCGCGGCGAGCGCGAGCGCGGCGAAGGTGATCTTCAGCGTCACCAGGAGCGACCGCAGCAGCAGCGGCCCGTCGGTCCACAGCGTCTTCAGGATCAGGATCGGCCCGGGCAGGATGTAGGGCGGCACGGCGAAGGTGCGGACCGCGATTTCCCAGGCCGCGAGGATCGCGATGCCGATCACGATCGGCGGCAGGCGCTCGGCCGCGCCGGTCATGCGTGCGCCTCCGCGAGCCGCGCCGAGACTGCGCGGCAAATCGCGCCGTAAGCGGCGTCCGTCCGGAGCTCGGGCGGCCTGGGGAAGGGCAGGTCCACCGGAATGTCCGCGACCAGGCGGCCGGGCCGCGGCGACATCACGAGCACGCGCTCCGCGAGATAGACCGCCTCGAACACGCTGTGCGTCACGAACAGGACCGTGCTGCCGCTCGCCGCCCAGATGCGCAGCAGGTCGTCGTTGAGGCGAAAGCGGGTGATCTCGTCGAGTGCCGCGAAGGGCTCGTCCATCAGCAGCAGGCGGGGCCGCGTCACCAGCGCCCGCGCCACCGAGACGCGCATCCGCATCCCGCCGGAAAGCTGCTGCGGCAGGGAGTCGGCGAAGCCATCGAGCCCGACCAGCCGGATCGCGTCGTCGACGGCGCCGGCCGCCGCGGCGCGCGCGTGGCCCTCGAGACGGAGCGGCAGATAGACGTTGTCGCGTACGCTGGCCCAGGGCAGCAGGGTCGGCTCCTGAAACACGAAGCCGATATCGCCCGCCTTGGGCGCTTCGGCATGCCAGTCGAGACGGCCCGCGGTGGCGGTGTCGAGCCCGGCGAGAAGGCGCAGCAGCGTGCTCTTGCCGCAGCCGGACGGCCCGACCACGGCAATGAAGCTGCCCCGCCGGACGCTCAATCTGACATCGGCCAGCGCCTCGACGCCGTTGGCGAAGCGGCGGCCGAGACCGCTTGCCTCGACCAGCGGCGCCGTGTCGCCCGCGCCGCTCATTTGGCGGCGGTGGGATGGCCGACGAATTCGGTCGTGAAGGCGCTGCGCCACTTCATGCCGGCGGGATAGAGCCCTTGCTTCGTCATCGTCTTCACGAAGCGGGCCCAGCGCGCCGGGTCCATCGTGCCGATGCCGTAGCGCTTGGCCTCGCCGGACTCGACGATGCCGTATTCATTCATCTTGGCGCGCCCGTAGGCGAGCAGCGCGTCGGTCATCTCCGGGTTGGCCTGCTTGATCAGCTTGTTGGCGGGGCCGGGATCGCCGTGCAGGTAGTCGGCCCAGCCCTTGATTGACGCGGCGACGAAGCGGCGCACGAGATCCGGCTTGCGCTCGACCAGCTTGCGCGAGGTCTCGATCAGCGCGCCGTAGCTCTCATACCCCGCATCTGCGAGCAGCATGACCACCGGCTTGATGCCCTGCTGCTCGATCAGGAAGGGCTCACTGCCGAGATAGCCCTGCTGGATCGCCGCCTTGTTCACCAGGAAGGGCGCGATGGAGAAGGTGTAGGGGCGGATCTGCGAGTCCGTGTAGCCGAATTTCGACTTGAGAAAGAGCCACGAGCCGACGCGCGTGTCGGAGCCGATGTAGATCGGCTTGCCGCGCAGCGCCGCCAGGCTGTCGTTGCCCTGGCCGGGATGGGCGATCAGCACCGCCGGGTCCTTCTGGAAGAAGGCGGCGACGGCAACCATCGGGATCGACTCGCGGACGAAGTTGAGCACGATGAAGGAGTTGGACGACAGGCTGAAATCGACCCGGCCGGCGGCCAGCAGCTGCGCGTGGTTGATCTGCGGCCCGCCTTGGCGGATGACCACGTCGAGTCCGGCCGCCTTGTAAAAGCCCTTGGCGAGCGCCTGGTAGAAGCCGCCATGCTCCGCCTGCGCGCGCCAGTCCGTGCCGAACACCACGCGATCGGCCGCGCGGGCGGCGCTTCCGCCGGCGAGGGCAAGGACGGCCAATCCAATGAGCAGGGCGAGGACACGCATCATGCCGGGCTCCTTCCGCTGAGCTTGATAGCATAGAAGGCGGCTCAGGCGCGCGTCGCCCGCAAAATGCGCTCAAGTGGCCGCGCCTTTCACCACTCGTCGCGCAGCTGGTCGATCAGCTCGTCGTTCTTCTCCTTCGGCAGGTCGTTGCTGCGCCAGGAGAAAAAGAGAAGGATGTTGTATTTCCGCTTGTGGGAGTAGCCGAAGGCCGGGTCGGAGGAATCGATCAGCTTGCCGTCGGCCGTCGCGTAGGCCGTCGCCGCGATCTTGGCGACGCCCTTGCGCTCCGTCTCCTTGTAGAGCGCGACTTCGGGCAGCTTGAGCGGCGACGAGGTGAGGGGGATCGGCACGTCGAAGCTCTTGATGCCGACGAGCGTCTCCTTCTCGTCGATCGAGAGCGCGCCGGCGCGCAGCTCGACGACCGCCTGCGCCGCCTCGCGCTTGGGCACCAGCGCCACGCCCTGGCGCAGGAGATGGTCGCGGACCGTGGCGATGGCGTATTTGCTGTCCGTCCCCTCGAAATTCGAGGCGTCGACGAAAACCTTCGTGCCGGCCGGGATCGAAAGGTTCAGCTTGTCGACCGCCCGGTCCGCCGCCGTGGAGATGAGGAGCTGTTCGGTCGCCGTGCGCGGCGGACTCGATTGCTTCTCCGTCGAGCACGCGCCAAGGGCGAGCGCCATCAGGGCCATGATCGTCGCGATACGAAGCATCGAATCCTCGCCGTCGGGTCGGGTCGTGAGTCGGCGTCGGGCCTACACAAGCACGTGTCAAAGGCCCTGCTGCCATTCGCTGCGGGTGAGAGTCACTTCCGGAGTACGGGAACAGTATCCGCAGCGAAGTGACGAAAATGTGGCGAAGCTTGGTTCAGTTGTTGGCGTTGTGACGTGTTGCGCGCGTTCGCAGGCTCATTCGGCGCCTTCATCGACGATCGCCTGCGCCATCGCGCGCAGCTTCGCGCGCTGGATCTTGACGCCGTTGGCGCTGTCGGTGACGGGGAAGGCGTCGAGCGCGATTACGCGGAGCGGGCGCTTGTAGTTGGCGAGGCGTTCGGCGCAATGGGCGAGGACCGCACCCTCGTCGAGCGCCGCGCCGGGCGCCAGCAAAACGAAGGCGACGGCGCGGTTGCGGCCTTCGGCGCTGACCTCGACTACTTGCGCGGCATCGATGCCGGGCCGCGCCATGACCTCCGCCTCGATCTCGGCCGGGCTCACCAGGAAGCCGCCGAGGCGGAGCGCGTCGCCCATGCGGGCGAGGAATTCGAACCCGCCGTCTTCTTCCAGAACCGCGAGGTCGCCGGTGCGGACATAGCCGTCCTCGGTCAAGGCGGCCGCTGTCGCATCCGGATCGTCGAGATATTCGACCATGCGGCTCGGGCCGGCGATCTCGAGCGCGCCGGCCTCGCCGGGCGGCAGCAACGTCTCTGTTTCAGGGTCGCGCACGCGGGCGCGCGCATCGGGCGAGACGAGCGCGCCGCCCGCCTTGCGGCGCTCCGCGACCGGCGCATCGGCATCGCGCCGGGCCGCCAGCGCCTGCATCTCGCTCATGCCCCAGAGCCCGATCAGGCGAACGCCGCGCGCCTCGGCGCGCTCGGGCAGATCGTCGAGCGCGCGGTTGAAGGCGGCGTAGCCGACGAAGTCGACGGCGGCGAAGGGCGTGTCGTCCGCCGCCGCGCGCAGCATCCGCTCCACCATGTCATCGGTCGCGTTGAACTGGGTGACGCGGTAGCGCCGGCAGAGGCGCACCGCGTCCTCGGCGTCGAAGGCCGCCTGCATGACCATCGGCCGGCCGGCGGCGAGGCTTGCCATGGCCTGGCAGAATCCGAACACGCCGCAGAAGGGCAGGGCCTGCAGCGTCACCGTGTCCGGTGCGTCGAGGCGGAAATGCCGCGCCACCTCGGCGGCGTGCCGGGCGATGGCGAATTGCCGGTGGACCACGAGCTTCGGCCGGCTCGTCGTCCCCGAGGTGGTGAAGATGTTGCAGGCAACGTCCGGCCCGGAGGCGTCGCTTGCATTTGGGGCGTGCCGTTCCGCGGCCGCGTAGCGCACGACCGTCTTGCCCGGCAGCGCGAAGGGCGCGACGCCGGCGCCGTCATCCTTGTCATAGACGATCACCGTCTCGACTGCGCCGAGGAGCGCCGGGTCCACGCGCTCCAGAATCTCGGCGAAGTCGATATGCCTGAATCCCGGCCACAGGATCAGCAACTTGGCGCGCGAGCGGTGCAGGATGTCGCCCACTTCCGCGGCCCGGTAGCGCGTGTTGACCGCGACGGCGATCGCGCCGAGCCGCGCGCAGGCGAGGTAGAGCAGGAGATAGGCGGGCACGCTCGGCAGCCAGAAGGCGACCCGGTCGCCGGCCCGTATCCCATGCGCGGCGAGAAAGCCCGCGAGACGGCTCACCCGCTCGGCCGCCGCGGCGTAAGACAGCGGCGCATCACGATAATAGAGCGCCGGCGCGTCAGGCGCGCGCGCCGCGACCGTGTCGAAAAGCGCGGTGACGGTGTCGGGATCATTGGCCGCTATCGTCATGCCGCGAGTGTAGCGCAGCGCGCCGCCTGCTTCACGCCGCGCCGTGACCGGCCCGCTGCTAGCGCCCGTGTCTGAAAAAGCGCCAGGCGGTGAGGATCGCCATGATCGGCGAGACGATCGCTGCGCCGACGAGGATATAGAAGAACCAGCCGAGCCAGGCGAAGGGCGCGAAGAGATAGAGCATGTCGTCGAAATCGAAGCCGGCGACCCCGGACCACGCCTTCTGGCCGCTGTCGTCGGCCTTCTCCATCAGCTCCGCGAGCACCGAGGCGATCACGATCGAGACGCCGGCGAGGACGCCGAGCGCAATCGCCCATCCGCCCAGCACGCTGTCGCGCAGGCCGACGCCGATGCCGATGAAGAGCAGGCCGTTCACGATGATGTCGCAGGCGTAGTCGTATTGATGCCCCCACGGCGAGGTTTTTCCGCTGAGCCGCGCCAGCTCGCCGTCGGCGCGGTCGAGCAGGCAGGAGACGATCCAGATCACGCCGCCCCAGAAATCCCACGTCGTGTCGCCGACCGCGAAGGCGGCGCAGGAGGCGACCCCGGTGACCAGGCGGCCGGTGGTCAGATGATTGGGCGTGACCGTGGTATGCACCAGCGGCCGCACCATCATCCGCGTCAGCCGATGCGTCCACGACGTATAGGGCTGGGTGAAGCTCAGGCGCATGGTGGGTGACCCGCCGCGGCGTGGGAGAGACTGCGTTTCATGATCGATCCGGTCAGGCAAGCAGGCGGAAGGCGGTGGGCTCGATGCGATGCGCCGCGATGGCTGCGCGCACGGTGTCGTCGGTCAGGGCGGCAAGCTCGTCGGCGAAGCGGTAGCCGCGCGCCTCGGGCTCCATGCCCGCCCAGGGCCCGGTCGCGGGGTGGCAATACATCTCGCTCACGCCATCGGGCAGGTTGTTCAGGATCCCCAGCATCTTCTCGCGGTCCATCGCGCCGCTGTCGTTCATGCCGAACACGTAGTCGTTGAAGGCGATGCCGGCGCGCTTCATCCGCCACCGGTGCGAGGCGATCAATACCCGAAGCAGCAGGTCGTTGGAAAGCCTCCGCAGCAGCCCCTGATGCGCGCTTTTCCATGACGGCTGGAACGGCTCATGCGGCAGCCGGACCGCGCGCAGCCCGAAATCGCGCCCGATCTTGAGCACGAGGCCCAGGATCGTCGGATGCAGATGCATGTGGTTGTGCGTGTTGACGTGGTCGAGCGGCAGGCCGGTATCGCGGAACCGCTCGAACTGCGCGCGGATCTCGGCGGCGAGCTGGGCGCGTACCGACGGCAGGAAGAAATAGCGGAAGCCGGCGCGCACCAGGCGGGTGGAAAAACTGCCGTCCGGTCCGACGAGATCGGGGATGCGGTCCGGCGGCAGCACCGGCTGCCCGCGCACCAGCACGAGATGCAGGCCGACGCCGAGCGAGGGCAGGCGCCGCGCGCGCTGGACGGCGTCGTCGACCGCGCCGCCGCCGACCATGAGGCTGGCCGTGTTGAGAATGCCGTTCCGGTGAGCCTGTTCGACCGCTTCGTTTACCTGCAGCGCAATGCCGAAATCGTCCCCCGTAACGATCAGCCGCTTCAGGATCAGATCTCCCGCGCCTTCAGGAAGTGCATGAACTCCACGCCTTCTCGCAGCCGGCGCTTCATCATGTCCCAGCTCAGCAGCATTTCCATGGTGATGTCGGCGATCTTGCGCGGCCGGAAGTAGAAGCGCTTGTAGAAGGTGGCCACCGCCTCGAAGATCTCCTCCTGCGACAGATGCGGGTAGGCGATCGAGGAGATCTGGAAGCCTTCCCCTTGCACCATGTCCTTGGCCTCGTTTACCAGCCAGCCGTTCTCGACCGCCTGGTTATAGAGGAAGGTCCCGGGATAGGGCGCGGCGAGCGAGACCTGGATGGTGTGCGGATTGATCTCCATCGCATACTGGATGGTCTCTTCGATGGTGTCGCGCGTCTCGCCGGGCAGGCCCACGATGAAGGTGCCGTGCACGGCGATCCCGAGCTTGCGGCAGTCCTTCGAGAACTGCTTGGCGACCTCGATGCGCATGCCCTTCTTGATGTTGTGCAGGATCTGCTGGTTGCCGCTCT
>CAZPFL010000065.1:0-3137 GCA_964585785.1 uncultured Rhodospirillaceae bacterium
TGGGCGAGGTGGCGGAGGATGCCGGCCTCGCTCTCGGCGCGCGCCTCGGCGTCGGTGTCGGCGACATAGACCCAGCGCGCGACGTCGACATGGTTGCAGGCCGGGTTGCCGTTATAGGGCTCGGGCGCCTGCTTGACGCGCTCACGGTAGAAGCCGATCTGCCCGGCGAGTACCTCGGCGGAGGGCAGGGTGGAGAGCATCAGCCCGAAGCCGTGGCTTGCCGCGAAGGCGATCGAGCGCTCGGTGCCGGCCGCCATGTAGAGCGGCGGGTGCGGGCGCTGGACGCTAACCGGAAAGATCTCGTAGTCGCCGCCGACCTTGGTCCGGAAATATTTGCCCTTGTGGTCGAGCGGCTTGCCGTGCAGCGCGTCGAGCACGATCGGGATCGCTTCCTCCTGGATGTCGCGGCGCTCGTCGAAGGGAATGCCGAGACCTTCGAACTCGTAGGGCCGATAGCCCGAGCCGAGGCCGAGGGTGATCCGTCCGCCGCTCAGGATGTCGATGAAGGCCATGTTCTCGGCGATGCGCACGGGATTGTAGAGCGGCACCGTCATCACCGCGGTGCCGAGGCGGATCTGCTCCGTCTTCGCCGAGAGATAGCCCATATAGGCGAAGGGGTCGGGCATGATGCCGTACTGGTTGCTGAAGTGATGCTCGGCGATCCACGCCGTGTCGTAGCCGAGGCGGTCGGCCTCGATGATCTCCGATGTGACGCGCGCGTGCACGTCGCGATGCGGGTAGGGCTCGGTGTCGATATTGGGATGCGACGTGAAGAGAATGCCGAACTTCATTGCGATTCCTTAGGACTCAGCGCCAATAGGGCGAATAGGTGTTGATCAGGTCGACCCGCCCGACCGCCGGGTCGAAGAACGCTTTCGGCGGCGCGACGCTGTCGATCGGGACGCGATGCTCGATCACCGCGCCATGCTCGCCCGGCGCGCATTCGTTGCGGTAGAGGCGGCACTGCTCGATGTTCGGGTCGTCCGCCGCGTAGCGCCGGACCGCGTCGAGCAGCGCGCTTTCCTCGGCGCCGCGGAACCGGACGACGGTGAGGTGGCAGCGGTTGTCGAGATGCTTCGTCACCGCGTCGCCCGGGAAGATCTGCGTGCCCTCGAGCCGCCAGCGGCCGCGCGTGCTGCGCTGGACGCGCTTGGTCCAGATGCTGAGATTGGGACCGCCGATCGCGCGATACGCGTCGCTCTTGAGCACATCGACGCTCTCCAGGTCGTAGATCGCGAGGTAGCGCGGGAAGCCCGCGCGGCAGACGTAGCGCACGGCGGACAGGAAACCCGGCACCGCGGCGCGCTCCGGAATGTGCTCGTTGTCGTACCACGCGTTGAACTCGTCATCGTCGTTCAGCGCGGGCTCCATCATCACGAGCAGGATCCCCTTGGGTGTCGGCATGGCGTTCCTCCCGATTTTCGATGCGCGCATTGGCTGCGGCGTCGCCCGCGATTATAGGCGGGAACGCGGAGGAGGGCGAACCGGCGCGTCCGTAATTGACGCTCCGCGCAATTCCCGGCTTGATAGTCCTGCGGGAAAATCTTTGGCGGCGCTCGCCATGGGGCACCTATCGCATCTCGGCCAGGTCGTGGCCCTGAACGCGCATCTCTTCGGCGACAAGGTCGGCGCGCGCGATCTCGAGCGGGCGATGACCTTCCGGGAATGGAACGCGCGGTCGTGCCGGCTCGCCAACGCCCTGCTCGGGATGGGCCTCGCCAAGGGCGACCGCGTCGCGGTGCTCGCCTACAACTGCGTCGAATGGCTGGAGATCTACGCCGGGACCGCCAAGGCGGGGCTGATCGCCGTGCCGGTCAATTTTCGCCTGGTGGGGCCGGAGATCCGCTACATCGTCGAGAATTGCGAGGCGCGGGCGCTGATCGTGCAGCGCGATCTGCTGGACGCCGTCGAGGACGTCCGCGCGGAGTTGCCGGTGCCGGAACGCAACTACATTCATCTCGGCGGCGGCGCGTGCCCCGCCCGATATCGCGCGTACGAGGATCTGCTCGCGGCCGCAAGCGACGGTGAGCCGGATGTCGAGGTGCGGCCCGAAGATCCCTGGATGCTGATGTACACCTCGGGCACGACGGGCCGGCCCAAGGGCGCGGTCCGCTCGCACCGGGGCAGCGCGATGATCGGCCTCGTGACCGACATCGAGATGGGCTTCGGCCATGACGACGGCGGGCTGCTGGTGATGCCGCTCTGCCACGCCAACTCGCTCTATTTCGCCAGCGCCTTCGCGACCTGCGGCGCCTGCACGACGGTCTATTCGCGCAAGAGCTTCGATCCCGAGGAGCTCGTGCGCACGCTGGCCGAGACCGGCGCGACCTTCACCTCGCTCGTGCCGACCCACTACATCATGATGCTGGGCCTCAGCGACGCGGTGCGGGCCAAATACGACCTCGACCGGGTGGCGAAGCTGCTCGTCTCCTCCGCGCCGGCGCGCCAGGACACCAAGCGCGCGATCATGGCGATGTTCCGCAACTCCGGCCTCTACGAGCTCTACGGCTCGACCGAGGCCGGCTGGGTCACCCTTCTGCACCCGCACGAGCAGTTCACCAAGCTCGGCTCGGTCGGGCGCGAATGCATCGGCTCGCGGCCGATCCGGCTGCTCGACCCCGACGGCAACGCGGTCGCCCCCGGCGAGGCGGGCGAGCTCTTTTCCTGCAATCCCTACACCTTCGACGGCTACTGGAAGATGCCCGAGAAGACCACCGAGGCGTTCCGCGGCGATTATTGCAGCGTCGGCGACCTCGCCCGGCGCGACGCGGACGGTTACCTCTACCTCGTCGACCGCAAGAGCAACATGATCATCTCCGGCGGCGAGAACGTCTATCCGTCCGAGGTGGAAGGCGTGGTCGGCGGGCATCCGCAGGTCAAGGACGTGGCCGTGATCGGCATGCCCGACGCGAAATGGGGCGAGCGCGTGCACGCCGTCATCGTGCTGCACGAAGCGGCGCGGGTGAGCGAGGAAGAGATCCTCGACTGGTGCCGGGACCGCATCGCGGGCTACAGGCGGCCGCGCTCGGTTTCCTTCCTCCGCGACGAGGACATGCCGCGCACCGCCACGGGCAAGATCCAGCATCGGCTGCTGCGGGAAAAGCTGTCGGGCAACGCCACCGCCATTCCGCGCTGAT
>CAZPFL010000065.1:3237-21654 GCA_964585785.1 uncultured Rhodospirillaceae bacterium
CGCCTGCGGGGCAACGCGCCGGGGTTACGGTTTTCTCAGCGAAAAAATGAACGTTGCTATGACGGCAAAGAGGATGAGCGTGAAAACGACGATATCGTTTCCACGCCCAGCGCTCGCGCTCTCCCCGGATGCAGTCATCGACGCCAAGGCCGTCGCAAGACATTTCTCACGCACAAACATTGCCGATCTTCGCTCCTGGTGGCGCGTCGGTTAAGGCTCGTCCGCTTACCGCTGTCGTGTGTCGCGGGCACAATCGACCGATCTGCTGTTCGGCCGGCTTTCGAAAACATTACCACACGCAAAGGTCTCGCTATCGCTGAGACGGCTCAGCCGATTTTGCGAGGATCACAAACTAGGCGTTGCTGCGCGCGCCGTGTCGAACGCCCCGGGACATCCCCCATAACCCGAGGAACGCGGACAGGAGCAGCCATACCGCCGCGGGCAGCGGAACGGCCGAAACCTTGACGACGAGGTCGTCGAAATCCCTGTCGTTTCCGATGTCGTTGAACATGATCAGGAAACTGTTGTTACCGAGGTCGGCAAAGGCAATCGACAGACCGGAATCGATCGGTCCTCCGTTCGTGGCGCTCAGGCCGCCGCCGCCGGAGGTGAGGAAGCTGAACGGCACCGTGCCGGCCGCCGTCGGTGCGAGAAATGAATCCCCAACGACCGACGTGGCGGTTGAAAACAGACTGCTGCCGTTGACGAAGAAATTAACGAACAGCGCTTCCTTGCCGTAATACTCGAATTTGAGCAATCCATTGTCCGACAGCGTCAATCCGCCGCCGGGCGAGGTGCTGTCAAAGACCTTGATCGGATCGCCGACCGAGACACCGCCAGGAAAGCCCACCGGATTGAAAGTGGCTGGAATGGTATCGTTTTGCCCGCCTGTCACCGACAGGACCATGGCGTTGACTGGCGTGGCAGCGAGCAGCATGCCAGCAACCACAAGCCCCAAAACTTTGCCTCTCATGCTTTGGACTCCTCCTTTTCGCGTTTACGAGCGTCTAAGAGGATTGGCACGCCCGTTTACTTGGGCCGCTCCCTGTGACCGCGTTCCCGTTTAGAGCCCGGGATTCTGCGGTTGCGTCCTGTTATCAGACTTGAAGTTTCTAACCCTCTCAATATGAGAAGATGTGCTCAGCCGAATGAACTATCGCAATGATAGAAGTAAGCCAGGAGTGGAGAAAATTTTCTCGGACTGCGGCATATTTTACAACCAACTGTTTTATATTTAGAATTTATGCGTATTGTCCGCGATCATAAGTGGTAACCTACACCCAGATGGCTGCAGGTTCGTCGCGGCGACGTCTTGCGGCGATCGATTTGTCTCTAGCGCAGGTGAATTTTCTTGGCTGCGGCTTGATCGAGGCCGCGCTGAACAGGAGACATTGCAGCGCGGTTCCGCGCCGATACAATGATCTGTTCCCGGGACCTGCTCTTGACGCTCACCTGACGGGACGTCGGCGCGGCCCAGGAGGCAATACGTTTTTCGTCGAGCACCGATGCTCGCATCAACCGAGAACGCCATGATGCCCGCACGCGACGCGTTCGATTCCGCCGGATACCGGGCCGAGAGGCGGTGCGCGGCGGCGGTGAACGCGGCAGTTCGCGGTGCCATCTGGCTTGCCGTGCTTCTTTGCCTTTGCCTCGCCGGCTCGAATCCGCTGTTCGCGCAGCAAGAGCGAAAGCGCGACACTGGGGTGGTTGCTGGGGTGGCCAAAGAAGCGAAGACGCGCCCATGGGCCCGGTCTTCGGTAACGCACCACGTGATCGAGATCAGGGGCCGCCGTCTTGCATACACCGCCCGTGCCGGCATGGTGGACGTCACGGGCACGGATGCGAAGACCCGGGGGCGCATCTTCTTCGTCGCATACACCGAGGACGGCGCCAATCCCCGTTCGCGGCCGCTTACCTTCGCCTTCAACGGCGGCCCCGGCGCGGCCTCGGCCTATCTCCACCTGTTGGCGCTCGGCCCTCGAATAGTCGCGCTCAAGGACGACGGCTCGATTCCGTCGCCGCCGGTCCATTTGGTGAATAATCCTGCGACGTGGCTCGACTTCACGGACCTGGTCTTCGTCGATCCCGTCGGGACCGGATACAGCCGGGCGATCAGCCCCGAGAAGGGGAAAGACGCGAAGCAAAAGCCCGGCGCCGGAAATGCCAGCCATTTTTGGAACGTGAATGCGGATTTGGATTCGCTCGCCGAATTTGTTCGCCTCTATCTGACGGGGGCGCAGCGCTGGGCGTCGCCGAAGTTCCTTGCCGGCGAGAGCTACGGCGCATTCCGTGCGGCGATTCTGCCCAACCGCATGACGTCGAAACCAGGCGTGCGCCTGAACGGCGTCGTGCTGATTTCGCCGGTCTTCGAATTCAGCTTGCGGCGCTTCAACGCCTATCGCCTGCTGCCATGGGCAAGCATGCTTCCGGCCTACGCCGCCACCGCGCTTTATCACCACAAGTCGTCGGTCGCGGGCAAATTACCCGACGTTCTTAGCGAGACGGAGGGGTTCGCAATGGGCGGTTACCTGACGTGGCTGGCGCAGCAGAAGCCCTCCGACAACGATCCGGTCGTGCAAAAGCTGAGCGCGTATCTCGGTCTGAGCCGCGATATGATCCTGCGCCATTACGGCCGCATCTCGAGAACGGTCTTTGCCAAGAACCTCCTGCGCGACTCCGGAAGGGTCGTAAGTCCGTACGACGGAACGATAACGGAGGTCGATCCGCACCCGGATTCCCCGTTTCTCGAAGGCGACGATCCCGTCCTCAATGGCCTGTCGGCGCCGCTGACGGCGGCATTCAACGAGTATGTCCGAAGCGAGCTCGACTTCGAGACCCAGCGGCCCTATCGGGTTCTCAATCCGACAACCAGCCGGAAATGGCGCTGGGAGACCGATGGACATTTCCAACGCATCGGTGCGGCGAACGACCTCAAGGAGGCAATGAGCCTCAACCCAAACCTGAAGGTCCTCATCGCGCACGGCGCCTACGACATGGTGACGCCCTATCTCGCGTCCAAATACGTGGTCCGCCACATGGCCCTCGATCCGTCGATCGCGTCGAACGTCACCTTCAAGGTCTACGACGGCGGGCACATGCCGTACACGCACGCCGCGGTCCGCGCCGCCCTCCATCAGGACACCCGGACCTTCTTCCACGATGCATTGAAGGGCGCCAACTGAGAGGCCTTGTCAGCGCGATTCGGCCCAATGCGACGGATTTGTCTTTATTCGGGTGATTTCGCTTGGCTGCCGATTGATCTACGCCGCGCTGAACAGGATGTCCTGCGCACCTTCCCACAGCACCAGCTTGCCCATCTTCTCCAGGTCGTCCAGGCCCTTGGTCACGGTCAGGAAATGGTTGCCCGCGAGCGCGCCCATCTTGCTCGCGAAGCTGGCGCTGCCGTAGGCGAACAGGATCTCCGTCTCGCTGAACCCGCCCGGGTAGAGCAGGATGTCGCCGCGCGACGGATGGCAGGTGTGGTTCTCGAAGTCGAGCCCGGTCTCGAAATCGCCGAGCGGCACCCAGACCGCTTCGCCACTCCAGCGTGAATGGATCACCTTGTTCCGAAAGGGCAAAAGCGCGAGGAAGGCGTGGCAGGTCGCGGGCGCGCGCGTCAGCTCGAGCCGCGCCTCGAAATGGAACGGTCCGACGTCGATGCAAAGATGGTCCATGCGTATGCCCTCATGTGACAGGCATCCGGCGAAAGACAGAAACCAGCCTCGTCCTGGGCCTGTCGAAGGACGAGTACGCTCTCCCATATCGAGCCGCTCATGCTTCGACAAGCTCAGCATGAGGGAAAGGGTTATCTGATGATGGGCTCGATCGTGAAGGCGCCGAGTGTGCGTCAGCGCCGCGCCGGGCTCAACCCCGCCGGCGGTCACCTTGAGGTGAAAGATCGTCGCTTGCCGCGAACGCGGTCGGTGGTAGCCTATTCGCTATGAAAAAGATCGCCGTGATCACGGGCGGCAGCCGCGGCATCGGCGCGGCAACCGCCCGGCTGGCCGCGCAAGACGGCTATGACGTGTGCATCGCCTATCTCTCCGATGCCGACGCGGCCGAACGGGTCGCCGCCGACTGCCGGAAAGCGGGCGTCAAGGCGATCGCCGTGCGGGCGGATGTCGGCGCGGCGGCGGATGTCGAGGCGCTGTTCGCCGAATGCGACCGCGCGCTCGGGCCGGTGACGCTGCTCGTCAACAACGCGGGCACGGTCGTGCGGGCCTCGACGGTGGCCGAGCTGCCGGACGACGTTCTGCGCCGCACCTTCGAGGTCAACATCTTCGGCCCGTTCTACTGCGCGCGGGCGGCGATCAAGCGCATGGCGCGGAAGACGGGCGGCGCGGGCGGGGCGATCGTCAACGTCTCCTCGACCGCCGCGACGCTCGGCAGCCCCGGCGAATACGTGCATTACGCCGCGTCGAAAGGCGCGCTCGACACCTTCACCATCGGCCTTGCCAAGGAAGTCGGCGGCGACGGCATCCGGGTCAACGCGGTGCAGGCGGGGACGACCGACACCGGGCTGCACGCGCGGGTCGGGGTGCCCGAACGCCCGGCGATGGTCGCGCGCACCGCGCCGCTCGGCCGCGTCGGCCGGCCCGAAGACATCGCCGAGGCGATCCTCTGGCTCGGCTCGGACAAGGCCGCCTACACGACGGGCGCCATCCTCCGGGTGGGCGGCGGGCTCTGAGCGCGCTCAGCCGCGCCGGTTGCGCAGCGCCTCGTCCTGGTCCCAGAGCACGAAGTCGGGGCCGAGCTGGGACAGCGCCGGGCATCCGATCTGCGCCATCGTCAGGTCGATCTCGCGCTTGAGGATACCGACCGCCTTGGTCGCGCCGGCCTCGCCGCCGGCGACCAGGCCGTAGAGCGTCGGCCGGCCGAGGAAGACGAACTTGGCGCCGAGGCAGAAAGCGATCAGCACGTCCGAGCCGCGGCGCACGCCGCCGTCCAGCATCAGGGTCATGCGGTCGCCGACCGCGGCGTCGATCGCCGGCAGGACGTCGAGCGGCGAGGGCGCGCGGTCGAGCTGGCGCGCGCCGTGGTTCGAGACCATCAGCCCGTCGACGCCGACTTCGGCCGCGCGGATCGCGTCGTCCGGGCGCATGATGCCCTTGAGCACGAGGTTGCGCGGCCAGAGCTTGCGGAACCGCTCGATGTCGCTCCAGGTCAGCGCGCCGCGGATCTGCGTCGAGACGAACTCGCCGAGCTCCTCCGCGTCGACCGTCTTGCCGACGTAAGGCTCCCAGTTGGCGATGCGGGCGATGCCGTTCCGCATGTAGTCCTTGAACCAGAAAGGCCGCCGCAGCGCGTCGAGCTTGGAGGCGAGCGACAGCCGGAGCGGCCGCCCGAAGCCGTTCCGCCGGTTGCGCTCGCGGTTCGAGCCGACCGGCACGTCGACCGTGACCACCAGGGTCGAGAGGCCGAGATCGGCCGCGCGGCGGATCATGTCCTCGGAGATCGCCTTGTCCTTGGCGACGTAGAGCTGATACCAGCCGTGGTCGGGCGCGATCTTGGCCATGTCCTCCATCGTGGCGGTGGCGGCGCCGGACATGATGAAGGGGATGTTGGCGTCGCGCGCGGCCTTGGCCAGCATCAGGTCGCCGCCCCAGCGGTAGTTGCTGATGCCGCCGGTCGGCGCGATGCCGAAGGGGCTCGAATAGGTGCGGCCGAAAAGCTGGGTGGTCTGGTCGATCGCCGTGACGTCGACCAGGTAGCGCGGCATCAGCGGGCGGCGGGCGAAGGCGTCCTCGTTGCGGACCAGCCCGCCCTCGTCGTCCACGCCGCCTTCGATGAAGTCGTAGATGACCTTGGGCAGGCGCTTCTTGGCGAGCTTGCGCAGGTCGTCGAGGTTGATGGCGTCGTTGTAATCCATGGCGTTTCCCCGGTCGTTCTCATTCGCGCGTCGGCGACCCGTCGCGACGGTCCAACCGGTATTCTGGGGCGCAACGCGAAAAATGGGAAGCGGGGGACAATCGGCCGGGGCCCGACGGTGCGGCTGAGCGACGCCGTTAAGGGGCGCGTTGATGGAAAGGCCGGTGCACGTGGACTCCCCCGGACAAGCCGGGGAGTGACGATCTTTATTTGATTTTAGATACATAACCGTCATGCCACGGCTTGTCCGTGGCATCCATGGACGGAGGTCTGCGCCGGCTTGGTTTTGCCTCATAAAGCGTTCGATGGCATCCACAAAGTCTCGAAACTGCCGTAGGATGCCGTTCGGGCGCACCGGCGCGCGCATCACCCGGAGAGGATCATGGCCCGTATCGTCGGCATTCTGATGGCTTGCGCGGTCCTGCTGGCGCTGAGCGCGCCGGAAGCGGCGGCGCATATCACGAGCGTCGGCGGCGGCTTCAAGGGCGGCTTCGAGCATCCGCTGACGGGGCCGGACCATTTCCTCGCCATGCTGGCGGTCGGCATCTGGGGCGCGCAGATGGGCGGGCGCTCGGTCTGGATGCTGCCGGTCGCCTTTCCGCTTATCATGACCATGGGCGGCATCGCCGGCATGGCCGGGCTGCCGCTGCCGGGGGTGGAGACGGGGGTCGCCGTCTCCGTGCTGGTGCTCGGCCTGTGCATCGCCCTTGTCTGGCAGCCGGCCGAGCCGGTGCCGGTCTTCCTGGTCGGGATCTTCGCGATCTTTCACGGCTACGCGCATGGCGCGGAGCTGCCGCAGGCGGCCGACCCCGCCGCCTATGCCGTCGGCTTCGTCGTCGCCACCGGCCTGATCCATGTCCTCGGCATTGCCATCGGCCTCGCCCTGAACAAGCCGCTCCAGGGCAGCCTGGCGCGCGGGCTCGGCGGGCTGATCGCGGGCGGCGGGATCTATTTCCTGGTCGCCTGAGGGCGGCGCGGCGGCGATGACGGGCGTGAAGAAGCTTCCGGCGGCGGTCGTGCTGGCGGTCGGCGCGCTGCTGGTGATCGCGCTTCAATTGCCGGGGGCGGAGCGCGGGCGGATCGGCGGCGGCGCGGCCTTCGTGCTCTCGACCTACG
Source organism: uncultured Rhodospirillaceae bacterium (assembly GCA_964585785.1). Classification (GTDB taxonomy): domain Bacteria; phylum Pseudomonadota; class Alphaproteobacteria; order UBA8366; family UBA8366; genus WHUA01. Next base: position 10,222 of record CAZPFL010000065.1, read on the forward strand.
CGCAGGCCTTCTCGATCCTGGCGCTCGGCATCGCGCTGTCGCAGGTTCCACGCCGTTCGGCGGGCGCGAGCCTTCTGCTGTTCGCCGCGGGTTTCCTGCTGGGCGTGCTGGTCAAGGACCGCGTGCTCGCGGCGCTGGTGGCGCGGCCGGGCGCGTTCGAGCAGACCCGGCTGATCGCGCCGGCCGGCTGCATCCTGTCGGGCATCGCCCTTGCGGTGACGGGTCGGGCGCAGGCGCTGGCCGTGCCGACCGTGGCGGCGCTCGCCGGGATCGCGATCGGCTTCGTCGCCGCGCTCAACGATCCGACCTTCGGCGAGACCGGCTTCGCGCTCGGCGCGGCCGCCGCGGCGTTCTGGCTGCTGGCGGCGCCGCTGCCCTTCGTGCCGCGGCTCACGGCGGGGCCGGTGCGGATCGCGAGCCGCATTCTGGCGAGCTGGCTGGTCGCGATCGGCCTGATGCTGGGCGCCGCGAAATTCTTCGAGCGCAAGCCCGCGCCGCCGGCGGCGCCGCCCCCGCCGACGCCGACGGAACGCTTCGGCCTGCCGGACAAGCCGGGCTTCGCGCCGCAACCGGCGCCGACGCGCCCTCCGCGCTCGGAGGATGAGCGGCGCGGGCTCTGACCGTCGCTCTGATCGTCGCTCGCGACGGTCGGCGCGTCCGCGTTTTGCATGCGCGGACCGATTGTCGGAGAATGATGCGAATTCACCTTAAAACGTCACATCGAATAGGGGAGGGCCGGGCAATGTCGGTGATCTTGGGAAGCGGCGACTTTCGCTATCGCGTCGTGGAGAACTGGGCGAAGATCCCCGACGGCTGGGAGTTCAAGGACGTCGCCGCGGTCGGCGTCGACAGCAAGGACCAGGTCTACGTCTTCAATCGCGGCGAGCACCCGATGATGGTTTTCGACCTCGACGGCAACTTCCTGCGCTCCTGGGGCGAGGGGGTTTTTCCGCGCGCGCACGGCCTGCATATCGGCCCCGATGACATGCTCTATTGCACCGACGACGGCGACCATTCGGTCAAGAAATGCACGCCGGAGGGCAAGGTGGTCATGACCATCGGCATTCCGGGCAAGCCCGCGCCCTATATGAGCGGCGAGCCCTTCCACCGCTGCACCCACACCGCGCTTTCGCCCGACAACCATATCTACGTGTCGGACGGCTACGGCAACGCCTGCGTCCACAAATACACGCCCGACGGCAAGCTGGTGAAGACCTGGGGCCAGTCCGGCTCCGGCCCGGGCGAGTTCAACATCGTGCACAACATCGTCACCGACGAGGACGGCTGGGTCTACGTCGCCGACCGCGAGAACCATCGCGTGCAGATCTTCGACGGCAACGGCAAGTACGAGACGCAGTGGAACATCCTGCACCGGCCCTGCGGGCTCTACATGCCGCGCGGCAAGTGCCCGCACTGCTTCGTCGGCGAGCTGGGGCCGGGCATGCGCGTCAACCTGAAGGCGCCGAACCTGGGGCCGCGGCTCAGCATCGTCACCAGCAAGGGCGAGCTGCTCGCGCGGCTCGGCGGCGAGCACGGGGCGGGTCTCGAGACCGGCAAGTTCATCGCGCCACACGGTCTGGCGATCGATTCCCGGGGTGATATCTATGTCGGTGAGGTGTCCTACACCAACTGGCCGACCAGCTTCCCCGGCCAGGAGATGCCACGCCCGCTGCGCTCGCTGCAGAAGCTGGCGAAGGTCAATTAGCGCCGCCCGCCCAGGCACGGCCTGCCGTTATTCCTGGTAGACGCTGACCGTCAGCACCATGTCGACGGTCTCGCCGTCGCGGGCGAGCGGCAGGTGGATGCGCTCGACGCTGCTGTACTGCTCCGTGCAGAACCATTGCAGCGGGCCGCGCCGCCAGATCGGCCGCTTGTTCTCGACCACGTCGACCAGCACGCTGTGAAAGCGGGAGCCGTCGAAGCCCTCGAACAGCTCATCCAGATAGCAGCCGGTGGTGTCGTGGCCCAGGCGCTCGGTGTACTGGGTGCCGATGACGCGGACCTTGAACCGCGGCGGCGTGCCTTCGACGTCGAGAAGGCGGACATGGCGGAGCAGGCTCGGAATGTCCGTCGGTTCGAAATGCTGCCGGCCGGGCAGGCCTTTCGGCGGATGAATGCGAAGCCAGTAGTCATAGGCCTCGTGGATCTTCGGATGACAATGGGCCGGAGGCTCGTGGGAATCCTCGATCGCCTCGGGCGCTACTTGCATGGGCTGAAACATCGGCTCAGCTACGCCCGCACCGTGCCATGCAGCCCACGCGCGGCGGGTCCGTCGCCGTCAATCCCGGCGGCTGGATCGTCCTCCGATGGCCCGTGCCTCGCGGCCCTTTCACGGCTCTGACCCCAAAAGTTGTAGATTTTTCAATTATTACACAACTCTGGTTAAGATCTTGTTTCTCGCTGGCGTTTCAGTGCGCCACGCCCGTATTCCAATAGCATTCGGGCGGCGCGCACCGGGTCCTATGCCGTCGCAGCCTCTAATGTTTGGGGCAGCCGGGCGTGCCGCTACACCAAAAAGCGTGGATCGCGCCCGCCGCCACTTCTTTTGCTTAAGTCTTAAGAAAGAATATCAATTTAAGATAGCAAGCTGACGATCCGCTGCGCGCCGGTGAGATGGCGCGGACGGATCGGCTTTTGGGTCGGAGGCAGGCAGCGTTGAGACTAAGGCACGGCAAAGCGGCCCGGAAGATCGACATTGCCCGGTCTTTGGGCGCGGTTGCCCGGAATCGGATCAGGGGCCGCCGGGTGGAGATCTGATGCGATCGCCGGGAGTCAAACCCAACGCCGGCCTCGGGCTGGCGCGGCGGCGGTTTCGATCCCTCGTCGTGCGCTTGCTGCCGCTTGTCGCCAGCGACAAACGGCTGCTGCTGTCGATTGGGGGCATCATCCTGCTCGCGCTCGTGGCCAGTTTCGTCACCATCCGCGAGGCGGAGTATCGCCTGCTGAAGAGCGAGGCGACCGGCGCGGCGCTGCACTGGGCGCGGTTCCTGCAGTCCCGGCTGTTCGCGCTCGACGAGATCCTGTCCGACGGCTTGGTCAACGATTCGGACCGGCGGACCCTCGATTTCGCCAGCGCCGCGGGCGGCGTGCGCGACTATCAGGTGATCCGGCACGACGGTGCCGTGGCGATGTCGTCCTGGTCGAGTGACTTTCGCGGCACGATCGATCCGTCCATCGCGCGTGCGGTGATCCGCGACCAGCGCATCGTCGCCCAGGTCGTCGTCGAAGAGGTCGCCGGCCGGCGGATCGTCATCGGCCAGGCCGTCGTGCCGATCCGCGCGGCGTCGGGTCAGCGCGGCGCGCTCATGGTCGATGTCGACATGACGAGCGCCGCCGCGCATTTCCGCCAGCTTGGCAACAAGGCGTTCATTCTGCTGATCGCGCTTCTGCTGCCGCCCGGCGGCGCCTGCGGCTGGCTGATCCAGCGCAATATCCGCCGGCGCCGGGAGAGCGAGCTGCTGCAGCGGCAGCGCGGGCAGATCCTCGAGGATCTCGCGAAGGGCGTCCGTCTCGATGACGTTCTCCGGCGGATCGCGGCGATCACGGAACAGCACCACGCGCCAAGCCGATGCACCATCATCCTGCTCGATCCGTCGGGCCGGCGCGTGGTCGACGTGATCGTGGTGTCGAACGGCGACGCCGGCCTCGAGTATCTCGGCCGGGAGATCGATCAGCTTCCGGAGCCCCTCGCGCGCGTGCTCGGGGGCGACACGCCGCCCATGGTCCGCTGCGCCGAGGAGGGCTGGGTCTGGCTGTCGCCGCTGCGCGCGACGACGGGCACGGTGCAGGGCAGCTTCGGCCTCGCCTTCGCCAGCCGTCAGGAAGCGCAGGCCGCGGCGCTCGGGGTGGCGCCGACGCTGGCCCAGCTCGGCGCGCTCGCCGTCGAGTACCGCCGCGCGGAGAACGCGCTCGCCGACATGCGCCAGCGCCACGAGCTGATCCTGAACGCGGCCGGCGACGGCATTTTCGGCGTCGACATCGAGGGGCGGATCGTCTTCGCCAATCCCGCCTGCGCCCGCATGCTGCGCCGCAGGCCGGAGGACATGGTGGGCGAGGACGCCGGCGCGCTTATCGTCTCCGCCGCGCCCGACGCCCACGCTGCGAGCCCGATCTCCGCGACCCTCAAGGACGGCGAGACGCGCCACGCCCGGCAGATTCAGCTAAGGCGCAGTGACGGCAGCGACTTTTCCGCCGAGATGGTGGTCACGCCGGTCTACCGTCTCGCCTCCAATCTGCGCGTCGTCGTCGTGTTCCACGACATCAGCAATCAGATCCAGGCCCAGCAGCAGTTGCTGCACGCGAAAGAGGAGGCGGAGACCGCCAGCCGCGCCAAGTCGAGCTTCCTCGCCAATATGAGTCATGAGCTGCGCACGCCGTTGAACGCAATCATCGGCTTCTCGGAAACCATGACGTACGAGCTTCTCGGGCCGCTCAGCAATCCGCGCTATCGGGAATATGCGGAGCACATCAACCTGTCGGGCCAGCATCTGCTGACCCTGATCAACGACCTGCTCGACCTGTCGAAAATCGAGGCCGGCAAGCTGGAGCTGGCCGAGGAGACCGTGGATTTCCGGGCGCTGGTCGACGGCTGCCAAGTGCTCGTCCGCGATCTCGCGAACAGCAAGGCGCTGCGCATCGAGGTGGAGATCGCGCCCGACCTGAAGGCCGTTTATTGCGACGAGCAGAAACTGAAGCAGGTCCTCGTGAACCTGCTGTCCAACGCGGTCAAGTTCACCGATCCCGGAGGCCATATCACGGTTGCCGCCCGGCGCGAGCCGCCCGATCTGCTCGCGATCGAGGTCGCCGACACCGGCGTCGGCATCGCGCCCGAGCAGATCGAGAAGGTCCTGATGCCGTTCAGCCAGGCGGACGATGTCCATAACCGCGAGCACAAGGGAACCGGGCTCGGGCTTTCGCTGAGCAAGGCCCTGGTGGAGCTGCATGGCGGGACGCTGCGGCTCGACAGCGTGCTGGGGAAGGGCACGACCGTATCCATCCGGCTGCCCGGCCGGGCCCGCGCCGGCCGCTTCGCCGCCGTCGGCGGCTCTTGACGCGCCTCACCACGCAGGCTGGCGGCGCCGATCCCGCGCGCGAAAGATTTACTTGAAAATCATGGGAGCCGCGGGCAATAGAGACCGCTTATGGTTTCCCCTGCGGCGGTCGTTCCGATCGCTTTGCCCGAGAAGACATCTTGAAAAAAAGGGAGTGACGTCATGGCATTGCGCAAATTCATCATCGAACGCGATATCCCCGAAGTCGGCTCGCTCGACCGCGAGCAGCTGCGCGGTGCGGCGGCCAAGTCGAACGGGGTGCTGCGCGACCTCGGCCCCGACATCCAGTGGGTCGAGAGCTTCGTCGCGGCCGACAAGACGTTCTGCGTCTACCTGGCGAAGGACGAGGCGATCATCCGCAAGCACGCCGAGATCAGCGGCTTTCCCGCGACGAAGATCACGGAAGTGCGGAAAATGATCGATCCCACGACCGAGGCGTGAGGGCGGCGTCCGGCGGGCTCCCACGGGCCGTCGGCCAAGTGGCCGGACCGGGCCGGATCGGTTGAAATTTACGGCGTCTTAAGTCGGGCCGGTTAGATTCCGCGGAATGTTCCGCGTGTATGGCTGCCTGACCCAACAGCATGACCTACGCTTGGTTGTGCTCGCCGGGGTTATTTGCTTGTTCGCGTCCTTCACCGCGATCAATCTGACCTCTCGCGTCTGTTTTCTCGAAGGTTGGCCGCGCGTGGCTTGGCTGGCGATTGCGGCTATCGTGACGGGAGCGGGTATCTGGGCGACGCATTTCATCGCCATGCTCGCCTACCGGGCTGCCTTCCCGGTGCGCTACGACCTGGGGCTGACGGCGCTGTCCGTCGTCATCGCGATTTTTCTGTCCGGCTGCGGCCTTTTCCTGGCGGCCTGGGCGGGCCATCGGATCCTCGGCGGCGCCGTCGTCGGCATCGGGGTGGGGGCGATGCACTACACCGGTATGGCCGCGCTTCGAGTGCCGGCCGTCGAAGTGTGGGACATGTCTTTTGTCTACGCATCCTTCGCGATCGGGATCGTCGGCTGCGCGCTGGCCGTTGTCGCGGGGCTCAGCCGCGACACCGTCCGATCGAAACTGACCGGGGCGGGCCTGCTGGCGCTCGGCATATGCGGCCTGCATTTTACCGGCATGGCGGGGCTCGTGCTCGTTCCCGATCCTGCCGCGCCCTATGTCACCTGGCCGACCTCGACCGACTTCCTCGTGGCCTCGGTTGCGGCGGCGACGCTCCTCATTCTCGCCTTCGGGTTCGCCGGCTCGGTCATCGACCAGCATCTTGCGGAACGGACCGTGCGCGAGGCCGATCGCCTGCGCGCTTACGTTGCCGAGCTCGAGGCGACCAAGCGCGCGCTCGAGGCGCGCACCGGTGAAGTGAAGCGCGCGCTCGCCGAGGCGGCGGCCGGCAGCCAGGCCAAGTCGCAGTTTCTCGCCGCGATGAGCCACGAGCTGCGGACGCCGCTCAACGCCATCATCGGATTCTCCGAGATCCTCACCGCGCAGATGTTCGGCCCGGTGGGCGACGCGCGCTACGTCGACTACGCCAAGGATATTCATCGCAGCGGGCAGCATCTGCTCGAGCTGATCAACGACGTGCTGGATTTCTCGAAGCTCGACGCCAGGCGGCTCGACCTGCACGACGACGTTTTCGACCTTACGGCCCTCGTCGCCGAGACGGTTCACATGCTGCGCGGCGAAAGCGATAAGGCGCATGTCGCGCTGCGCCTCGCCGCGAGCGACGTGGCGCCGCCGCTCCGGGCGGATAGGCGCCGGATTCTCCAGGTGCTGATCAATCTTCTGTCCAACGGCCTGAAGTTTACCGCGGCCGGAGGCGAAGTTCGGGTCGCGGTGACCTGGACGCCCGAGGGGTACGCGGTGACGATCAGCGATACCGGCATCGGCATCGCGCCGGAAGACATTCCGAAGGCGCTCGACCCGTTCGGCCAGATCGACAGCCGGCTGAGCCGGAAATACGACGGCACCGGGCTCGGCCTGCCGCTGGCCCGGCGGCTGGTCGAGCTGCATCAGGGAACGCTGTCGCTGGAAAGCGCCGTCGGGCACGGTACCACAGTGACGGTCCGGCTCCCGGCCGATCGGGCGGTCGACGCGCGCTCGGTTGCCTGAACCGTCAGTTCCCGCCGACCAGCCGTAACCGGCCGAGCTTCAGGATCGGCATGTCCTGGAAATGAACCGCCGCCAGGCCGCCAAGCGCGTCGTCGCGCACCCACATGGCGTTCAGACCTTGCGGCAGGTCGTAGACGCTCACCACATGACCGTCGCGCACGTCCTCGATGAGGCGCTGATGATTGGCGCGTTCCGTGAACGCGGTCATGCGGACCGGCGGCTTCGGGAAGGTGATGATCTCGGCCATGTTGCGCATCCTCAAGACGTGTTCCGCTTCCGTCGGCGGTGCATATAAAAGGGTGATGCCTTCGACTTCTGACATAATGAACGTTGCGCGAAACGAAAGGGGTTAAACGAGTGATCAAGCTCGGGCTGATCGGGAAGGCCATCCAGCGCTCGAACATGCCGCTGCTGCAGCGCCTCGCCGGCGCGCGCAAAGGATGTCCGGTGGACTATCGGCTGCTCGACATCGCCGACGCCGACCCGGCGCGCTTCGACGAAGCCTTCCACGCCTGCCTGGACGGCGGCTTCCGCGGCGTCAATGTCACCCATCCTTTCAAGGAGCGGGCGGCCGCGCGGGTCGCGATCGAAAATCCGCTCGTCCGGGCCATCGGCGCGGTCAACACGGTGACCTTCGAGGCGGACGGGCCGCGCGGCCGCAACACCGACTACACGGGTTTTCTCCGCGCCTGGCGCTGGCGCTTCGGCGCGCGGACGCCGGGACGGGTCGCGCTGATCGGCGCCGGCGGGGTCGGGCGCGCCATCGCCTTCGCGCTGACCGCGCTCGGCGCGCCGGAAATCCGGCTCTGCGATCTCGATCGCGCGAAGGCCGAGGCGCTCGCGGCGGCCTTGTGCCGGGCGCGCCTCACCGTGACGGTCCACTTGTTCGATGACGCCGAAACCGCCGTCGCCGGCGCCGAGGGTATCGTCAACGCGACGCCGGTCGGCATGTATTACGCGCCCGGCTGCCCGGTGAACGAGGCCGCGCTCGGTGGTCAGCGCTGGGTCTTCGATGCGGTCTACACGCCCGAGAATACGGAACTGCTGCAGGCGGCGCGCGCCAAAGGGATCGACGTCTTTTCCGGCTTCGGGCTGTTCCTATGGCAGGGCGCCGACGCCTTCGAAATCTTCACCGGCGTTACGCTGACCGACGCCGACATCACCGCCCTCGAGCAAGAGGTCCGCGCGGCGAACGCCGCCCGGGCCTGAGGACGCGTCCTACGCCGCCAGCAGCGCCGCCGCCTTGGCGCGCGCAGCCTTGGCGTCGGCGGCGGCGCCGCAGCCTTCGAGCGCCTCCGCGTAGGCCTGCCAGGACGGCGCGCTCGTCGGGTTCGCCGCGGTGCGCTCGGCGAACAGCGCGCGGGCGAGCGCATGCTGGCCGTCCTTGAGCGCGGCGTCCAGCAGCATGCGCTCCCAGACGTCGCGCTGCGCCCAGCTTCCGCCGAGCGGCCGCATGCGGTAGCGCGTCTCCATCATGATGTCGACCACGCGGGCGTAGTCGCGCGCCGCGTAGGCGAGGATGGCCTCGGCGACCGGGATCCCCGCGTCGCGGTAGACCGGCGCGATGGAGGTATGGTCGTCCTTGTGGGTGGCGGCGAAGTCCTTCATCGAGGCGAGGATGGCCCCGGCCTCGGCGCGCCGTCCCGCCATCACCAGCGACATGATGAAATGCAGGTCGTTGAACGGCCTGAGCCGGTCCGCGACGCGCCCGGCGCAGACCTGCGCAATCGAATCCCAGCGGTCGCCGACGTCGATGCCCAGCATGGCGAGGCGCATCAGCATGCTCGACGCGTTGCAGATGTCGATGTTGTCCTCCGACGGCTCGCGCCAGAACTGCCGGTCATAGGCGTCGAGCACGTCGTCGTAGCGCTCGAACTCGAGATAATGCAGCGCGCGGTGCCACCACATGTGGTTCGCGAAGACGCCGCGCTTCTTCCAGGCTTCCTCGTGTTCGTCGACCCAGGCGATGCCTTCCTGGCGCCGGCCCTGCGCCTCCAGCACATGCGCCACGCAATGGCCGGCCCAGATGTCGTTCTCGTTGATCTCGACGGCACGGCGGCCGAGCGCTTCCGCCGGCGTGAACTCGCTGTTCTCCTCGTGCGAGAAGCCGCGGCAGCCGAGCACGAAGCCGTAGCCCGGCACGTCCTCGCTCCAGCGCGGCATGACGCGCGCCATGGAATCGCGCATGCGCGCGAGGTCTCCGAGGAAGAAATGCATGGTGTGGGCGAGACGCATCGCCAGGATGTCGAGCGGGTGGTCGATCAGGATGTCGTCCCAGATCCGGTTGGTCCGGCGGATGTCGCCGGCGCACCAGGCGGCGAGCGCCTCGACATGCTTCTTCTCGCGCTCGGTGGCGCCGCCGACGAGCATCTGCGCCTTGGCGAGCGCGTCCGGGCTTTGCGCCGTCAGATGCGCCTGCGCCGGCAGGCGGAGAAAATAGCCGCGCAGGCATTGCCCCATCACCATATCCGGGTCGACCTCGGCGATGCCCTTGAGCAGCAGCCCGGCGTCGCGGCCCGAGGCGAGGAACGCATCGACGCAGGCGTCGAAGGCATCGACCGCCGCCTGGCTCGCCGCCGTCATGGGAAGTCCGCGTTTGTCTTTGAACATTTTCTTCGTTTCCCTTTCTAACGCTCTTCGGTCCAGCTCTCGGAAAAGGCCAGCGCGCAGGTGCTGAACGGGCGGCCTTCACGCTCGCGCGGCCAAGGCTGGCCGGCGGCGTCGACGCCGTTCACCGTCAGCCGGGCGCCGAGCGCGGGCACCAGCACGGTGCAAAGTCCATAGCGCCGCCCCGGCACCTCGTTCGGCTGGGTGTGCAGCAGCAGCGGGTCGCCGCAATCGAACCAGGTCAGCGTGATCTCCTCCTCGATGGTCTCGACCCGCTCGGTCCAGAAGACATCCGGGTTGCCTTCCTTGCTGAACTGGGCCTCGCGCACCGGGATCGAGGTGTTGGCCGTCTCGGGACTCAGCATGCCCTGTACGGTGGTCTGCAGCCAGCGCGCCATGGCGATATTGTCGGAATAGATGCGCCAGCGGTTCTCGGTCAGCTCGCTCTTGAGGTAGAGCGCGTGCCCAGGCCCGGCGGCGCAGAAATAGATGCGCCAGAAGCTCGCCGCCGTCGTGAAGTCGTCGCTGTCGGTCGCGGACAGCCGGATGAACGGGTTCTCGCCTGTCAGGATGACGCGGTTCGGGTCGGCGATGCTCATGGCTCATGGCTCCATCGGTGGCAGCTGCCATCCATACTATAACCCGCTCCTCTTGCGCGCGAACCGCTATCGCTGGGATCATGCGCGGGAAAGGGAGCGCGGCAATGACCGACATCAAGACCATGCTCGTGATCGGCGCGACCGGGGTGATCGGCCGGCGGGTGATCCAGCATCTCGACGCGGCGGCGGACTGGCGCGCGATCGGCGTGTCGCGGCGCAAGCCGGACTATCCGGGCGAGGCGGCGCATGTCTCCGCCGACCTGATGGACAAGGCGGACTGCAAGGCGAAGCTCGGCGCGCTCGACGGCGTCACGCATCTGCTCTACGCCGCCTACACGGACCGGCCGAGCTGGGCCGAGCAATGCGCGCCCAACGCGCTGATGCTGGAGAATGTGCTGGACGGCATCGAGGCGGGCCCCGCGGCGCTCGAGCGCATCGTCCTGATGCAGGGCACGAAATATTACGGCTCGCATCTCGGCCCGTTCAAGACGCCGGCGCTGGAGAGCGACCCGCGCCACATGCCGCCCAACTTCTACTTCAACCAGCAGGATCTGCTGATGGAGCGCCAGGCGCGGCGGGCGTGGAGCTGGACCTGCCTGCGCCCGCACACGGTCTGCGGCTTCGCCGTCGGCATGCCGATGAACCTGGTCGCGGTGATCGGCGTCTACGCCGCGATCTCGAAGGAGCTCGGCCTGCCGCTGCGCTTCCCGGGCACGGAGGCCTGCTACCGCGCGGTCTTCCAGGTGACCGATGCCGATCTGCTGGCGCGCGCCGCGCTGTGGTCCGCGCGCGCGCCCGGCTGCGCCAACGAGGCGTTCAACATCACCAACGGCGACTTCTTCCGCTGGCGGAATCTCTGGCCGCGCTTCGCCGAATTCTTCGAGATGGACTACGCGCCGCCGCAGGCGATCCGGCTGGCCGATTTCATGGCCGACAAGGAGCCCTTGTGGCGCGAGATGGTGAAGAAATACGACTTGATGGACACGCCCTTCGCCCAGGCCGCGCATTGGCCCTTCGGCGACTACATCTTCAACCAGTACTGGGACATCATGTCCGACACGCTGAAGGCGCG
>CAZPFL010000066.1:0-21636 GCA_964585785.1 uncultured Rhodospirillaceae bacterium
GGATGACATAGTTAACCGGTGCGTTGGGATAGCTTGCCGCGTTTTCCGCAGCTTGCAGGGGCGTCGCCACGACAATGGCAAGCCAGAAAACGACGAGGTGCTGAACAGCCCTTCTTATCATAAAAAAATGCCGATCCGACGTGTCTGTCGTCTCGCCGCGGCCGTATGAAATGTCGGCGGAGCCGCCCCGCGGGATTTGCGGCTCCGCCTATTCTAATGCCTACGCGCTTCGGTACAACTTTGTCATGACGAATTCCTGGTGGCCCAGGGCTTCGGCGCAAGTCAACCGTCCGTTGCAGGTCCGCATCATGATGTCAATCAATGCGTCGCCCGCCTGGTCGTAATTCATTTCCCGGCGCAGGATGCCCGACACGTCGAGGTCGACATGCTCGCCCATCTCGCGCGCCGTGCGCGGGTTGGCGGTGAGCTTGATCACCGGCTCGATCGGGTTGCCGATGACGTTGCCCTGTCCGGTCGGGAACAGATGGACGGCAAATCCGGCCGCCGCCTGCAGGGTGACGCATTCCGCCGCGGCCGACGAGGTGTCCATGAAATAGAGCCCCGGCCCCTTGGTCGGCTCCTCCGCCGGCTGCAGCACGTCGATATAGGAGGTCTTCTTGCCGATCTTCTCGAGGTTGCCGAAGGCCTTTTCCTCGATCGTCGTGAGCCCGCCCTCGATGTTGCCCTTGGTCGGCTGGCTTTCGGAGAGATCGTCCGTCTTGAACGGCTCGATCACCTCGTCCATGTAGGCTTGCCAGGTGTCGTAGAATTTCTGGCCGATCGCCGGCGTCTTGCCGCGCGTCTTGCAGACGTCCTCGGCGCCCGTGATCTCCGACGTCTCGCCGAAGCAGCTCGTGATCCCGAGCGGGTCGAGCTTGTCGATCAGGTTGCCGACGGTCGGGTTGGAGCCGATGCCCGAGGTCGTGTCCGACTCGCCGCATTTCACCGATACCCAGAGTTCGCTGAGGTCGCATTCCTCGCGCTGGATCTCCGAGGCGTCCTGCGCGAATTTCTGGGCGGCGCGGCTCGCGTTCATCACCGTCTTGTGCTCGCCGTTGCGCTCGAGCGCGAAGCCCTCGACCGGCTTGCCGGTCTTGGCGATGCCCTCGACGACGCGGCCGGTCCAGCCCGGCTCGATGCCGATGACCACCACGGCCGCCACGTTCGGGTTGCGGCCCGTGCCGATCAGGGTGCGGAAGTGCAACTCCAGATCCTCGCCGAACTGCAGCCGCCCGTAATGATGGGGGATGGCGAGGGTGCCTTGCACGTTGTTCGCGACCTTCAGGCAGGCGGCGTTGGACAGGTCGTCGAGCGGCAGGATGACGACGTGGTTGCGGATGCCGACGCGGCCGTTCTGGCGGCGATAGCCCTTGAATTTCTTTGGAATAGCCATGGTGCTCACCACTTCGTTGTCTTGAGGTTATGGACGTGGACGTGATGGCCCTTGCCGATGTCGGCGACCGCTTTGCCGATCGAATGGCCATATTTCAGGATCGTCGCACCCTTGGCGATGTCGCCCAGGGCCACCTTGTGGCCGATCGGAATGGTGTCGAGGGCGGTGATCTTGATCGTCTCGTCGGTTTCCATGACCCAGCCGGTCATCTCCGTCTTGGGTACGACAGTCTCAACCACGACGACGCCGACGGAATCCGTCTTATCGTGGACTACGAAATGGGGGGCGCTCATGGCTCCTCCTGTGATGTTGTATCGATCTTGGCATTCCGCAAGGCGATGGCGCTGGGGGCGCCGGTCTCAGGGGAGTTTGCCATCGGGATTGCAAGTCTTATGTCTTATATAAGACAATAGATCTTGCCGTCGTCAACAACACGTCTGATTCTTCCGCGATGAACGAACCCCCCAGCCCGGTGGCGGCCGTGCTGTCGCCAAGGCCGCTCTATGTCCAGGTCCGGGAGCTCATGATCGGCCGGATGGTCCAGGGCGTCTGGAAGCCAGGGGCCGTGCTGCCGAGCGAGGTGCAGCTCGCGGACGAGTTCGGCGTCAGCCAGGGCACGGTGCGGAAGGCGCTGGACGCGCTGGCCGCCGAGAACCTGGTGATCCGGCGCCAGGGCCGGGGAACCTTCATCGCCGAGCATGACGCCGAGCGGGCGCTGTTCCATTTCTTCCGCCTGGTCGGCGAGGACGGCTCGCACCAGCTCCCGGGCGGGACGCTGCTAAGCTGCCGGGCCGGCAAGGCCAACCGGCAGGAGGTGGCGCGCCTGGATGTCGGGCGCGACACCCGTGTCATTCGGCTCTGCCGGACCCGCGACCTCGGCGGTGAGCCCGCGATCTACGAGACGATTTCCGTATCGGCGGCGCTGTTCCCGGGCCTGGGCGCGAATGGCGACCTGCCCAACACGCTCTACGAGTTCTACGAGCGACGCTACGGGGTCACCATCACGCGCGCGGAGGAGCGGCTGCGCGCCATCGAAGCGCCGGCCGAGGCTGCCGAGCATCTCGGCCTCAAGCCGGGCGCGCCCGTGCTGGAGATCGATCGGGTAGCTTTCGCCCTCGACGGTCGTCCCGCGGAATGGCGCGTCAGCCTGTGCGACACCCGCCACCATCATTACTTGGCCGAGTTGGTCTGACGCGATTCGTGCTGCGGCAGGCCGGCTGTGGCGGGTTACGCGCGCGCCTTTGCCATGGCCTGCCGGCGCAGCGCCTTGCCCGGCCGGGCCCCGGTCGCGGCGCCCGCCTTCACGACGGCCTGTCCGTTGACGTAGACCGCGTCGATCCCGGCGGCCGGCTCGGTCGGGTGCTCGAAATCCGCCCGGTCCCCGACTGTCTTCGGATCGAAGATGACGATATCGGCGTAGTTGCCTACGGCAAGTACGCTCCGCCCCGTCAGCCCGAAGACCGAGGCGGGCAGGCCCGACATCTTGTGCACGGCGTCTTCGAGAGTGATCAAGCCGACGTCGCGGCTGTAATGGCCGAGCACGCGCGGGAAGGTGCCCCAGAGGCGGGGATGCGGATGCGCGTCGTTCGGCAGGCCGTCCGAGGCGATCATGCTGGACGGGAACTTGATCACCCGGCGCACGTCCTCCTCATCCATCATGAAATAAATCGCGCCGCCCGGCTGAAGCCGCTCGGCGGCTTTCTCCAGGGAACAACCCATGTCCGCAGCGATGGCCGAGAGCTCGCGTCCGGCATGTTCCGGGTGCGGTTCCGACCAGGTGATCAACACCTTGCGGGACAACGGGATGCGCCATGGGGTGATGACGGTCGACGACGCGTCGTAGGGATAGACGTCGAGGTCGACCTTCTGTGATTTCCGGGCCTTCTCGATCATCGGCAGGGTGATGCTCGTGCGGCCGAAATTTTCTTTGCCCGCGACTTTATGGTGCGACAGCACGACCGGCGCGCCGGACTCGCGGCCGATCAGGAAGGCCTCTTCCATTGCTTCATCGACGCGCGCGCCCTCGTAGCGGAGGTGCGTCGTATAGATCGCGCCCGCCGGTCCCAGCAGCTCGGCGAGGCTCACGATCTCGCTGGTGGGCGCGGGCATGGCGGGCTCGTAGGCGAGGCCGGTCGACATGCCGACCGCCCCCGCGTCGAGCGATTCGGCGAGACGGTCGCGCATGACCGCGATCTCGTCTTCGGTCGCCGGCCGGTCGACGCTGTCCATCGCGCCGAGCCGCAGCGTCGTGTGGCCGCACAGCACGGCGGCATTCGCGGCGGCGGGGGCCGCGTCCAGCCGGTCGAAGAAATCGTGCATGCGCGGGAACTCGAAGCGCGGGCCGATGAGGTCGAGCGGCGGTAGCGCCCGGTCGCCGGTCAGCGTGTAGGGCGCCAGGCTGATGCCGCAGTTGCCGATCACGACCGACGTCACGCCCTGGCTGGTCTTGTAGAACATATCCGGCCGGTCGAAGAGCGAGTTGTCGTCGTGGGTATGGACGTCGATGAAACCCGGGCAGACCACGCGGCCGGCGGCATCCGTTTCCACCGCGCCCGATGCCTGCGACAGATCGCCGAGCGCCGCGATCCGGTCGCCCTTTACGCCAATGTCGGCCTTGGTCCGGGGTGCCCCGGTCCCGTCGATCACGTCACCGTTGCGGATCAGAAGGTCGAAGCGGTCGGTATTCATGGCCGAAGGCCTTTCTCGCCAAGTGATTTGACAGACGCCGCCCCAGCCCCTGTTATGGCGGCGGACGGAGCGTTCCGGCAGCCGTCCCTTAACGAATGTCCTTTATAAGGATTGCGGCGGGAAAGGTCACCTGCCGCCGCGCGCACGACAAGGGAAAAGACCATGTCGGGTCTTAAGAGTCAGTATTGGCAAGAGCTGAGCACGGAAGAGATCGCCGCCGCCGACCGCGAGCGGACGGTGGTCGTCATTCCGGTCGGCGCGGTCGAGCAGCACGGCCCGCATCTCCCGGTCGGCGTGGACGCGATCCTCAATGACGGCCTGCTGAAGGACGCGCTCGGCCGGCTGCCCGAGGGGTTTCCGGTTCTCGCCTTGCCGCCCCAGCCGGTCGGCTGGAGCGACGAGCATGGCGATTTCCCCGGCACGCTCTCGATCTCGGCAGAGACGCTGACCGCCGTCTGGTGCGAGATCGGCGCCAGCGTCGCCCGCGCCGGCTTTCGCCGCCTGGTGTTCTTCAACAGCCATGGCGGGCAAAGCGAGATCGCCAAGATCGTCTGCCGCAAGCTGCGCATTTCCCATCACGTGCTGGCCGTCGCGGCGAACTGGTATGCGCTGGTCGATCTCAGCGACATGATCGACGCCGGGGAGCGGCGGCACGGCATCCACGCCGGGACAGTGGAAACCTCGATGATCATGCATCTCCGGCCCGACCTCGTGCGGCGCGACAAGCTGGCGAATTTCGAGCCGTCTTCCGTCGAGATGGCGCGGACATACCGGCGGCTGGGCCCGACCGGCGCATCGCCCTTCGGCTGGATGACGCAGGACCTGCACGCCTCGGGCGCGGTCGGAAACGCGGCGCTGGCGGACGCCGAGATGGGCCGGCGCATCGTCGAACGCGCGGGACAGGCCTTCGCCGAACTGCTTCAGGAGGTCGGGCGCTTCGATCTGGCGGGCCTGAAATAGGCCGGACGGGTGAGTGGATCAGCTGTCGTAGGTGAGCAGCGTCGTCACCGGCACGTCGAGCCTTTTCCGGCCGCCTAGGAACGACAGCTCCATGATGAATGCCGCCGCGCACACATCCGCGCCAACTTGCCGCAGGAGCGCCACGGCCGCGGCCGCCGTGCCGCCGGTGGCCAGCAGATCGTCCAGAACGACCAGGCGCTGCCCGGGCGACACCGCGTCCGCCTGAATCTCGATCGTGTCGCTGCCGTATTCGAGGTCGTAGGTGTAACTGATCGTCTCGCCCGGCAGCTTGCCCTTCTTGCGCACCATCATGAAGCCGCAGCCGAGCTCGAGCGCCAGCGGCGCGGCGGTCAGAAAACCGCGGGATTCGATGCCTACGAGCATGTCGGGCTTATGCGGCGCCACGGCTTCGGCGAGCCGGTTGACGCATTCGTGCCACGCATGCGGATGCGCCAGCAGCGTGGAGATGTCGTAGAAGAGAATACCCGGCTTGGGAAAATCGGGGATGCTGCGGATGTGCTGCTTGAGGTCCATCGATCGATCTAGTGGGTTGCGGTCCGCCGCGATGGTATCGGCGCCGGCTCCCGGGGGCAACGCAAAGATCGTCGTCCCTGGCTGTTTGACCCTGGCTGCGGGTGTGCTATCGGAATGTCCTGCCCCGGCCCGTCCCGGGCCCGGCGTACGAGGATCAGATGGAAGTTCCCGCTGCCTGGGTGCGGACATCCGCCGAAGACGGCCGCTTGATCGTCAGCATGGGCGGCGCCTGGACCGTTCGCCAGGCCGCCGAGATCGATCGGTCGCTGCGCGCCATTGCGCCGAACGGCGCGCGCGGCGCGGTCTTTGACCTGTCGGAGCTGACGGGACTCGATACGGCCGGGGCGTGGTTGCTGCACCGCACCGTCAACGACCTGCAGGAACGCGGGATCACGACCGAACTGCGCGGCGTCGACCAGTCCTACACGCCGCTTCTTCGCGTCGTCGAAACCGCCGAGAAGGCAACGGAGCAGCCCCGGCGGTTCATTCCCAACTATTGGGTGGCCATGGTCGAGCGTGTCGGCCGTGCGACGATCGAGTTCGGGATCGAAGCCAAGGCGCTGCTGTCTTTCTATGGCATGACGATATTTGCCTATCTCGCCATTATCCGGCGTCCGCGCTCGCTGCGCATGGTGTCGCTGGTCAATCAGATCGAGCAATCCGGCCTCAACGCGATCCCCATCGTCTGCCTGCTGTCCTTCCTGATCGGCATCGTCATCGCCTATGTCGGGGCGGACCAGCTGCGCCGGTTCGGGGCCGAGATCTTCACCGTGAACCTGCTGGGCGTGATCATGATGCGCGAGATCGGCGTGCTGCTGGCGGCGATCATGATCGCCGGCCGGTCGGGCTCGGCCTTC
Organism: uncultured Rhodospirillaceae bacterium; assembly: GCA_964585785.1. Lineage (GTDB taxonomy): Bacteria > Pseudomonadota > Alphaproteobacteria > UBA8366 > UBA8366 > WHUA01. Next base: position 6,433 of record CAZPFL010000066.1, read on the forward strand.
ACCGCGCAGATCGGCACCATGCAGGTGAATGAAGAGATCGACGCGATGCGGACGCTCGGCCTCGACCCCATGGATGTCCTGGTACTGCCGCGCATCAACGGACTGCTGATCAGCCTTCCGATCCTCGCCTTCCTCTCGGACTTCGCGGGGTTGCTGGGCGGCGCGATGATGGCGACGCTCGTGCTCGACGTCACCTTCGTGCAGTTCATCCAGCAGCTCAAATCCGTGCTGACGGTCGGTCACTTCTTCGTCGGCATGGTGAAGGCGCCGGTGTTCGCCTTCATCATCGCGATCGTGGGCTGCTACGAGGGCTTGCGTGTCACCGGCAGCGCCGAGAGCGTCGGCAGAATGACCACCAAATCCGTCGTGACCTCGATTTTCCTGGTCATCATCGCGGACGCGATCTTCTCGATCATCTTTTCGGCCATGGGAGTCTGACGGTGGCGGGGGAAGAGGTCGTCATTCGCGTCCGCGGGTTGCGGACCCAGTTCGGAACGCAGGTGGTGCATGACGGCCTCGACCTCGACGTTTACCGGGGTGAGGTGCTGGGGGTCGTCGGCGGCTCCGGAACCGGCAAGTCGGTGCTCTTGCGCGCGATCGTCGGGCTGATCCGGCCTGCGGCCGGGAAGATCGAGCTGTTCGGCGTCGATCCCGCCAGCCTGAGCCCGTCCGAGCAGTCGGCGCTGCGGGTGCGTTACGGGGTGCTGTTCCAGGACGGCGCCCTGTTTTCGTCGCTCACCGTGAGCGAGAATATCCAGGTGGCGATGCGCGAGTTTCTCGACCTGCCGCAGCCGCTGATGGACCAACTGGCCGCGCTCAAGGTGGCCATGGTCGGCCTGCCGGCGGACGCCGGCGCGAAATACCCCTCCGAGCTGTCCGGCGGCATGCGCAAGCGCGCGGGCCTGGCGCGGGCGCTGGCCCTGGACCCGGAGATCCTGTTTCTGGACGAGCCGACGGCCGGGCTCGACCCGATCGGCGCGGCGGCTTTCGACCAGCTTATCCGCGACCTGCAGCAGAGCCTGGGCTTGACCGTTTTCATGGTCACCCATGATCTTGACAGCCTCGCCGCCATCTGCGACCGGATTGCCGTCCTGGTCGACAAACGAGTCAAGATCGGCACCATGGCGGACCACCTGCGGGATGATCATCCTTGGATTCGTGCGTATTTTCACGGACCAAGGGCACGAGTCGCGATTGCGGCGACTCAGGCTTCGGGGTAGGGGGAACGGATGGAGACGCGCGCCAGCTATCTGCTTGTCGGGACCTTCGCGCTCCTCGCCGTGGCCGGCTTCGCGATCGCGATCGTCTGGATGACGGGGGCGAACCTGAACGAGGTGTCGGCGCGCTACGACATCCTTTTCAAGGGGTCCGTCAGCGGCTTGAAGGTAGGGAATGCGGTTCGTTATCGCGGTATTCCGGTCGGCGTCGTCACCGGCATGGAGATCAACCCGGACAACGTCGAACAGGTTAAGGTCACGATCGAGATTCCCCAGAAGACGCCCGTCAAGACCGACACGGTCGCCGCGCTTGAATATCAGGGCATCACCGGCGTGGCCTATGTGGAGCTGTCGGGCGGGACGCATTCGGCGCCGCTGCTGACGGTGAAACCGGGACAGAAGCGCCCCGTCATTCCGTCCAAGCCGTCCCAGCTGCAGGAGCTGTTCGATACGGCGCCCGAGCTGGTCACGCGAATCACCGCGCTGGTCGATCGCATCTCGCTTCTTCTCAATCCGCAGAACCAGGAAAACATCGCCGGCACGCTGGAGAATATCCGCAAGGTCACGGGCGTGCTGGCCGACCATTCCGCCGAGCTTGGCGCGGCGATCACCGACGCAAGCGCGACCATGAAGGAAACGCAACAGTCGCTGCATCAGATCGGCGAGCTCGCGAAATCGCTGGAGACGCTGTCCACCAATCTCGACAAGGGGTTCAAGGGGGTCGGCCCCGAGGCCAAGGTAACGCTCGAGGAAGTGCGCAAGACGGCGGTCGAGTTTAAGCGCGCGGCGGTCACGCTCTCCGACCTGATCGATCGCAACCGCGAGCCCGTTGATACATTTGCAGCGTCGGGACTGTATGAGCTGACCCAGCTGCTGACCGAGACGCGGGCGCTGGTCGCGGCATTGACGCGAATCTCGTCGCAGATCGAGCGGGATCCCGCCCGCTTTCTGTTCGGCAAGTCGCAGCCGGGCGTAGAGGTGAAATGACCATGCGAAAACAGGGCTCGCCCAGGATCATCCGCGCGCTTTCCGTCCTCCTCGTGATCGGGCTTGCGGCCTGCGTCGAGCTTCCCGGCGCCAAGGAAGCGCCGCCGCGGCTTTACGTGCTGACGCCCAAGAGCACCTATCCGACGAACCTGCCGACCGTCGACTGGCAGCTGCTGGTCGAGACGCCCGTCTCGCCGGCCGGGCTCAGCACGGCCCGTATTGCGCTTCAGGACAGCCCGATCGAGCTCCGCTATTTCGAGAACGCGAACTGGACGGATTTCGCGCCGAAGATGGTGCAGTCACTGATCATCGAATCCTTCGAAAATTCCGGTAAGATCGTATCCGTTGGCCGGGAGCAGATCGGCCTTCGCTCCGATTTCGTGCTGAAGACGGAGCTGCGGGAGTTCCAGGCCGAGTATGACGAGCGTATTCCGGTGAATACGAAGGAACTGGGTCCGGACGCACCGCCGCCCTGGGCTCGGGTGCGTATCAACGCCAAGCTCGTGAAGATGCCGCAACGCGAGATCATCGCGCATCAGACCTTCGAGAGTCGTATCCGCGCGAAGGAAAATCGCATGAGCGACATTATCGACGCCTTCGACGAAGCGCTGGGCAAGACCCTCAAGCGGGTCGTAGTCTGGACGCTCGAGACCGGCCAAAGCCACAAACCGGCGCAAGGGATGTTACGGCAATGACCCATGTCTTTCATCGGCATACCCATACGCTGCCGCCCACCGCGGTGAAGGGGGAAGGCGTCGAGATCATCGACTCGACCGGAAAGCGCTATCTGGATGCATCGGGCGGCGCGGCGGTGTCCTGCCTCGGCCACAGCCATCCCAGGGTCATCCAGGCGATTAAGGATCAGGCGGACCAGCTATCCTTCGCGCATACCGCATTCTTCACCTCGCAGCCGGCCGAGCAGCTCGCCGATCATCTGGCGGCGCACGCGCCGGACGGGCTCGACGCGGTCTATTTCGTCTCCGGCGGCTCCGAAGCGGTCGAGGCGGCGCTCAAGCTCGCGCGTCAGTATTTCGTCGAGAAGGGCGAGCCGAAGCGGCGCCACATCGTCGCGCGCTGGCAGAGCTACCACGGCAACACGCTAGGCGCGCTGTCGGTGGGCGGTAACCGCTGGCGGCGCGAGCCGTTCGCGCCGATGCTGATCGAGTCGCACCATATCTCCCCGTGTTTCGCCTACCGCTTCCGGCGGGACGACGAGACCGAGGAGGCGTATGGCCAGCGCGTCGCCGATGAGCTGGAAGAAAAGATCGAGGAACTGGGGCCGGAGACCGTCGCCGCGTTCATCGCCGAGCCGGTCGTGGGCGCGACCGCTGGCGCGGTGACCGCCGCGCCGGGGTATTTCCGGCGCATTCGCGACATCTGCGACCGGCATGGCGTGCTGCTGATCCTCGACGAGGTCATGTGCGGCATGGGGCGTACCGGCACGCTTTTCGCCTGCGAGCAGGAAGGCGTCGTGCCCGACCTGATCTGCATCGCGAAGGGGCTGGGCGCGGGCTATCAGCCGATCGGCGCGGTCATGGTTGCGGAGCATATTTACGAAGCGGTCCGCAGTGGCTCGGGCTTCTTTCAGCACGGCCATACCTACCTCGGCCATCCGATCGCCTGCGCCGCGTCGCTCGCCGTGCAGAAGACCATCCAGGAGGAGGGGCTGCTCGCGCGGGTGCGGGCGATGGGCGAGGCACTGAACGAGGCCTTGCTCGAACGCTTCGGCAATCACCGCCATGTCGGCGACATTCGCGGCCGCGGATTGTTCCGGGGCATCGAGCTGGTCGCGGACCGCAGCACGAAGGAGCCCTTCGACCCGGCCTTGAAGCTCTATGCGCGGATCAAGGCCGAGGCGATGGAACGCGGCCTGATCTGCTATCCGGGCGGCGGCACGATCGACGGCAGGCGCGGCGACCACATTCTGCTGGCGCCGCCCTTCATCGTCGAAAAGACGCATATCGATAAGATCGTCGATCGCCTCGGCGGCGCCATCGATGCGGCGTTACAGAGCGTTCAGGGTCGCTGATCGCGGGCGGTCCGCCGGCACGTGACCAAGTCGCGATGGGCAATGCGTGCCGAAGGCCGTATCATGCCGGAAAATCACCGATAGGCGGCGCGGTCGGGCCTGCTGAGATCACGGAAGGGCGGTGTCGCCAGACGTCGTGCAGGGTCGGGCGACTCTGCCCGAAGGCGCGGCAAGCGGTTGAAGACAGGGAGCCGGTGCATGCGACGCAGGAATGCCATAGCAGCGTCGATCGCGATCGTTGCCGCGCTCGCGTTCGCGCCGCGCACGGCCGGCGCGGCCGAAATGAGGTTCATCAACATCGGCACCGGCGGCGTGACCGGGGTCTATTACCCGGCGGGCGGCGCGATCTGCCGCCTCGTCAACGCCGGGGTCAAGCGGCACGGCATTCGCTGCACCGTCGAATCGACGGGCGGTTCGGTGGCCAACCTCAACGGTATCCGGGCTCGTGCGCTGGACTTCGGGCTCGTTCAGTCGGACTGGCAGTACTACGCCTACAAAGGCGACTCGAGCTTCCGGGAGAAGGGGCCGTTTACCGAGCTGCGGTCGGTCTTTTCGCTCCATGTCGAGGCCTTCACGGTGGTGGCCCGCGCGGACTCGGGCATCCGCCGGTTTGCGGACCTCAAGGGCCGCCGCGTGAACGTAGGCAATCCCGGCTCGGGCCAACGCGGCACGATGGACGTGATCCTTCGGGCGATCGGCTGGACTATGGGCGATTTCGCCCGGGCGTCCGAACTGTCGGCCGACGACCAGAGCCGGGCGCTGTGCGACAGCAAGATCGACGCGATGGTGTTCGTCGTCGGGCACCCGTCGGGATCGGTCAAGGAAGCGACTGCGCTTTGTGCCTCGCGGCTCGTCAATGTGGAAAGCGAGGCCGTCGACCGTCTGTTGCGGGAACGCTCTTTCTACCGCAAGACGAAGATCCCGGGTGGAATGTATGCGGGAACGCCGCACGACGTATCCACCTTCGGGGTCCTGGCGACCCTGGTGACCTCGAGCCGGGTTCCGGAGGAAGTCGTCTATCAGCTGGTCAAATCGGTGTTCGGCGATTTCGCCGGCTTCAAGCGGCAGCATCCGGCGTTCAAGGATCTTCGAGCCGCCGATATGATCAAAGCCGGCCTTACCGCGCCGCTGCATCCGGGCGCCGCCCGCTATTACAAGGAACGGGGGTGGCGATAGATCCGCGGGCGATTGCCGGTTTCGCGTTGCCAAGTCTGCGATGAAATTCCAGACAGCGTTTCGCTGCGGCTGCTGCCGTTTATTCGGTTCGAGCGGGAGCCGCGTCGGAATTGCGCCAGGGACTCTAACGGGCTAAGTGACCGGGATTCGGAAAGGACCATTCCCAGGAATGCGTAAACCGGCAGCGGTCGATTTCTCCAAACTCTCCACGGCAGAACTGGCGGAAATGCTCCGCGCCGGCGAGCGCGTGCGCGAGTGTTACCGGGTGCTGGCGAAGACCGATGACAATATCGTGGGCGAATTGCTGAAGGGCGCGGGAACCTTTTACGAGTGGAACCACTACCCTGATGGCGATGTCTACGACCACGATAGCCACGCGCAATTTTACTATCACGCGCATTCTGCCGAGGAGCGGCCCGGCGAACACGGTCACTTTCATGCGTTCCTGCGCCCGAAAGGTATGCCCGCAGGGGTGCGGCCGGCGCCGGTTCCGGATTATCAGCCGCCGGCGGATCCGGAGGACGCGCTCTGCCATCTCGTCGCCATCTCAATGGACCCGAAAGGCTTTCCGATCAAGCTCTTCACGACCAACCGCTGGGTCACCGGCGAGGTGTGGTACGCGGCGGCGGATGTCTGCCACATGCTGCCCCATTTCGCGATCGAGCATGCGCAGCCGTCCTGGCCGGTGAATATCTGGATCACGAATATGGTGATCCTGTTTCGGCCGCAGATCCGATCGCTGATCCGGGCGCGGGACGCCGCCGTCGAGAAATGGGTGCGCGGCCATCCGTCGGGCAATGTGTTCGAAGATCGCGGGCTCGAAGTCACCGCCGATCTGCTGATCGATGTCGAACGGCAGATCGCGACGGTCAAGCGGGCGCTCGCGCGTCGTCCCGCCCGACGCCGGTAGGCGGGCCTGCCGGACCCGGCGCCCCGAAACGGGCGAAATAGGCCAACAGCCGCACCCCCGGATACCGTTCAGCGTTAATACTTTGTTTGTGGTCGGGCAGATAGGCTCTTGCCTGCGAAATGGACGTTCTGGCGAAAATTCGGCGTTGTCGAGACTTCCCGATAATTGGGGCGCAGGGCACGCAAGGGCCCTGGGGCGGGCCGGAAAAAGCCGGCCCTTTGGTTAAGATCCGCCACCGTGGCGGACACGCCGAAAAACCGTCCGCCAGCGAATGTGAGCACGGGAATGGGTGATTTTGTTAACCCAATTGCAAGATATGCAGGCGTAAAAATTGGCCAAGCGGTTGAATGACGGGGTCAGCTGCTTGGTGAAGGCTCCAATTTTATTAGGTTTTGACGAAAAATGGCTTCAAAAGGCACCGATCAACCCGCTGGGTCCAAGTCGTCGCATCTGTCGGTCAAGGACGTAAGTCGTCTGCTGACGGATCCCTCGCCGCAAGCGCGCGCGGATACCGCCGCCAAGGTTGCGGGCGAGTACGGCGTGGGCGGCCTTTCGAAGACCGAGCGGGAAATCGCCCAGGAGATCTTTCGCGTCATGGCGAAGGATATCGAGCTCCTCGTGCGCGAGACGCTGTCTCAGAGCCTCAAGGAGATCCCGGACGTTTCGAGCGATATCGCGCGAATCCTCGCCGAGGACGAAAGCGACAGTGTCGCGCTCCCCATCCTGGAATTCTCGAAGGCGTTGACCGAGCAGGACCTGATCGAAATTATCGCGGTCTGCAAGCCCACCCGGCATGTGGCGGTCGCGCGCCGCGAAAATGTCTCCGCCAAGGTTTCGGACGCCATCGTCGAAAAGGGGCATGAAGACGCCGTCGTCGCGCTGGTCTCGAACAAGACGGCGCGGATTGCGGAAAAGACCTTCGACAAGGTCGTCGATAAGTTCGGCGAGAACAAGCGCGTGCAGGAACCGCTGGTGAAGCGCGAGAAGCTGCCGCTGACCATTGCCGAGCGCCTGGTTGCGAAGGTGTCCGACAGCCTGAAGGAATATCTTGTCACCCATCACGAGCTTTCGCCGCAGGTCGCGAGCGACCTTCTGCTCGAGAGCCGGGAGCGGGCGGTGGTCCGGCTGCTTCAGGACGACGACAATCATCCGGATGTTACCGAGCTGGTTCAGCAAATGGACGTCAACGGCCGCCTCACGGCGTCGATCATCCTTCGGGCGCTGTGCACCGGCGACCTGAACTTCTTCGAGGCGGCCATCGCCCATAAGGCCCACGTGCCGCTGCAGAACGCCCGCGTGTTGATCCATGACGACGGCGACCTGGGCATGCGCGCGCTGTACGAAAGGGCATCCTTGCCGTCCCGGCTGTATCCGGCCTTCCAGAGCGCCATGGGCATCGCCAAGATGTCCGAGGGCGAACGCAGCGACAAGGGACCCGATTGGCGCTCGCGCCTGATCATGGAGCGCGTCCTGACCCAGTTCGAAGGTGTCGTGGAATTCGATTCCGAGGACGTCGACTATCTGCTCGGACGCCTCGCCCGAACGATCGAGAGCACCGAGCACCGCGCGCACTGACGCCGTCCCGCGAGGTCGGCACTGCGTCGATCCCATCGCCGCCCTAACCGCGCGCTTTCTGCGCGGCGAACCCTTCTTCCCGCGCGTGCGGCTTCTTTCCTGATACGCAGCGTTGAACGATTTTTCCGAACGGATCGCCATGAGCGACCGGCGACCGACAATCGTGGCGCAATCATGGCGAGCGGCGAGCCGTCAGGCTGAGTCGCCCAGACCGGTTCTTGCGACTATCCGTTGATCGCTTGCGGCGGTTATGAACACAGCGAAGGTTCCGTGCCGCGTTGTTGACTCGTTCACTTGAATCCCCGAATGTAATATTCAAGCAATTCGAGTTGGCCGATTTGTCCGGACTAATTACCCGACATAAAAAGAAAATTTCGACTATCGAGCGGGTCGTGCTTGTCGCCGGATAGGCCAAAGGTCGAGGGGCTAACAAAGGGGACAGCGGCGTTTCGACGAAACGAACGCTGGCATTGTTTAAATGGGAGGAGAGATCAATGACATCTTCAAAAGTAGATGCTCGTAAGCATTCCACGCGTCGTCGGTTTCTGAAGGGCGCGGTCGTCGGCGGCGCGGGTGTTGCTGCGACGGTCGCGATGCCAAACGTCTCGCGCGCGCAGACGATAGTGCTCAAGATGCAGGGCTCCTGGGGCGCCGGCGACATCATCAACGACTACGCCAAGCAGTATGTCGAGATCGTCAACGACATGGGCGGTGGCCGACTGAAGATCGACTATCTCAACGCCGGCTCGGTGGTCAAACCGTTCGAAGTTCAGGACGCCGTCCATAAGGGTGTGCTCGACGGCGGCCATCTCGTTCCCGCTTATTGGTACGGCAAGAACCGCGCCGCCTCACTCTTCGGCACCGGGCCGTGCTGGGGCTGGAACGCGCATCAGTTCCTCGCATGGGTCAATAACGGCCCCGGCAAGAAGATGTATGAAGACCTGACCCAAAGGGTTCTGAAGCTCAACATCGTCGGCTGGTTCCTGATGCCGATGCCGACGCAGCCGCTTGGCTGGTTCAAGAAGGAGCCGAAGTCACCCGCCGATTTGCGCAACCTGAAATACCGCACCGTCGGCTTGGCCACGAACGTCATGCAGGCCATGGGATGCAAGGTGACGCAGCTTCCCGGCGGCGAAATCATTCCCGCTATGGAAAAGGGCGTGATCGAGGCGTTCGAGTACAACAACCCGACCTCGGACCGCCGGTTCGGCGCCGCCGACGTGGCCAAGATCTACATGCTCTCCAGCTACCATCAGGCATCCGAGTGCCTGGAGATCGAATTCAACAAGACGAAGTTCGATTCCTTGGCGAAAGAGCAACAGTCGATCCTGCGGCACGCCGTCGAGGCGGCCTCCTCCACCAATCTGTGGATGGCCTATTCGCATTATCCCGAGGACCTACAGGCGCTGATCCACAAGGACAAGGTGAAGGTCCATCGCACACCGGAATCGATCCTCAAAGCGCAGCTGGCGGCCTGGGACAAGGTGGTCGCGCAGTACAGCAAGGAGGAGCAGTTCAAGAAGATCATCGACAGTCAGAAGGCGTGGGCGAAGAACGTCGCTTACTACGAGCTTCTGAATGCGCATGATACCAAGCTCGCCTACGACCATTACTACGGAAAGTCGCAGCCGCTCGGTTATTGATCTCGCGCAGGTCTATCGAAAAAAAGATCGGGACGGCGCCGGATGTGTCGTCCCGATCTTGTGAGCGGCGCCGCGCTTTCATGTAGGTAATGCATGCACAAGTTCATACTTACGATCGATCGCTTCAACGTCGGGATCGGCAAGGCGTTCGGCTGGTACATCCTGATCCTGACGATCGGCGGCAGCTACGAGGTTTTCGTCCGCTATCTGCTGCATAATCCGACGATCTGGGCCTACGATCTTTCCTACAACATGTATGGCGCGCTCTTCATCATGGCGGGCGCGTATACCTTGGGACGGAACGCGCATGTCCGCGGCGATGTCTTCTATCGCCTGATGCCGCCGCGGGCGCAGGCCGGCGTCGATCTCGTTCTGTTCATTTTCTTCTTCTTCCCAGGTATCCTGACGCTGACGATCGCCGGCTATTTCTATGCCGGCGAATCCTGGGGCTATCACGAATTGAGCGTCTACAGCCCGGCCGATATTCCGATCTTTCCGCTCAAGACGCTGATCCCGCTGGCGGGACTGACGCTCATCCTGCAAGGCATCTCCGAAGTATGCCGCTGCTTCCTGTGCCTCAAGGATGGGCAATGGCCGCCGCGGCTCCACGATGTCGAGGAGATGGAAACCGCGATCCTGCATGAACGGGAGTATGCGGCAAAGCATTCGCATGAAACCGCTGACAAAGGACCTTCCGCATGAGCGGCGGTGAAGTCGCCCTCTTGATGATGGGGCTGTTTATCTTCACCATCATGCTGGGCTTTCCGATCGTCTTCACGCTGATGGCGATGGGGCTTTTCTTCGGCTATTACGCCTACGCGACGCCGGATCAATTCGTCGACCTGAGCCACGTGTTTCACAACCAGATTTTCGATCTTCTGGTCCAGAACACGTTCAGCATCCTGAGCAACGACACGCTGACCGCGGTGCCGCTCTTCCTGTTTATGGGATATGTGGTCGAGCGCGCCAACATCCTCGACCGTCTGTTCTACAGCGTCCAGGTCGCGGCGCGGCGTCTGCCGGGATCGCTCGCGGTGGCGACGCTGATCACCTGCGCCATGTTCGCGACCGCGACGGGTATCGTCGGCGCCGTTGTTACGCTCATGGGACTGCTGGCCTTCCCGACGATGCTGAAGGCTGGCTACGACACCAAGCTTGCGGCGGGCGTGGTTTGCGCCGGCGGCTGCCTCGGTATCTTGATCCCGCCGAGCATCCTGCTGATCCTCTATGCGGCTACGGCGGGCGAATCGGTCGTCAAGCTGTATGCCGGCGCGTTCTTCCCGGGCTTCGTGCTCGCGGGATTCTACATTCTCTACGTCGTCGGTAGGGCCATTATCGACCCGAAGCTTGCGCCGAAGCTCCCCAAGGACCAGGCGGACGTGCGGTTTTTCGAAGTGATGCGCGCGCTGCTGACATCCTTTTTCCCGCTCGCGGTCCTGATCCTCTCGGTGCTCGGCGCGATCCTGCTGGGGCTCGCGACGCCGACCGAAGCCGCGGCGGTGGGCGCCTTGGGGAGCCTCATTCTCGCCGCCGGTTATCGCGAGCTCGATTTCGCGCGCCTGACCGAATCGGTCTACCTCACGGCGCGGACCACGGCGATGGTCACCTACCTGTTCGTGGGCTCCTGGACCTTCGCCTCGGTGTTCGCCTATCTCGGCGGCCAGCATCTGGTCGAGGAGCTGATCACGGGGCTCAACATGAACCGGGTCGAGTTCCTGATGCTGACCCAGTTCATCATTTTCCTGCTCGGATGGCCGTTGGAGTGGACGGAGATCATCATCATTTTCGTGCCGATCTTCCTGCCGCTGCTCAAGCACTTCGGCGTTGACCCGGTCGTCTTCGGCATCCTTGTGGCGCTGAACATACAGACCTCGTTCAACACCCCGCCGATGGCGATGGCCGCCTACTACCTGAAGGGGGTGGCGCCGCCGCAAGTACGGCTGACGCAGATATTCGGTGGCGCGCTGCCCTTCGTCTTCATGGTCTTCATCACGATGGCGCTGCTGTATATCTATCCGGAGCTGGCGCTGTGGCTTCCGAATCATCTTTATCAATAAGAATGACGATCGAAGCCATGGCGTTCCGAACCTTACCTGTCGATGATCGCTTGTCACGCGCGGGCAACGCGTGGCGGAGGGATGCCCGTGCCGGCTGACGCGTTCACCATCGAGGCCGCGGCTGCGGCGCTGCGCGCCGGCAAGATGACGTCGGAAGAGCTTGTGCAGAGCTGCCTCGCACGGGTGGACGCGGTGGATGCGCAGGTCGAGGCGTGGGCATTTCTCGATCCCGACTATGCGCTGCTGCAGGCGCGGCGCGCCGACGAAGCGCGTCAGGAAGGCCATCCGCTGGGGCCGCTGCACGGTATTCCCGTCGGCATAAAGGACATCATCGACACCGCCGACATGCCGACCGAGGACGGGACGGTGCTCCATTCCGGCCGTCGTCCGTCCGTCGATTCGACCGTCGTCGCTTTGCTGCGCGAAGCCGGCGCCGTCATCATGGGGAAGACGGTGACGACCGAGCTCGCGGTCTACACGCCGGGCAAGACGCGCAACCCCCATGATCCGGAGCGTACGCCGGGCGGCTCGTCGAGCGGGTCGGCCGCCGCTGTCGCCGCGGGTATGGTGCCGCTCGCCGTCGGGTCCCAGACGAACGGATCCGTGATCCGGCCGGCTGCCTATTGCGGCGTGGTCGGCTTCAAGCCAAGCCATGGCCTGATTTCACGCAAGGGCGTCCTGCACCAATCGGACGTGCTCGACCATGTCGGCGTGTTCACTGGCAACATCGACGATGCGGCGATGCTCGCCGAGTGCCTGATGGCCTACGATCCGGGCGATGCGGCCACGCGCCCTGCCGCCCGGCCGGCGCTCTGCCGGATCGCACGGGAAGAGCCGCCGTTTCCGCCGCGTTTTGCCTTTGTGAAGACGCCGGTCTGGGATCAGGCGGAGGACGATACCAAGGAAGCGTTCGCCGAGCTGGTGGCGTTCCTCGGTGAGCAGGCGGCCGAAGTCCCGCTGCCGTCATTGTTCGATCATGCCGTCGAGCTTCACCGGACGATCCTCGAGACCGATCTCGCCGTCAGTTTCGCGCCCGAATACGAGAAGGGTAAGCGGAAGCTAAGCGTGCGCCTGCGCAAGATGATCGAGAGCGGTCAGCGCGTGCTGGCTGCCGACTATGTTCGCGCGGTCGCCCGCGTCCCGCTGCTCAACCGGTCGCTCGGCGAAATCTACGATCGGTTCGACGCCATCCTGACCCCGGCCACGACGGGGCAGGCGCCGCGCGGCCTCGAGAGCACCGGAAGCCCGATCTTCTGTACGCCCTGGACCCTGATCGGCGCGCCCGCGATCACCTTGCCGCTGCTTCAGGGCGCGGACGGGATGCCGCTTGGCGTCCAGCTGGTCGGGCGCAAGGGCGACGACGCCCGGCTTCTGAGAACCGCGCGGTGGCTCAACGATTTCGTGCTGCAGCCGAAGAAAAAGCCGGCGAAACGCCGGCGCCGCCAATAACTCTGCTTGTAAAGAAGCCCGATAGGCTCTGACCGGCCCTACGGCCGGGACGTCAGCCGCCGTTGGTGTCGGCCCGGGTTTCCTTGTAGAGGGCGATTACCATGAGCGCGAGGCAGCCGACGACGATGATCGTCAGCGGCAACTCGTTGACCGAGTAAGCGAAATAGCCGACGAAGACGATCGCGAGCACCGCTCCGATTACATTGGCTAGCAGGGTTATCATCCGAGATCGCTCCCGATCGAACGCGACGGCCGCGCCTGTCCGCGCAGATTACACCACGTCGCCCGTGGCCTGGCAACCGGCCGCAGCGGGCCCGCGCCGGATCAGCCGAACAGCGGCAGCCCGAGCTTCGCCGCGACCCAGCGCCCTGCGGAGACGACGCGCGCCTCCTGCCCGATGCGGGCCGCCAGGGTGACGCCGAGCGGCAGTCCCTGAGGCCCTGTGCCGACCGGCAGATGCAGGCATGGGACATAGAGCGCCGTCCAGAACCGGTTGAACGTGGTGTCGCCGGTCGATTCCAGCCCTTTCGGCGCCTCGCCCGGCGCGCTCAGCGTGACGATCACCTCATCGCCCAGCAGCCGGGCGAAGTCGCGCCGGAACCCTTCGAGGGTATAGCGCGCCTGTGCGGCCTTCGCGTCGGCACAGCCGCGGCCGGCCTCGATAAATGCGCGGGTCGGTGGGCTCACCAGATCCCAATGCTCGGCGGCTTCCCGCGCCAGGCAGCGCGCCATCTCGTACTGCATGACCGTCGTATGCGCGTCGTAGACCCGGGCGAAGGGAGGCGGCAGGTCGAGGTCGCGGACCGGCGCGCCCGCCGCGGAGATGCGCTGGGCGACGTCTTCCAGCAACGCTTGCGCGGGCGCTTCGGCCTTCTGCCAGGCGGGCGTCCGGCAAAGCGCGAAGCTGGGGCGCGGCGCCTCGTCGTCGGCGCCGGGAAGCTGCTGCGTGCCGAGGACGTCATGCACGATCGGCAGGTCGTCCAGGCTGCGGACGTAATAGCCCAGCGTATCGAAGCTGGCGGAGAGCGGCTTGACGCCCGTGAAGTCGGTCCAGCCGTAGCTCGGCTTGAAGCCCACGACGCCACAATAGGCGGCCGGCCGGATGACCGAGCCGCCGGTCTGCGTGCCGAAGGTCAGCGGCGCCATCTGGTCGGCCACCGCCGCGGCGGAGCCGCTCGACGAGCCGCCCGGCGTATGCGCGGGATTGTGCGGGTTCGTCGTCTTGCCGGGTGTTCGGTGGGCGAACTGAGTCGTCACCGTCTTGCCCAGGATCACCGCGCCGGCGGCGCGCAGCCGCTGCACGGCGATGGCGTCCTCCTTCGGCCGATGCCCCGCATAGATGGGCGAGCCGTAGGTCGTCGGCATATCCGCCGTGTCGATGATGTCCTTCAGCCCGATGGGAATGCCGTGCAGCCGGCTGTTCGGCTCCTCGTCGTCGCGCCGGGCGGCTTGCGCCAGCGCGGCGTCGCGGTCGATATGCTGCCACGCGCCGACGACGGCCTCGCGCGCGTCGATGCGCGCCAGGCAATCCTCGACGATGGCGACCGATGTGGTGGTTCCCGCCCGAAGCCGAGACACAAGACTGCACAGCGACAGTTCGTGAAGAGCTGCCATTCGCCAAAACTCCCCTATTTTCTGCAGTATACGACACCGTTGCCGGCGCGCCATTGCCAAGCTATAGGCTGCGGTATATAAGGCCAGCCGCGACCGGGGAGTAGCTCAGCCTGGTAGAGCACTACGTTCGGGACGTAGGGGCCGGAGGTTCGAATCCTCTCTCCCCGACCAGTCGTTTCCTTGTATAGATCAAGAGATTAACGGCCCCCAAGTGGGGCCGTTATCCATTGGAAATGACGGATCCCCCACCAAATCCCCACCAAACCGCTCACTCGCTGAGGCGATGGCAACCGATCTTTTGGTGATTTGGGCCCATGCATGTCGAAAAGGGGGGGTACCAAGGGGGGACGGCCCCCTATCGCAAGTCGTGGAGAATGGCAGGAAAAATTTCTACAACAAATTACGATTTTCGCCCGCTCCGTTTAGGTGCTTAGAGTAGTTCTGGTGTCGAGTCCCCTAGGGGACGCCAACCGTTAAATATTCGTATAAAAACAGAGTGTTATGCAGGGGCTCGGGAAGATTTTACCCCACGCTTTTACCCAACATT
>CAZPFL010000067.1:0-21566 GCA_964585785.1 uncultured Rhodospirillaceae bacterium
ACGGCGTGCCGCTGGAGCAGACGCTGGCGGTGAAGGGCGGCGAGGACTACGCCTTCGATCGTTTCTCGCTGCGCATCGTGCCGAGCCTGCATTCGGCGCTGTCCTGCAAGCTATACCGCGACTTCGGCACCATCCCCGCCACCACCCGGCCGCTGAGCCTGGACGAGTATGTCGAGGGCGGCACCCTCGCCTATCTGCTGCGCTTCGCCGGACGCGAGATCCTGCTATTCGGATCGATGAACTACATCGAGCGCGAGGTCGAGGGGCTGCGGCCGGACATCGTCTTCGTCGCGTCCGCGCCGCCGCGGCTCGAGATCCGCGACTACACCGCGCGGCTGATGCGCTGCCTCGGCGGCCCGCCGATCGTCGTCGCCACCCATTGGGACGACCAGGGCCTGCCCTTCGGCGCGCCGCAGGACAAGGCGCTGGCCCAGACGGCCGCCTTCATCGACGAGGTGCAGGCCGCCTCGCCCGACAGCACGGTCGTCGTGCCGCTGCACTTCCAGACCGTGCTGGTGGACGGCAGCGGCCACGTCAAGGTCGAGGGGCCGTAGGGGCGAAAGCAAACGGGGCGACGCGGATTTCCGCATCGCCCCGTATCGGGCCTATTTCTCGACCGTCTTTCAGGTGCAGCCGGCGACGCATTTGCCGCCGCTGTTGAACTCCATCGTCCGGTCGCTAAGCGGAATGTAGACCGGCACCTTGACCGCTTTCTTGAAGATCGCCGTCCGGGTTCCCGGAATGATCTTGCCGTTCTTCGTCGCCACCTCGTTGGCATGCGAGGCGATGACCGAGACGGGCCTGACCATGTCGTTGATGACGTAGGCCGCTTCCTTCGGACCGGTCGTGTAGGTATCGCCGATATTCATCACCGCGAGCTTGGCCTTGTAATAGCCGTGCACGACCTTGTCCTGGTCCGCGATCATGCCGGTGTCCCCGGAAAGATAGACGACGAGGCCGTTGCTGAAGGTCAGGATGTAACCGGTCGCCAGGCCGACGTCGCCCGCGATCCCCGCTTCCTTCATGGCCTTGCCCAGGTCACCGCCGATGTAAGCGGGATCGAGACCGTTGCTGTGCAGCGCCGGAACCGTCGCGATCGTCACGCCATCGATCTTCACGCTGGCGCCGAAACGGGCCAGGATCGAATCCTTCGGATTGCCGCCATTCGCCTTCAGCTTGGCGGCGAAGAAGGGCGGCATCTCGCTGCCGGTCACGATCTTCGAGTGCTTGGCCAGCGCGATGTTCACGCTGTTCGAGTTCGGCAGCGCCGACACCGAGACATCCGGCTTGTCGCAGGTTCCCGAGTTCGGCGCCTTGTTGTGCGCGTTGCCCAAATGATCGCCGTGCATGTGGCTGACCAGGATGATGTCGATCTTGCCCAGCCGAGGATCCTCCGGCCCGGCGACCGTGCGCCCGGCGTCGTACAGGATGCGCGTGCCGTTCGGATCTTCGAAGATCAGCGCCCGATCCTGGCGGCAGAACTCGCCCTTCTGACCGCCGAGCGGCGTGACCTTCACATTGGCCGCCCAGGCGGGCTGCGCCAGCACGGCGGCAAGGCAGGCCGCGGCCGCCGCGCACATCGTTGTCTTCCTTCTCATGCGTCTACTCCGAATTGTGTTTTTTGTAATGTCCAAGTCCCAATAGATGAACAGTATTGCCGCTTTTCCACTGGTGTCACAGAAATTCGTCGCCTGCGCTGACGGCGCCGGCGTTCACAGTCGTGTGGCGCACCGCGGTATCGCGCTCCCCACGCCAATCAAATTCGCGTGTGACCGCCCCAGGCCGGTCTTTCGATGCGGGGTGGACGATTGCCGGCGCGGGCGATCTGGATCAAGATCGACGTCGAGGAGCGGCGCAATATGAACGCTGCGCATTTTCCAAAATTCAATGGGGTGTGGCCGAAACTTTGCGACAGGCAAGGAGCGTAATTCCATGGTTGCATTCAATGTGAACGGCAAACGGGTATCGGTGGACGCGGATGCCGATACGCCCCTGCTCTGGGCGATCCGGGATCATCTCAATCTCACGGGAACCAAGTTCGGCTGCGGCGCCGGGTATTGCGGCGCCTGCATCGTGCATATCAACGGCAAGGCGGTCCGGTCGTGCCTGACGACGCTTTCGGAAGTGAGCGGCGCCTCGGTGATGACGATCGAAGGGCTGTCGCCCGATTCCAGCCATCCGCTGCAGAAGGCCTGGATCGCCGAGCAGGTGCCGCAATGCGGCTACTGCCAGTCGGGCCAGATCATGAAGGCGGCGGAGCTGCTGGCCCGCAACAAGCGCCCGTCGCGCGACGAGATCGTCCGCCACATGGACGGCGTGATCTGCCGCTGCGGCACCTACACGCGGATCATCGCGGCGATCCAGCGCGCGTCGGCGGAGGGCTAGGCTATGACGCACATTCGATCGAAAGCGCCAAGCCTCACCCGCCGCGGCTTCCTCTCGGGCGCGGCCGGCCTCTCCTTCGTCCTCACGGTCGGCCCCAAGGGGATCGCACTGATATCACCGGCGCAGGCGATGGCCGAGCGCATCCCCATCGGCGCCTGGGTGCGCATCACGACGGACAACCGCGTCATCATCCTCACGCCGGGCGCGGAGATGGGCCAGGGCTCGATGACGGGGGTGCCGGTCGTGCTCGCCGAAGAGCTCGACGCGGACTGGGACAAGGTCGTGCTCGAATGGGCGCCGGCCGACGCCGCAATCTATGGCTACGAGGTCCGCGGCCGCCGCTCGATGGTGATCGCCGGCAGCCGCGCGGTGCAGAGCTACTATGACGACATGCGCATCGCCGGCGCGCAGGCCCGCAAGGTCCTGCTGCAGGCCGCCGCGAAGAAATGGAAGGTCAGCGCCGCGGAGTTGACGACCGAGCCGAACGTCGTGCTGCATGCCGCGTCCGACCGACGGATGACCTATGGCGAGATCGCGACCTTCGCGGAAGCGCCGGCGACGATGCCCGCCGTCGGCAGGCATGAGCTCAAGAAGCCGGGCGATTTCCGCCTCATCGGCAAGCCGGTCGACCGCCGGGACGTCCCGCCCAAGGTCGACGGCTCGGCGCAATTCTCCATCGACGTGCAATTGCCCGGCATGGTCTTTGCCTCGACGGTGCACGGGCCGGTGCAGCTTTCCAAGCCGTTGCGCTGGAACGACGCCGAGGTCCGCGCGATGAAGGGCGTGATCGACGTGATCAAGCTCGACGAAGGCGTCGCCGTCGTCGCCGACACCTACACGCGTGTGATGGCGGCGCGCAATGCGCTCAATGTCCAATGGAGCCAGGACGCGCTCGCCACGGGCTATGATTCCGAGGCCGCGCTGAGCAAGACCTACGGGGGAATGTTGCAGGACGAGGCCGCCGCTACCAAGGTCAGACAGTCCGGCGACGCGGACGCCGCCTTCCGCGACGCGGCCAAGCGCTTCAAGGGACGCTTCAAGACCGACTATGTCTACCACGCCCAGATGGAGCCGCTGAACGGCGTCGCCCGGTTCAACGAGGCCGGCGACCGGCTCGAGGTCTGGGAAGGCACGCAGGCGCCCGATTCCTCGCGCCACCGGATCGCCCGCGCGCTCGGCCTCGACCCGTCGCAGGTCATTCACCACCAGCACTATATGGGCGGCGCCTTCGGCCGGCGGACCTTGACCGACTACACCGTCGAGGCGGCGCAGATCGCCCGCGCGGTGAAGAAGCCGGTGAAGATGATCTGGACCCGCGAAGAAGACATGGGCTACGGCATGTTCCGGCCGCAGACCCTCCAGTCCGTCGAAGCGGCGATGGACAAGGACGGCAAGGTTTCCGGATGGCGGCATATCGTCGTCGGCGACGGCGGACGGCTGGTTTATTCCGGCATCAAGCTCGACCTGTATTACCGCATCGCGAACCAGGACATCGCCTACCGTGGAATCGAGCACGGTATCCGCCTCAAGAGCTGGCGGGCCGTCGCGCATCCCATCAATCTGTTCGCGATCGAAGCGATGGTCGACGAGATGGCCGCGGCGGAAGGCCTCGACCCCTTCGCGTTCCGACGCCAACGATTGGGCATGACGCGAAAGGCCGCTCGCCTCTTCGACATGGTCGAGACGATGTCGGACTGGAAGACCAAGCGGCCCGGTGGCCGCGCGCTCGGGGTATCGGTCTCGGAACGCTCCGGCTCGCTCGCCGCGGGCGTGGTCGAAGCCTCGCTCGACCGCAAGTCCGGCAAGATCCGCGTTCACAAGGTGTGGATCGCGATCGACAGCGGCACCGTGGTCCAGCCTGAGATGGCGCGCCGCAATGTCGAGAGCGGCGTCATCTACGGCCTTTCGAGCGTGCTGATGGAACGTGCGACGGTAAAGGGCGGCGCCGTCGAGCAGAGCAACTTCGGCGACTACCGAGTGCTTCGCATGGCGGATGCGCCGGAGGAGATCCACGTCGCCTTCGCGGAAAGCACCGCCAAGCCGAAGGGCATCGGCGAGATCGGCAATCCGTTCATCTCGGCCGCGGTGGCGAACGCCTTCTTCGCGCTGACCGGCAAGCGGCTCTACCACATGCCGTTCACGCCGGAACGCGTGCTCGCGGCGCTCAAGGCCTAGCCGCGGCGACGGTCGCAAACGAGAGAGGCCGCGGCATCCCCGCGGCCTCTTTTCGCGTCAGCCGGCGGCCGGCCGCGGCGCGCCGCGCGGTATCCAGCTTTTTTGTTCGCCCGCGTATTCCGGACCGGGATTGCCCCGCACCGTCGTCCGCCACATCAGCCGCTTCTGCGCCGCCGCGTCATACCATGTCGCGGCATGCACCAAGCTGCGATTGTCCCAGACGACGAGGTCGCCCTGCGTCCAGTCATGCGCATAGGTGAACCGCGGCTGGGTCAGATGACTCATGATCTCGTACAGCAGCTTGGCGCCGTCGCCGTCCGGGCCGGGCTGCATGCCGACGAAGGGTCCCTCGACCCAGTCCATCTGCCCGCCTTCGCAGAGATAGAGCGACTGCTTGCCCGTTACCGGATGAACGCGCACCACGGGCTGGCGCTGCGGCTGCTCGTGCGGCGGCAGCGGCCGCGGCGTCTCGCCGGCGCGCACCGCCTGCTCCGAGCGGCCCGTGCCGCCCTTGACGTGGATGCCGACCAGCCCGTCGACGCGTTTCTTCAGGGCGTCGGGCAGCGCCGCATAAGCGGCGATGCCGCTGGCGAACAGCGTCTGGCCCTGCCCTTTCGGCGTCGGCAGTACGGCGAAGAAGAGCGAAATGTCCGGCGGCGGCCGGCGGTAGCTCTGGTCGGTATGCCAGCCGCGGCGGTGCGGGAACTGCGTCGGCAGCCCTCCGGCCGCGGTGCGCGGCGGGTTCGGCCGTGCCGGCGGTTGGCGGCTGTAGGGCGGCAGGTTGGACACGACGAAGATTTGGGGGACGGTCTCGTGCACCCGGTTCTTCAGCGTGAGCATCTCGGTATAGTCTTCGATCTCCGGGCCGAACAGCCGGCTCAGCCGCAGCAGCAGGGTCGGCTCGTCCGCGATCCCCTGCAGGCCCGGCAGCAGCATCAGCCCGTCGCCGTCGTACAAAGCGCGCGGCAGCGCGTCCGGACTCGCCTCCGCCGCTTCCACCAATGCGCGCGCGTCCGCCGCATCGCCGCCGGCGCGGAGCGTCACCCGCCGGCCGAACGGCGCGCCCGGCAAGGGGCCGATATCGAACGCGCCGCGATCGTTCCTGTCGAAAGTCATCGCCATACGCCTATGAACGGCATGCCGTTGCCACATTCGGCCTCTAGACTACGCCCTTTCGCGGCGAATGCAGCAAGCGACATACCAGCAGGAGAACCGTCTTGAGCCCCGACGATACGATCACCCTTTATCATGCGCCGAACACGCGGTCCTCGATCGCGCTGACCTTGCTCGAAGAGATCGGCGCCCCCTACACGCTCGAGGTGCTCGACATGAAGGCGGGCGAGCAGCGGCAGCCTGCCTACCTCGCCGTCAATCCCATGGGCAAGGTGCCCGCCGTGAAGCACGGCGAAGCGCTGATCACCGAACAAGTGGCGATCTTCCTGTACCTCGCCGATTTGTTTCCCGAAGCCGGCCTGGCGCCGCCGCTCGGCGACCCGTTGCGCGGGCCCTATCTTCGCTGGATGGTCTTCTACGCCGCGTGTTTCGAGCCGGCGGTCGGCGACCGCGCGATGCAGCACGAACCCGGCCCGCAATCGATGATGGCCTATGGCGACTTCGACACGATGCTGAACACCATCGCCGGGCAGCTCGCCAAGGGACCCTACATGCTGGGCGCGCGCTTCACGGCGGCCGACATCCTCTGGGGCTGTGGCCTGTCCTGGACGGCGATGTTCGGCCTCATCCCCGAGCGCCCCGAGCTCACGTCCTATATCGAGCGATTCAATGCCCGCCCCGCCGTCGCGCGGGTGAAAGCGATGGACGCCGACTTCGCGGCCAAGCAGGCGGGTTAGCGCGGAACCGATCAGCCGATCAGCGGTTTATCTCGGGCGCCCTTTCGTTCGCACAACAGAGACAGCCCGCGCCTTGATGGAACCCGCCGCCGCCTTCGGATGGCTCGCCACGCTCTGCTCCACCGTCAGCTTCGTGCCGCAGGCGTGGAAAGTGATCCGGACGCGGGAGACGCGCGATATCTCGCGGTGGATGTATGTGATCACGGTCGCCGGCTTCGCCTCGTGGACCGCCTACGGCATCCTGCTCGGGCAATGGCCGATCATCGTCACGAACAGCCTCTGCTTCGCGCTGTCCGCCTTCATCCTCATCATGAAGCTGCTGCCCCAAGGCGAAAAGGAAGCCGTCGCCGATGCGCTCGACCCGGGAGAGAACGTCCAGCGAGAAAGAACGAGGTAATTTCTCGTTAAGAATTTCGTTTTAAAGTTGTAATATCGAAATTCTTGAGAGCTGTCCAAATGATGCGGATTCACTGGGCTGCCATCCTAGGCATGACGCTTTTCGTCGCCTGTGCGTCGCAGCCAAAAGCGGCGCAAAAAGCCGACTCGGCCACCGCGGTGCTTACCGACGCCCAAATCAAACGTTACGTGATTTCCTATCCGGCGATCCGCGCCATGGCGAGCCGGTATTGGGGTCCACGCCACTACACCTCGCCGAATAAAATGTTGGGCCCGCAGGGAACGTTCGAGCGCGCGTATGCGGAGATGGACGCGGCCGACGCGATGCCCGATTTCGAGCTGCTCCTGCAAAGCTATGGCTACGACGACCGTGTATCCTGGATGCGCCTCAACGAACGCATCGCTTATGCTTACGGAATGCTGCGTTTGTCGGAAATAAACCCGGCGCATGTAAAGCACCTGCGGGAGGAGCGAATGCAGCGCCGCAAAGTGCTCGAAGCAGAACGCGCCAAGATCGGCGAGTTGCCCGAAGGGGAGCGCACCGGCCGGCTGGAAGCACTCGACGAATCCGAGCGGTCTTTGGACCGCGATACCTTGGCGGAGCGTGATGCAGAGGTGCTTCGCCCGTATGCGTCCGATATCGAGAAAATGAACAAGCTGCCGCCCACGAGTACAAAGTGATCCACTAATTGCACGAGTTCCTGATACTGAAGAGCAGCGACGCGACATACTCCTGCTGCCCCTCATCGCACTCCTTCAACTTCCGGCAAACGGTGAGATACCGCTCGAACACCGGACCCGCGCGGCAGTCTTGCCGCGTGAAAAACGCCATACCATAGCTCAACAGGTTGTTCAGATTGCCTGGGACGAGACGCAGCATATTTTCGGACTCCGCCATGGCTGCCTTGTCATCTCCGATGATTGCGTCATAGCGGCGAAGACTGTCCCGGACACGGTCATCCAACGCACCCAAAAGAAGAGCATTGTCCAAGTCCCTCTTGGCGGCATTCAGCTTTGCATGGCTCATCATGAAATTGGCCCGAATGACCAGGAACGCCGGATTATACGGATCCAGCATCAGAGCGATGCCCATGTTTCGGCGCGCGGCGGCCCAATATTCCTTTTTGGTTGCCTGGATTTCCCCTAGCTCGGCATAGGCTTCCGGGTCACCAGGGTCCATTTCAACGACACGCTGAAATTCCGCAACAGCCTCTTCGTATTTGCCGAGGTCTCGAAGCGAGAGAGCCCGTCCGCGGTGGCTACCGGACCCGTCGCCTCGACCGATCAGGTCGTCAAACGTTGCCAGCGCTTCGACGTTCTTGTCGTTCCAATACAAATTCCATGCCGCCTCTCGGTCTTCCACAGTTGCAACCCAGGCAAAATCCGGATTGCCGGGAAACATGCTTTGCATTCGTAGGCGCAACGCAAATTGCTGCGCCGCAGATCCACCCCATTTCGGGGCGAGTGCGTCGTAGTAGGCACCGTAGACCCACGACGATTTCGGCACGTGCGTCAGCGCTTCAGCGAAAATTGTATCGACCGCGCGATGATCGCCAGTCGTCTTTGCGATGTTGATCAGTTCGCCCCAGGCGATGCCAATTTTTGGATTGTATTTCAAGGAGGTTCGCAACGAGGCCGTTGCGGCTTCGAAGTATTTCTTCATTTCTACGAATCGCGCAGCGTTCGTATACCTCACCGTTCCCGATCCGCGCACGGTCCAGCCGATATGTGTGCTGTACAGGCCGAAAGCCAAGTAAGGTGCGAAACTTTCGGGATAGGCCTCGCGCCAATGATTCAGTGGCCGAACGATTCCCGGATCCGCAGTGTCGAAAGCGGAAATCGTATAGACCGAATTCCAATCGACCGACGGATTGGCTTCCGCCATAGCGGCAACTTTCGCGAAGCGGATTTCGAGTTCCTTGAAATTCTCCGCTTTCAGCAATCGGATCGTTTCCAGGCGCTCCAAGACGGCGGCCGGAAGCGCCGCCTGTTCCGCCGCCTCGACGGCGCCCCCTTGCGAGCACAACACTGCCGCGATCGCGCTGGCGCCCAAAGTGGCACTGCAAAATCGGGACATTGCGCGCATGACCGAGAGTCTTCGGAACTCGGATGTACGGACCATAGGGCCTAGGACGACGGATGGAGCCCGTGTTGGGCTATATCTACTGATGATTGTATAGCGCAGAGATTAACGAAAGATTGACCGGGTCGTCCGCCCCGTCTCTACATCCAGCGCCGCAGCAGGCGGAACATCAGCGGGGCGAGCAGGAAGGATGCCGAGCTGCGGAAGAAATGCATGGTCGCGACCATGGCGGCCTCGATCCCGAGCGCGAGCGCGACCAGCCCCATCTCGGCCTGGCCGCCAGGCGACAGCGCCACCAGCAGGACGTAGAAAGGCAGCCCGATGATCTCCTCGCCGATCCAGGCAAAGAGCGCGGCGATCAGCAGCAGAACGGCGGTCCAGGCGAGCGAGATGACGGCGATGCGGCCTAGGGCGAGCAGCCGGAGACCGATGAAATAGGCGCCGACCGCGCCGCCCAGCACCACCTGCGCCGCGCTGAACAGCGCCGCCGGCGGCCGGGCATGCGTCAGCCCGGTCGCGTGCACGACGATGCTCAGGATCATCGTGCCGATCAGCGGCGGCGCCGGCAGGCGGCAGAGCCGGGCCAGCCAGTATCCCGCAAGCGCCGTCGCAATCAGGATGAGCGCGTCGAGCGGGCCGAGCGGCGCGCCGGCCACATGCACCGCCCGGGCGTTCGCCAGGAACAGAGCGCTCTCCGTAAAGCGCATGTACAGCGGGATGGCCAGGACGACGACGACGATACGCAACGCATGCACCACCGAGACGTCGCGGGCGCTGCCGCCGAAGGCCTCGGCGAGGAAGGGCATCTGCACGAGGCCGCCCGGCGTCGAGGCGAAATAAGCGCTCGCCGGATCGAGCCGCGCGACCTTGCGGAAGTAGACGGTGCCGGTGGTGACGACGCAGATTAGATAGACGATGTTGAGCACCACCGCGCCCGCCCAGGCGCCGATCCGGTCCAGGATATCCGGCGTAAACGCGCTGCCGAGCAGAAGCCCGACCATCATCAGGCTCGCGGTGCGCAGAAGCTTCGGAACCTCGAACGGCACGCGCAGGAAAGCCAGCGCGGCGGTGAAGCACATGGCCCCCAGCATCCAGGGGATCGGCGCCGTGAGATATTTGAACAGCGCGCCGCCGATCGCGCCCACCCCCAGTGCCGTCGCGAAGCGCCGGCAGCGCGGCCAGTCGGGAAGGAACGAGCGCAAGGTTGTCATGTTGTGATGCTGCTTTCCGGGCCGGGACGGGCGACGGACAGGATGGTCTCCGAATCTATGGCATATCAGCCGCGCCGACGCGAGCCCGCGCGCGATCACCGCGCTCCTACCCCCGTTGACGAAGCGGGGTCGGCGCGCGAGTCTACCTGCACACCCACACCGGAAAGGCCGTGCGATGGGAATCCTGCTCGGCGCGATCGCCGACGACTTCACCGGCGCCACCGACCTCGCGAACATGCTGGTCACGCGCGGCATGCGCACGCTCCAGACCATCGGCGTGCCTGACGCCGGCATGGACACGGGCGACGCGGAAGCCGTGATCATCGCGCTCAAGTCGCGTACCGCGCCGGTCCGGCAGGCCGTCGATCAGTCGCTCGCGGCGCTAGCCTGGCTGCAGCGCCGAGGCGCGCAGCAATTCTTCTTCAAATACTGCTCGACCTTCGATTCGACGGCGGACGGAAACATCGGACCGGTCGCCGACGCGCTGATGGATGCGCTGGAGACCGACTTCGCGCTCGTCTGCCCCGCCTTCCCGACCAACAAGCGGACGATCTACCAGGGCCATCTGTTCGTCGGCGGCCAGCTCCTGTCGGACTCGCCGATGAAGGACCATCCGCTGACGCCGATGCGGGACTCGAGCCTGGTCCGCCTGATGGCGGCGCAGACGCGGCGCCCCGTCGGGCTCATCCCCTGGCCGGTCGTCGCATCCGGCGAGGAGCCGGTCGCCCGCGCGATCGACGCGCTGCGCGGGAAAGGCGTCGCTTACGGCGTGGCCGATGCGATCACGGACTACGACCTGGAAGTCATCGGCACCGCGGCGGCCGGGCATGTCCTGATCACGGGTGGGTCGGGCGTGGCGCTCGGCCTGCCCGACAACTTCCGCCGCCAGGGATTGATGGGCGCGGGCTCCGTCCCCGCCTTGCCGGCCGTCGAGGGCCGCGCCGCCGTGCTGGCGGGAAGCTGCTCGCAGGCGACGCGCCAGCAAGTCGCCTTTGCCAGCCGCCGCTGGCCGCATTGGAAACTGGACGCCGACCGCATCGCCGAGGGCGCGCCCGTCCTGCGCGAGGTGTTCGACTGGGCGGCGGCGCAGCCCAAGGACACGCCGATCCTGATTTACAGCTCCGCCGATCCCGACGAGGTCGCGGCGATCCAGGCGCGCTACGGCCGCGACCGCGCCGGCGCCATGATGGAGACAACGCTGGGCGCGATCGCCAAGGGCCTGGTCGACGCCGGGACGCGCTGCCTGGTGGTCGCCGGTGGCGAGACTTCGGGCGCGGTGGTCTCCGCGCTCGGCGTGACGGGGCTCCGCATCGGTCCGGAGATCGATCCCGGCGTCCCCTGGACCGAGACGATCGGCGGGCCGCGCTTGGCGCTGGCGCTGAAGTCCGGCAATTTCGGAAGCGAGGACTTCTTCTCCAAAGCGATTGGAATGCTCCCATGAGTGACGCTGCAATTCGCGACCAGATCGCCCGGTTCGGCAAGTCGATCTTCGACCGGGGCCTGACCGCCGGATCGAGCGGCAATATCAGCGTCCGGATCGACGACGGCTGGCTGATGACGCCCACCGGGTCGTCGCTCGGCAACCTCGACCCGGCGCGGATCTCGAAGCTCGACGACGCGGGCAAGCATGTCGGCGGCGATGCGCCGACCAAGGAATCCTTCCTGCACGTCGCGATGTACGAGCAGCGCCCGAAGGCCGGCGCCGTCGTGCATCTGCATTCCGTCCATTCCGTCGCGGTGAGCTGCATGGCGGACATCGATGTGGCCGACGTGCTGCCGCCGCTGACCGCCTATTACGTGATGCGCATCGGCACGCTGCCGCTGATCCGCTACTTCCCGCCGGGTGATCTCGATCTCGCCAAGGCGGTGCGCGAGATGGCGTCGAAGCATCACGCCGTGCTGCTCGCCAATCACGGGCCGGTCGTCGCCGGCACGTCGCTGGAAGACGCGGTCTATGCGACCGAGGAGCTGGAAGAAACGGCGAAGCTCTATCTCCTCCTTCAGCATATGAAGACGCGCCCGCTGACCGCCGCGCAGGTCGCCGAGCTTCGGAAGCGGTTCCCGACGAAGGTCTGAGTCCGGCCGCGGCGCCGGATTTCCGCGCAACGAAGGTTTCGCCTAAGCTGACAGGAACGGAGGAACCATCCCATGAGCCAGGCCCCCTCGGTTGCGATGTCGGCGCATGCGCACGCCCCGGTGAAGATCACGCGTGTCGAGTGCCTGCCCTTGAGCACGCCTTTCCAGTCGCCGTTCAAGATCGCCAGCGGCGCCGCGCGCGAGGCGGTCGAGACGCTGATCGTCCGGCTGCACACCGACCTCGGCGCGGTCGGAATCGGCGAGACGCAGGCCTGGCGCCGGCAGGGCAGCGCCGAGACGCTGCCCAACCTCGTGCGCACGATCGACGACCACTTCGCGCCGCGAGTAACCGGCCGCTCGCCCTTCGACGTCGCCGCCGTGCTGCACGAGCTGAACGAGGCGATGTACAACACCTTCTACGCCCAGGCCGCCATCGGCGACGCGATGTACGACCTGATGGGAAAGATACTGGGCGTTCCGGTCTATCAGCTCCTGGGCGGCAAGTGCCGCGATCGGGTGCGGGTTGCGGCGGTGCTGGCCATGAAGGGGACGACCGCGTCGGTGATCGAGTCGGCGCAAGGTTTCGTCGAGCGCGGCTTCCGGCACCTCGTGCTCAAGATCGGCAACGACCCCGCGCACGACCTGCGCAACGCGGAAGCGCTGCGCCGCGAGTTCGGCCACAAGATCATCCTCCGCGTCGACGCCAACGCCTGTCTGGATTACGACAGCGCGCTCAACCTGCTGACCAAGCTCGAGCCCTTCGATATCGAAACCGCCGAGCAGCCGCTGCCGATCTGGGACATCGACGGCATGGCGGCGCTGGCGCGCGCCATCCGCATGCCGGTCATGGCGGATGAATCCGTTTCGACCGACCACTCCCTGCTGGAGATCATTCGCAAGCGCGCGGCGAGCTCGTTCCAGAGCAAGGTCGCGAAGAATGGCGGCCTGCACTACATGCAGCGGCTCTGGCATGTCGGCGCGGCGGCCGGGCTCGGCATCAATCCCGGCAACCACCCGAGCACCAGCGTCGCGACGGCGTCGGTCGCGCATCTCTGCGCGGCGTGGCCGTCGCCCGTGATGGCCGGCGTCTTCGCCGTCGGCGTCAGCGGCGCGCTCGCGACCGACATCGTCGAAAACCCGATCACCCCGATCGACGGCGAAGTCCCGATCCCGGACGGTCCCGGATTGGGCGTGACGCTCGACGAAGCGACGATCAAGCGCCTGCGGGTCGACCTTTAAGCGCCTGATCGCCCGCCACAGTGCCGCCGCGGACCGGTCTTAGCGATTCCGCTGATTCTGCGGCGGCAGGTTGGAGTTGATCCCCGGCCGGTACTGGCCCGGCATCTGCTGCTGCATCTGCTGCTGTTGCGTTTGCTGCGAACGCATCATGCTACGTGCCTGCTCCATGCATTGCGCTTTGAGCCCCGGGTCCACGATGGTCCGGCACTGCGCGAGCTTCGATTGGAGCAGCGCATTATCCCCCGTCTGCGCAAAAGCGGGAGCGCTCACGGCGAGGGCAACGAGAACCGCCGCCACCGATAATCCAGTTTTCATCAGAATCCTCCGAGAGTAATGCCATGGGAGCGCATCGCCATGAACGCCCCTTGAACGGTGATTGTTCCCAACGCTTGTTCCTCACCCCTCCATCAGCGGTAGTTGTACCGAATTACCGCTGCGAAGTGACATCGTGACGGCATCGGTCCATTCCATATATTTCACGCCCGTCGCGAAATCCGTATGGGTGACCGGCTCGCGGCCGCGGATGGCGTTGACGAACTCCTCTTCGACGCGCCAGCCGCCGCGCTTCGCCGGGTCGATCGCGACTTCCTTGAGGTCGCTGTCGCCGCGCTTGCCGGACCAGAGGCTCATCTTGCCCTCCTTGTCCTGGCGCAGCGCGATCGTCCCTTCCGTACCGAAGATATGGACTTCCGCCGAGGCCGGGGCGAGCCCGACCACGGTCGAGAAATTGAAGCGCATCTGCCCGCCCTGCTCCATCCGGCCGATAATGTCCACATGGTCGGGAATCGTCATCGCCACGCGCGCGCCGGCCTTGTCCGTGCGGTAGGCAACGACCGACTGGCCGATCGCATGCACGCTCGAAGCCTGGCCGACCCAGCGCATCATCGCCTCGTACCAGATTCCCATACCCATGATGTTGTTGCCCGAGAGCACCTTGTCGTGACGCCAGTGCACCGGCGACTCCCATTTGGGGAAATCGCTGTTCACGGTCACCCGCGCGTCGAGCGTGATCAGCTTGCCGATATAGCCCGATCCGATCATGCCGATGATCGTCTTGTCGAAGGCGAGCGTATGGGGCGCCGGGACGATCTGCGCGGTCAGGGCCGGGTGCCGGCGCGACTCCTTGAGCATCGCGCGCGCCTGCGCCAGGTTCATCGCCATGCGCGCCTCGCAGAGCACGTGCTTGCCGGCCTGGAGCGCCGCGATGGTGAGTTGCTCGTGCATGTAGGGCCAAGTGCCGATGCAAACCGCGTCGACGCCATCGTCGGCCAGGAGCTCGGTCCAATCGGCGGCGACCTTCGCGATGCCGAATTCGTCCGCCACCTTCTTGGCCGATTCGGGCGTGCGGTTGGCGACGGCGACGAGCTCGATGCCTTCCTGCTTCCGGAAGCCGGGGATGTGCCGTGACCGCGTGTTGCCGCCGGCGCCGATCAAACCGACACGAATGACATTATTCGCCATGGGTGGGGGCCCTCCTGGAATGGATGTCCGGAACCCTTCGGGTCCGATTTTCGTTAACGGGATGATCCACCGTCAACCCGCGCTTGTCACGCCCTTCCTGCAAGGCTCCCCAGAAGCCCCTTGCCCCTGCCGGGGCCAGCGGGCATCGTCGCGGAACCGGGAAACGGTTCACGCGCGGCGTCCATGGCCGAGACGATTTCCACGACTTGTTGCATCGCCGGCGGCGGTCCCGCCGGCATGATGCTGGGCTTCCTCCTGGCGCGGGCGGGGGTCGACGTGCTGGTTCTGGAGAAGCACATTGATTTCTTTAGGGATTTTCGCGGCGATACGATCCATCCCTCGACCCTGGAGCTGATCCACGAGCTGGGGCTCTTGCCCGACCTGCTGGCCCTGCCGCATCAGAAGCTCCGCAGCATCCAGGCCGTGTTCGGGTCGCGCGCGCTGACCATCGCCGATTTCGAATACCTGCCGACCGAATGCGGCTTCATCGCCTTCATGCCGCAGTGGGATTTCCTCGACTTTCTCGCCCGCCACGCCCGGACCTACCCGTCCTTCGAGCTCAGAATGGGCTGCGCGGCGACCGATCTGGTCGAACGCGACGGCATCGTCACCGGGGTGCGGGCGACGACCGCCAACGGCGCGCTGGAGGTCTCGGCCGCGCTCACCGTCGCCGCGGACGGCCGGCACTCGACGCTGCGCCCGCAATCCGGGCTTCAGGTCCGGGACCTGGGCGCGCCGATGGATGTCCTCTGGTTCAAGGTCGAACACGGTCCCGACAAGCCCGACCAGCCGCTCGGCCGGTTCGGCTCGGGCTTCATCCTCATCGCGATCGACCGCGGCGACTACTGGCAATGCGGCTATGTCATCCCCAAGGGCACGAACGACAGTATCCGGCGCGAGGGCTTCGACGCGTTCCGCCGCCGCATCGCCCGCCATGCGCCGGCGCTGGCGGACGGGTTGCAGAAGCTGTCGGGCTGGGACGACGTCAGCCTGCTGACGGTGCAGGTGAACCGGCTAGAGGACTGGTGCCGGCCGGGCTTCCTCTGCATCGGCGACGCCGCGCATGCGATGTCGCCGGTCGGCGGCGTCGGCATTAACCTCGCCATCCAGGACGCGGTCGCCGCCGCGAATCTGCTGGCCGCGCCGCTGGCCGAAGGCGGCGTCGACGTGGAAGACCTCGGCTTCGTGGAGCGGCGGCGCAAATGGCCGACCCGTGTCACCCAGCGCCTACAGCTGCTGATCCAGAACCGGGTGATCTCCGGCGTGCTGAGCGAGACGGCCGAAGCGAAGCCGCCCTTCGTCATGCGCCTGCTCGACACCTTTCCCTTGCTGCGCAACATCCCCGGCCGGCTGATCGGCCTCGGCGTCCGGCCCGAGCATATCGAAACGCCCGAAGCCGGACGGGGTTGAGACGGCTCCGGCCCTACTTCACGGCCGAGAAGCTCGTCGGCAGCAGCATCTGGTTGTTGACCGAGGCGACGATCGGGCCGTCCTTCTCCGTCTCGGCGCGGGCGGAGATCCAGGCAGGATCGGCCTGGAACGCGTCCCACTTCTTCTCGCGGTCGGCCAGCGACTCCCAAGCGAGCATATAGTATAGGTCCTGGTTCGACTCCCCGATCCCGACCGTCCAGAAGCCGGCCTGCTTTATGCCGTGCTTTTCCCAGATCTTCAGGGTGATCGTGTCGAACCGCTTGAGCAGCGCCGGCAGGCGCCCCGGAACGCAGTGATAGATGCGCAATTCATAGATCATGGTGCTTCGCTCCCGCGTGAAGATTTTGTCCGATCGGCAGGTCCCCGGGGCCGGCGGCCCGTTTCGGCGCCTTCCCAGCCCCGAGTTGATCGGTATATCCCTAATTGCTACTCTTTCTTCGGCTTTTTAGCCACCCCGACCCCTTTATGGAGTGTCCGCTATGCACGACGGCAGTACTCGAGTCGACGCCGGCAACGTGACTTTCGCCGTTCGCCAGGAACAATGGGACGCCAACATCCACAGCCATGCCGACCAGGGCGTGGTCATCTGGGTCGAAGGCGACGTTGGCGGTAAAATGACCCAGCTCTTGCGCTTCAACTGCTTCGACGTCGAGCGCAGCTACGTCTACGCCCCGGAAGGGAAAGCGAAGGTCTGCCGCATCGACCCGATCACCGACCCGAACCCGATCACCTTCAGCATCAAGCAGATGCGCGAGAAGCTGCCGGAGATGCTGACGACCGCCGGCTTCGAACAAGTGGCGGGCAAGCTCGACAAGAAGCGCATCGGCGAGAAGCTGGGCGAGGTCGAGGCGATCGCGAAGGAACGTGCGATCAACGGCCGCCGCACGGTCAAGCACAACCGCGGGACCGATATCTACGAGGCAGGCAACATCCGCTTCGGCCTGGAGATGCGGACGCTCGGCGACGATGGCGGGCTCGCGATCCACGTCATGACCGATCTGGCCGGGACGCCGACGGACGCCTATCACGCGGAAGCCGAGGTGCTTGCCTTCGACTGCTTCCGCAAGGCGCCGCATTATCACTACGGCCCGCGCTACAAGAACCATCGCATCTACTGGGACAAAACGCTGGTGCCCGATCCTCTGGAGTGGACGCTCGGCGTGTTCAAGGCCGGCAAGCTCCGGCCGATGATTGCGGCGGCCGGCTATCCCGACATCGCCGACGGGCTGGACGAGGAGCTGATCGCCTCGCTGCTCCCCGCGATCGAGAAGAAGGCGCGCGAGATGCAGCCGAAGAAAGCGGGCTAGGCGACGGCCGCACCGCGGCCACGCCGTAAAGCAATCTGAATCAAGGGCCCAGGCCCTGGGGAAACGCACATGAAAAACATGAAAAAGAAGCAATACGACCGCGCTGCCGAGGATCTCGGCAACGTCGTCGGCCTCGAACATGTCAACGTGATGGTGCCCGATCAGCGGCTCGCGACGCTGTTTTACATTACCGGGCTCGGCATGACGCGTGATCCCTATCTGGTGACCGGCGTGGTCAACATGTGGGTCAACATCGGCCGTAGCCAGTTCCACCTGCCGATCGGCGAGCCGCAGGTTTTCCGCGGCCGCGTCGGGCTGGTCGTGCCCAGCCTCGACCAGCTCGTGCAGCGCCTCGAGATGGTGCGCAAGCCGCTCCACGGCACGAAGTTCGGCTACAAGGCGGGCAACGGCAAGAGCAACCGGTACGTCGACGTCACCTGCCCCTGGGGCAACCAGATCCGCTGCCACGCGCCGGAAGAGCGCTTCGGCCCGATCGTGCTCGGCATGCCCTATGTCGAATTCGACGTGCCGGCCGGCACCGCGGCGGGCATCGCGCGCTTCTACGGCGAGGTGTTCGGCGCCATGACGAAGGTCGAGAAGGCCAACGGCGGCAGCGCCGCGCGGATCGCCGTCGGCCCGCAGCAGTGCCTCGTCTACCGCGAGACGAAAAAGAAACTCCCGGAATACGACGGCCACCACCTCCAGCTTTACGTCGCCGACTTTTCGCGGCCGTATAAATTCCTACGCAAGAACAAGATGATCACGCAGGAAAGCAATCAGCATCAGTACCGCTTCGTCGACATCTGCGATCCCAAGAGCGGCAAGGCGTTGTATCAGATCGAGCACGAGATCCGCTCGATGACGCATCCGCTCTACGCGCGGCCGATGATCAACCGAAACCCGGCGATCACCAACAACATCTACGCGCCGGGATACCAGGACATGGCTTGGGCGATGCCGGTCTAGCACATGACAATCAGAGGGTTCGTGCCGGTCGGGTCGCGCGTGCGGCCCGCCGACGCCGAAGCCGCCCGGTCAGGCGGCGGAACCATTGTCGCGGCGCTGGCCGTCATCGTGATCTTGATGACGGCGTCGCATTCCGGCACGGCCCAGGCGGCAGAGGCGACGTGCCCAAAGCCGAAGGTGACCATCCACGCGGAAGCGCTGTCCGACAAGGACATCCAAATTTTCGAGAAGAGGCTCCGTCGGGCGATCCGGAAGGTCTGCGCCTGGTGGGGCGATACCTTCGACGGTCCCTACACGGTCAATATCGAAGACAATCTCGGCTCGTCGATGGCCATGATCCCCGCCTGGCGCGGCCACCGGGGTACGATGCTGTTCCGATCCGGCAAGACGCGACGCGGACGCTCGCCCATCCTGCACGAGGTCACGCATATCTTCGCCCCCAACGCCAACCGTTTTCTTGCGGAGGGGCTGGCGGTCTACGCGCATGAGCATCTCGGCGGCCAGCCGGCCTATCCGAATTTCGGCCGGGATCTGTACAAAGCGGTGAAGCCCGACGCCGCCGACGCCGATCTGCCGCTGCTCGATTCGATCATCGCGCCGAAAGGACTGATGACCCCGGACCGGCCCAAGCAGCTCAAGGCCTATCTCGTCGCCGGCGCCTTCGTCCGCTACCTGATCGAGACGCGCGGCATGGACAAATTCCGCACGCTTTATGCGATGACGCCGATGGTGCCGCATCGACGCATCCCGAGCGATCCGGACCGCTGGCAAAAGGTATACGGCAAGTCGCTGGAGGCGCTCGCCGTCGAGTGGAAGGCGTTCATCGCCAGCGTACAGGGATAGGCGTTACGCGGCGCCGGCGCGGCAGGCCGCATGCGTCTTGCCGCGGACACGGGTCATGAACTGGCGAAGGGTTCCGACTTCCGCCGGATCGATCGGAAAGCCGCCGGCGGCAAGCGCCTCCGCCGTCCAGGTGTTGCAGGTGTGGAAGGCGTCGTAGGTCCCCTCGCCCGCGTAGAAGAAGCTGAGGCCGTAGAGGCCCGTCCCCAGACGCTTCACATGTCCGGCCGCGTCGCGCGTGAAAGCGGCTTTGAGGAAAGCGATCAGCCGCGCATAACCGTCCGCCGTCAGGTCGAGCGCCAGCACCTCGCTTGCGGGAAAGGCCGCCTTCGGCGTGCCGTCGAACCCATAGACATGCATCACCGCAGCGGTCGGCCAAAGCAGCGCCTTCAGTCCCAAGAGGATATTCTCGCCATTCGCCCGGTAAAAATCCGCATCGCCCCAGCCGAACTCCAGCCATTCCTTGTCCGCGAATTCCGGTGAGTCGATGCTGCGCGCCGGGTCGAAATCGCGCCGGTCGATGATGATGCTGGCATGGCGCACATGGCCGGCGATGTAGAAACGGCGGCAGGCGGCGGCATTTCCCGGCGCTGCCGCGCCGAAAGCGACGAGACAGGGCGCTACCGCCAGCAGGGCGAGGAACCGGCGGCGATCCAAACGGCCGGCCAGGACGCCGTTATGCCTCATCGCCCATGGCCTCCCCGATTTTCCCGTTCGAAGCTTAGGTCGAAGCGGCCGCTTTTTTCTTCAGCATGCAGGTGCTACGGAAGTTCAGCACCTCGGTGCCGTGCTGGTTTACCGTGGTGAGCTTGAACATCATCGTGCCGCGATCGGGCTTGGACCGCGATTCCTTGAGGCTGAGCACCTCGACCCGGCAGTGCAGCGTATCGCCGGGACGCACCGGCGCGGTCCAGCGCACCTCGTCGAGCCCGATGCCGATGATGTTGGAATGGGTGAGATAGCCGAGGTCATAAAACAGCCGGAAGCTGATTGCGACCGTCTGGAAGCCGCTCGCAATCAGGCCTTCAAACTGCCCGGCCTCGGCGAAGCTCTTGTCGATATGCATCGGCTGCGGATCGTAGAGCATCGCGAAATCGATGATCTGCGATTCCGTCACCGTCGCGCCGCGGGTTTCGACGACTTCGCCTTCGGTCCAGTCCTCGAAATAGCGGCTGCTCATGCCACCGCGTCCGCGATCGCCTTGCCCAGCTCCTGCGTGTTCGCCTTGCCGCCCATGTCGGGGGTCAGCGGCGCGTTCTTCTCGGACAGCACGGTCTCGATCGCCTTGACGATGGCCGCCCCCGCTTCCGGCTTGCCGAGATGGTTCAGCATCATCGCCGCCGACCAGATCTGGCCGATCGGGTTGGCGATCCCCTGCCCCGCGATGTCGGGGGCCGAGCCGTGCACCGGCTCGAACATCGAAGGATGCTCGCGCTCCGGGTTGATGTTGGCGGACGGCGCCACCGCGATCGTGCCGGTCACCGCCGGCCCGAGATCGGACAGGATGTCGCCGAACAGGTTGCTGCCGACCACCACGTCGAACCAGTCCGGATGCCGCACGAAATGCGCGGTCAGGATGTCGATGTGGTACTGGTCGGTCTTGATGCCGGGGTAATTCTTCTTCATCGCGGCGAAGCGCTCGTCCCAATAGGGCATGGTGTAGATGATGCCATTGGACTTGGTCGCCGAGGTCAGGTGCTTGGCCTTGCGGCTCTTCGCCAGCTCGAAGGCGTATTTCAGGATCCGGTCGACGCCCATACGGGTGAAGACGGACTCCTGGATCACCGTCTCGTTCGGCAGGCCGCCGTAGATCCGCCCGCCCATCGAGGAATACTCGCCCTCGCAGTTCTCGCGCACGACGTAGAAGTCGATGTCGCCCGCCTTGTAGCCGTGCACCGGCGGCGTGATGCCGGGCAGAAGCCGCACCGGGCGCAGATTGACGTATTGCTGGAACTCGCGGCGGATCGGGATCAACAGACCCCAGAGCGACACGTGGTCGGGCACGTTCGGGAAGCCCACCGCGCCGAGAAAGATCGCGTCGTGGCCGCGCAGCTGCTCGATGCCGTCCTCGGGCATCATGCTGCCCGTCTTGGCGTAGCGCTCGCAGCTCCAGTCGAAGTCGCTGTACTTGTAGTCGATGCCGTAT
>CAZPFL010000068.1:0-21181 GCA_964585785.1 uncultured Rhodospirillaceae bacterium
CGTTGACGAAGAGATACTGCATCGCCGCGTTGGCGCGGTTGAGCGTCGGCACGCCGGCATAGCCGGTGAGCCGGATGCCCTCGCGCTCAGCGTCGACCGGCAGGGCATTGGCGGCGAATTCGCGCCCCATCACCCCGGCGAGCCGCTCGAGACGACTCTCCAGCAGGTCGCCCTGGGTCGCGTCCAGCCGGATGCGCGTGCGCGTCTCGTCGACGAAGGTGAAGGCGATCTCGGGCCGCGCCATGGCGAGCCGGTTGACTACGTCGGCGATCTGCTGCGTCTCGCTGCGCGGCGAGCGGAGGAATTTCAGCCGCGCCGGGGTGGCGTAGAACAGGTCGCGCACCTCGATCCGCGTGCCGGCGGGATGCCCGGCCGGGATCGGCTCGGCCCGGCGGCCGCCCTCGATGGCGAGCGTCCAGGCGCTGTCGTCGCCGGCGGCGCGGCTGGTGATCGCCATGCGGCTGACCGCGCCGATCGACGGCAGCGCCTCGCCGCGGAAGCCGAGGCTGGCGATCGCCGACAGGTCGTAATCGGGGAGCTTGGAGGTGGCGTGGCGCTCGACGGCGAGCGCCAGGTCGTCGCGGCTCATGCCGGAACCGTCGTCGGTCACCATGATCAGCGACTTGCCGCCGTCGCGCACCGTCACCTCGATGTGGCGCGCGCCGGCGTCGATGCTGTTCTCGACCAGCTCCTTGACCGCGGAGGCCGGCCGCTCGATCACCTCGCCCGCCGCGATGCGGTTGACCACCGTCTCGGGCAGCCGGCGGATGATCACGTCCCGCCCCGCTCTTCCATGTAGCGGCGCGCCAGCACCTTGCCTTGCTCGACGGCGGGCTGGTCGAAGGGATCGACGCCGAAGAGATGCGCGGCGATGACCGTTTCGAGCATGAAATGCATCATCAGCGCGCCCATCGCGCGCTCGTCCACCCGGGGCAGCCGCATGACGCGCACCGGCCGGCCCTTGGCGACCAGCGTCTCCGCCGTCGCGCGCTGACACGCATCCAGCAGATCGCCCATGCGCCGCCCGCGCAGCGGTGACAGCGCCGGGTCGTCGAACAGCGCGGTGTCGATCACGGGCCCCTGGTCCGCCGGGGCGCCCATGACGATGGTGTAGATCTTGTCCTTCGGGCCATCGAGGTAGAGCTGCAGCTGGCTGTGCTGGTCGACGGTGCCCATGGCGCGGAGCGGCGTCGTGCCCTTGCCGTCCTTGCCGATGCTCTCCGCCCAAAGCTGGCGATACCAGAGACCGAAGGACGCCAGGCGGTCGATATAGGGAAACACGACCGACATGTTGACGCCGCGATGACGCGCAAAGCCGACGGCGAGCGCCGCGCCGACCGCGGGCGGGATCGCCGCCATGTCGTCTTCCTTCAGCAGCCGGTCCATCACGGTGGCCGCGCCCGCACGCACCGCGGCGGCGTCGAGGCCCATGATCATCGCGGGCAAGAGCCCCACGAGCGACAGCACCGAATAACGGCCGCCGACATTGGGATCGTGGTCGAGCACCGGCATGCCGAGCGACGCCGCCAGCCGGCGCAGCACACTGTTGCCGGGCTCGACGATCGCCGTGACCTGGCGCGACAGCGCGTCGCGTCCACGCGCCGCCGCAAGCCAGTTGAGGCAGCAATAGAGCTGGGTGAGCGTTTCCGCCGTACCGCCCGATTTCGAGATGACGATGATGCCGGTGCGCGCCGGATCGATCGCCGCGATCAGCGCGTCGAAGCTGTGCGGATCGACATTTTCGAGGAAATGCACGCGCGGCGGGGATAGCGGCACCGGCGCCGGGCCGGCGAGCTCGCACAGGCTCTTGCCGCCGAGGCTCGACCCGCCGGTGCCCAGGACGAGAATATCGTCGAAGTCCTTCCGGTAGCGGCCGGCGATGGCGCCGAGTGCCGCCAGGTCGTCGTCCCGCGCCGGCAGGCGCAACAGCGGCAGACTGCCGTCCGCGTGACGCCGGCGCAGACCGTCAACCGCCGGCCGCGCCGCGTCAAGCAGCGCGGTGAATTCCGCGCGCGTGAGCCCGTCCGCGCCGATGGCGTCCGAGAAACAGCTTTCGACGTCTTGGCTATAAGGCATATCCAACCAGTACGCGATATTGCCCGGCCCCCGCGCCGCATGCAACCGGATGCCGGAAACTGTCAGGAGAACCGGGCGCTTTCCGATAACCGTCCGGCGACGGATTCAGACAACGCCGCCGACTCGGAAAGGTTGCGTCCCGCCTACCAGCCCTCGATCTGCGGCGTCTTGCCGGTTCCCTTCAGGCCGTCCGGCTGCCCGACGACGGCGAAGGTGAGCTTGGCGGGATCCAGGAAGCGCTTCGCCACGCGCGCGACGTCTTCCTTCGTAACCGCGTTGATCAGGCTCGCGCGGCGCTGCAGGTAGTCGATGCCGAGCTTGTCGCGCTGAAGCTGCACGAGGATCGAGGCGATCCGGTCGGTGCTGGTGAAGCGCAGCGGAAAGGAGCCGTTGATGTAGAGCTTCGCGTCCTCGAGCTCCTTGTCGGTCACGCCCTGGTCGCGCATCTTCTTGATCTGCTGGCGGATCAGGTCGACCGACTTCGCCATGCCCGCGTTCGCGGTGGCCACGTTGCCCATCCAGAAGGGCGACTCCTTGCGCGGCTCCAGGTAGCTGTAAATCGAATAGGCAAGGCCGCGCTTCTCGCGCACCTCTTCGTAGAACCACGAGCTGAAGGTCCCGCCGCCGAGGATGTGGTTCATCAGATAGGCGGCGTAGAAGTCCGGGTCGTTCCGCCGCAGGCCGGGCAGGCCGAAAATGGCCACGCTCTGCGGCACCTGGCGGTTGAGCACGAAGGTGTAGCCGAGCGACGCCGGCTTGGCCTGCGGCACGGTCTTCTGGTCGGCCTTGTCGGGCAGGCCGCCGAACACGTCGTCCAGCAGCTTTCCCAGCTCCGCCTTGGTGATGTCGCCGGAGACGCCGACCAGCAGGTTGTCCTTGGCGAAGTTCGCCTTGACGAAGCTCTTGAGGTCCGCGCGCTGGATATTCTTCAGCGTCGCCTCGTTGCCGGATACCGGCCTGCCGTAGGGATGGTGCGGATAGACGGCCTGCTGCCAGACGCGATGGGCGAGGTAGCCCGGACGGGACGCGCGCTGCTTGAGGTCGGCGAGGATCTCGCCCTTAATGCGCTCGATGGCGGGCGCGTCGAAGCGCGGCTGCATCAGCGCCAGGCGCAGCAGATGCACCGCTTCGGCGCGGTTGCGATTGAGAGTCTTCAGGCTGCCGCCGAAGCTGTCATACCCCACATCGAAGCCGAGCTGGATCGACAGGTTCTGCAGCCGCGCCTGATAGGCTTGGCTGTCGAGATCGCCCGCCCCTTCATCGAGCGTCGAGGCCGTCAGATTGGCGAGCCCGGTTTTGCCCTTCGGATCGAGCGCGGCCCCGCCGCGGAACATGAATTCCATGGAAAACAGCGGCACGGAGGTATCGCGCACGAACCACGCCACGATTCCGCCCTTGCTGACGACGCGCTGGACTTCGACCGCGCCGGCCCAGCCCGAAAACATCACGGTCAAAAGCGCCGCGAGCGGAACGACGATCAGGGCGCGCCGGACAGGCGCTAAGAAACGCATCATCGACGACCTCTCAACTCGTTTCCTCGGGCAGCAGGATCGCGGTGACCGAGCCCTTGTTGATCAGAAGCGCCCGCGCCGCCTTGTTCACGTCAGCCGCGGTCACCTGACCGATGCGGTCGGGCCAGGATTCCACGTCTTCGATCGTCCGGCCCGTGGCCAGTGCGCTGCCCATGATGCGCGCCGGCGCATCGATCGAGTCGCGCGCAAAGATCGCCGCGTCCTTCATCCGCTGAATCGCGTCCGAGACCTCGGTGTTTGTGACCCCGTCCTTGAGCAGCTTGGCGACCTCGGCGTTGACCAGCTTCTCGATCTCCGCGACGGTGTGGCCGGCGCGGGGCGATCCGTAGAATCCGAAGGTGCCCGGCCCGCGCGCTTCCGGGTCATACCAGGCGCCGACCGACGCTGCGACGCGGTGCTCGATCGCGAGCGACCGATAGAGCCGGCTTGACGGCCCGTCCCCGATGATCTCGGCCAGCACTTGCAGGGCGTAGGTGCCCTTTTCCGGGCCGGTGCTGTAGCTCGGCGCGATCATGCGGCGCGACCAGGTTGCCTGGTGGACCTGCTTGTGCTTGAGGATGACCCGCCGGTCGGCGGTCTGCGGCGGCTCGCGCCAATCGGGGCGCTTGGGGAGCTTACGCGCGGGGATCTTGCCGTAATATTTCTCCACCATCGGCCGCACCTGCGCCGCCGTCACGTCCCCCGACAGGATCAGGATGGCGTTATTCGGCGCGTACCAGGTGTGATAGAACTTCATCAGATCTTCGCGCGTGAGACCGCGAATCTCGTGCTCCCAGCCGATGGTCGGGATGCGGTAGGGATGGTTCATGAAGAGCGTGGCGTTCGCGATCTCGCTCAGCTTGCCGTTGGGGCTGTTCTCGATCCGGCTGCGCCACTCCTCGAGCACGACCTTCCTTTCGGGCTCGATCTCCTCACTCGTCAGCACGAGGTTCGACATGCGGTCGGCCTCGATCTGCATCATCTTCGGCAGGCGGTCGACCGCGACGGTCTGGTAGTAGCCGGTATAGTCCTCGGTCGTGAAGGCGTTCTCCTGCCCGCCGTTGCGCGCGACGATGGCGGAGAACTCGCCCGGCTTCAGGGTCTTCGTCCCCTTGAACATGAGATGCTCGAGGAAATGCGCCAGGCCGGACTTCGCCGGCGGCTCGTCCATCGCGCCGACCTTGTAATAGATGGTGTGGGTGACCACCGGAACGCGATGGTTCGTGATGACGACGACCTGCAGACCGTTCTTTAGCGTGAAGCTTTCGGGACTGAAGACCTTGGCTTGCGCGGTTCCGATCAGGGCAATGAGGCAAAACCCGGCCGCAATCAGTGCGTGACGCATCGAAACCCGCATCATCCCTATCCTTCCCTTGAACCCGACGCCCGGCCGACTGTGCGCAAGCCGCTCAGAGATATGCGCTCACCATCCGGTGAAGACAATAGCGCCAGCCGGTGATTACGCGCTTGTGACCGGCGTCGCGTCCAGCCGGGCAGCGCAGTAAACGGCGGGTCCGCCATGTTCGGCGGCGGCCTTGTGGCCGATCCGCCAACCGCAATAAATCCTTCGTCAACGCACAATATACGATCAGTAAATCTCTCTTAGAGACATAACGCCCCTTTATCAAGACAAAGTATTCGCAGCAATAAAATTGCCGTCGGTCAGATCAAAACCGTCCATCTATTTCTGGAGATTGCGCCGTGCGCCACCCCTTCGAATCAAACGGGCCGGCAAAACCGGTAAATCGACCGGATCAGCGGCCCTTCGGCGGGTTCTCGGACGGAGGCACGCCCAGGGCGGCGTCGCGGCGCAGACGATCCGCCTCGCGCTGGGCGTCGATGACCTTGTCCCCGGATTTTTGCTTCGATTTCCAGAACACGAGCTTATCGACCAGCGAATCGTCTTCCTTCACCCGGCCGCTCTCGCGATCGACCGTGATCCGAATATTGGGATCGACGTTCAGCGCATCCGCTTCCTTGAGCAGCGCGTGCTCACCGGGCGTGAGTCCGTCTTTTTTCTGACCGTCCGTCACGCCATCGGCGCCGTTCCGTGCGGCATAGGGCGAATCGCCGCTGGTCGCGGAGACATGGAGGAGCTGGCTGCGGGCCTCGTCCCGGGGCGAGACCTCGTTCGGGCGCTGTGCGCCCTCACGCGGCGGCCGCAAGGCGTAATCCGGCGGCTGGCTCAAGGGAGCCCGCGTCACGACGCCAAACTCGTCCGGCCCCGTCCGGTGCGAGCCGTCGATCAGAACGCATCCCGACATGGAAACTGCCGCCAGCGCCAGAATGCCGGTTCGAAAGATGGTGCGAGCCAAATCCGCCCCCGTCTGATTTCAGCCATAATCTACATGGGTTGCCGCCGGCTTTCAAACAACCGGCCGTAGAGGATTGGGATTACCCCGGCAAGCGCTCCGGAATTCCGGCATTTCCGCCCGAAACCCGACGACGCCGGGCACCGAATTACGGCCTCTACGCCGCCTTTCGGCGGTTTTCGAACAGTGCGTCATAAAGCAGCAACCCCACCCCAATGCTGATCGCCGAATCCGCCACGTTGAACGCCGGCCAGTGATACCCGAAGGCATGGAAATCGAGAAAATCGACCACCGCCTGGAAGCGGAAACGGTCGATCACGTTGCCCAGCGCGCCGCCCAGCACCATGCCGATGGCGACCGCGACCAGCCGGTTCTCGACCCGCCAGAGCCAGATCAGCAGCGCGACCGAGATGACCAGCGCCAGGGCGATCAGCAAAATCGGCCCCCACCGCGAGTGGGAGTCGAACATGCCGAAGCTGACCCCGCGGTTCCAGACCAGCACGAGGTTGAAAAATCCGGTCACGGTCAAGGTTTTCGGCGGATACAGGAGATCCGTCAGAATCCACCACTTGGTCAGCTGATCGAGAAGGATGACCGGCAACGCGACGAGCAGGCCGAGCCGCAGCATCGCGTTACGCCGCGTGCCGGCAGGTCTGAACGGCCTCCGCGCAACGTCCGCAGACACCGGGAACGTCGGGAATGCTGCCCACGTCCGGCAACACCCGCCAGCATCGGGCGCATTTCTCGCCCTCGGCCTTCTTCGGCACCACGCCGACGCCGGCGACGTCCGGCAAGGTGAAGGCGCCGGCCGGCGGCGCCGCTTCGATCAGCGTGACGTCGGAGGTGATGGCGACATCGGCCAGGTCGACGCCGTCGAGCACGGCACGGTATGCCGCGTCGACATAGACCTCCGGCGCGGCGAGCAGGCTGGAGCCCATGCGCTTTTCCGCGCGCTCGATTTCGAGCGCACCCAACACCACGCGGCGCACGCCTCGCACTTTTTCCCAGCGCGCCGCCAGTGCGTCGTCGCGCCAGTCCGCCGGTACGTCCGGGAACTGCCGCAGATGCACGCTTCCGTCCGTGTCCGGGAAACGACAGAGCCAGGCCTCCTCCGCCGTGAAGCAGAGGATCGGCGCGAGCCAGGCGGTCAGGCTCTCGAACAGGATGTCGAGCACCGTCTGCGCGGCGCGGCGGCGCGGCGAGTCGAGCGCGTCGCAATAGAGGCTGTCCTTGCGGATGTCGAAATAAAAGGCGGACAGGTCGACGGCGCAGAAATCGTGCAACGCGCGGAACA
Source organism: uncultured Rhodospirillaceae bacterium (assembly GCA_964585785.1). Lineage (GTDB taxonomy): Bacteria > Pseudomonadota > Alphaproteobacteria > UBA8366 > UBA8366 > WHUA01. The sequence continues at coordinate 7,194 of CAZPFL010000068.1, forward strand.
GGCCGTGAAAATCATAGCCGTCGCACGCTTTCCGCACGGTCTGGTCCAGCTCCCAGATGCGATGCAACACCCAGCGCTCGAGCTCCGGCATCGCCGACGGCGCGACGCGATCGCCCTGCTTGAAGCCGTTCAGGTTGCCCAGCAGGTAGCGCAGCGTGTTGCGCAGCCGGCGGTAGGCGTCGATCTGGTACTTGATGATCTCGGGGCCGATCTTGAGGTCTTCGGAATAATCCGACGCGACGACCCAGAGGCGCAGTGTCTCCGCGCCGTGCTGCTCGACGACCGCCTGCGGCGCCACGATGTTGCCGAGCGACTTCGACATCTTGCGGCCGTCCTCGGCCAACACGAAGCCGTGCGTCAGCACCGCGTCATAGGGGGCGCGGCCGCGCGTGCCGCACGCTTCGAGCAGCGAGGAATGGAACCAGCCGCGATGCTGGTCCGAGCCTTCGAGATAGAGCGAGGCGGGCCAGCCGAGATCGGGCCGGCCTTCGAGCACGAAGGCATGCGTCGAGCCGGAGTCGAACCACACGTCGACCACGTCGCGCACCTGCTCGTAATCCGCCGGATTGTAATCGTTGCCGAGGAAGCGCGACGGCTCGCTGGTGAACCAGGCGTCGGCGCCTTCGGCGGCGAAGGCCTCGACCACGCGCTCGACGACGCGCTCGTCGCGCAGCGGCTCGCCCGTGCGCTTGTCGACGAAGACCGGGATCGGCACGCCCCAGGCGCGCTGGCGCGAGATGCACCAGTCGGGCCGGCTCTCGATCATCGAATAGAGCCGGTTGCGTCCCTGCGGCGGATAGAAGCTGGTCGCGTCGATCGCGCTCAGCGCCTTGGCGCGCAGGTCGTTCGTCTCCATCGAGATGAACCACTGCGAGGTGTTGCGGAAGATCAGCGGCGCCTTCGACCGCCAGGAATGCGGATAGCTGTGCCGCAGCCGCCCCTTGGCCAGAAGGCCGCCGGCATCGATCATCTCCTTGATCACCGCGCCGGTGATGTTCCCCGGCTTGCCGTCCTGGGTATAGACGGTCATGCCGGCGAACAGCGGCACGTGATCGTAAAAGGTGCCGTCCTCGCCGACCGTCTCCGGCACCTCGATGCCGTGCGCCGAACCGAGCACGAAGTCGTCCGCGCCGTGGCCGGGCGCGATGTGCACGAAGCCCGTGCCGGCGTCCGTGGTGACGAAGTCGGCCGGCAGCAGCGGCACGTCGTGGTCGTAGCCCCTGCCGCGCAGCGGATGCGCGCAGACGGTGCCCGCAAGCGCCGCGCCCTTGAAGGTCGCGAGCACCTTGTGCTCGGTGATCTTGGTCTCGTCCAGCACCTGGTCGAGCAGCGCCTCGGCGACGACGATGCGCTCGCCCGGCTTGGCGAAGCTGCCCTCGCCCGCCGCCGTCACTTCGACCAGCATGTAGTCGAAGTCGGCGCCATAGGCGATCGCGCGGTTGCCCGGCATGGTCCAGGGCGTGGTCGTCCAGATCACGATCGACGCCCCGGCCAGCGCCGGGTCGGACGACGTCACGATCGGAAACCGGATGTGGATGGTCGGCGAGGTGATGTCCTGATACTCGACCTCGGCCTCGGCCAGCGCGGTCTTCTCAACCACCGACCACAGCACGGGCTTGGCGCCGCGGTAGAGGCCGCCGTTCAGCAGGAAGGCGCCGATCTCGCGCGCGATCTGGGCTTCCGCCGCATAGTCCATCGTGGTGTAAGGTGCCTCCCAGTCGCCGAACACGCCCAGGCGCTTGAACTCCTCGCGCTGGACGTTGATCCAGTGGTCGGCGAACTCGCGGCATTCCTGGCGGAACTCGACGATCGGGACCGCGTCCTTGTCCTGCCCCGCCTCGCGATACTGTTCCTCGATCTTCCATTCGATCGGCAGGCCGTGACAGTCCCAGCCGGGCACGTAATTCGCGTCCTTGCCCATCATCTGCTGGGAGCGGTTGATCACGTCCTTGAGGATCTTGTTGAGCGCGTGGCCAATATGCAGATGGCCGTTCGCATAGGGCGGGCCGTCATGCAGGATGAATTTCGGCCGCCCCTTGCCGTCCGCTCGCAGCCGCTGCCAAAGGCCGATCTTCTCCCAGCGCGCGAGCAGCTCGGGCTCGCGCTGCGCCAAGCCGGCTTTCATGGGAAAGTCGGTCCGGGGAAGCTGGATTGTGTCCTTGTAATCGGTCATCGTTTCGTCTTCCGATAGGCGCGCCATCCTATACGGCAAAGAGCGCCGGTCAAGCCGCGCCGGCCGCGCGGGTGCGCAAAATCCGGCGCGCCGCGGCGCAATCTTCGGCGATCTGGGCGCGCAGCGCGTCGAGCCCGTCGAAACGCCGCTCCGGCCGGATAAACTCGATCAGCGCGATCCGCAGATGCTGGCCGTAGATCTCGCGCTGGACGTTGAACAGATGGGTCTCGAGCAGCAGTTTCCGGCCATCGACCGTCGGCCGGACGCCGAGGTTGGCGACCCCGTCGAACCATTCCGGCGCCTCGCCGTCGCCGATCCCCGCGCGCACCGCATAGACGCCGAAGGCCGGACGCAGATATTCGCCGAGTGACAGGTTCGCCGTCGGGAAACCGATCGTCCGGCCGCGCTGGTCGCCCTGCTCCACCCGTCCTTCGATTTCGAAGGGCCGCCCGAGCAAGGCCGCGGCATGGCCCGGCTTGCCGGCGGCCAGGTAGTCGCGGATGCGGGTCGAGGAGTAGACCTCGCCGTCGGCCGAGGCGACCGGCTGGATGACCTGCACCGATGGGACGCTTCCCGGCGGCAGCATCTTCTCCAGCAGCGCGGGATTGCCGCCGCGGTTGTGCCCGAAATGGAAGTCGTAACCGATCGTGATCTGGCGCGGCGCCAGCGCGCCCAGCAGCACGTCGCGGACGAAGGCCTCCGCCGGCATCTGCGACATGGCCCTATCGAAGGTGAGGACCATCAGCACGTCGACGCCGAGCGCGGCCAGCTGGATCACCTTGCTGCGGAAGGGCGTGAGCCGGAAGGGCGGGTCGTCGGGGCGAAAGAAGCGGCGGGGGTGCGGCTCGAAGGTCACCACCACGAGCGGCGCCTCGAGGCGCTGGGCGTCCTCCGCCGCGGCGCCGATCACCGCCTGGTGGCCGCGGTGCACGCCGTCGAAATTGCCCAGCACGACCACGCCGCCACGCGCGTCGCCGGGCACATTATCGAAATGACGCAGTATACGCATCGCCCTCGGTCCAGCGTGCAAGCCCCGGAAAGAAAACGGAAGAGCCCGCTTCACGCGGGCACAGATATAGCGGGCCGGGCGAGATTTGTTTAGCGCCGAATGACGGATCCGGCGCCGCGCGTCAAGCGGCCTGGCGCTTCTTCATCTTCTCGCGCGACGGCACGAGCAGGGTCGAGACGCCCTCGACGACCGGCTTGCCCGCAACGGTGCAGATCGACTTGGCGACCGCGCGGCTCTTCTCGAGGTTGACGTCGGTAATCGTCACCTCGGTCGAGACGGTCTCGCCGGGACGGACGGGGGCCAGGAACTTGACCTCCTGGTTCAGGTAGATGCAGCCGGGCCCCGGCAGCTTGGTGCCGAGCACGGTGGAAATGAACACGGCCGTCAGCATGCCATGCGCGATGCGGCCCTTGAACATGGAGTCGCGCGCAAACTCTTCGTTGAGATGCAGCGGATTGTTGTCGCCCGAAATGCCGGCGAAGATAACGATGTCAGCTTCCGTGATGGTCTTCGCGTATGACGCCTTCATCCCGACTGAAAGGTCCTCGATGAAGTAGCCATGCAGATGCGCATGCCGATCAAACGCTTCCATGTCCATCTAAGCAGATCCCTTTCCCGTTTTTTCCCTTTTACCCGAAACACTTTGGAGTTTTTGCGACGCAGCAATTATGTGCGGCGCAATATAACGAAAGCGTCACCGGACTGCAATCGCGCGAAAGGGATTAGAAAGTGGTTAACGCACCACGGCGCGCGGCCGGGCCATGCCCGACCGGACCCCGACGAACCGGCCGGACAACGCCGCCAGGAGTGTCACGAGCATAAAGCCGGCCGCGGCCAGGAAAACGAAATCCGGGCGATGCGTGTCCATGAACCAGCCGAAGATGAGCGGCGAAATGCTCGACCCAACGCTCATGCCGACCGACAGGAAGCCGAAGGCCTTGCCCATCTCGCTCGCCGGCGTGATGGCGCGCACCATCATGTCGCGGGCCGGCTGCACGGTGCCGAAGGCGAGACCGGACAGCGACAGGACGAACACGAGGGCGATCGGCGACAGCGCGAGATAGGCCGGCAGGACGATCGTGGCGGCGGCAAATATGAGCGCGATCGAGGCGACGAGATCGTGCCGCCCGACCCGGTCGGCGAGGAAGCCGCCGAGCAGCACGCCGAAGGAGCTTGCCATCAGGAAGCCGGTGAGCGCCGCGTTGGCCAGCGTGTAGGGCGTCCCGTGCAGGTCGATCAGGCCGTTGATCGTGAAAGCGTAAAGCCCGCTGGTGGTGAAGGTGATCGCGCAGAACAGCGCGAAGAACAGCAGCATCGCCGGCGTCAGCAGCAGCGACCAGCCCCGGCGCGCGCCGGCGCCGTCGTTGACCGCGCGATGCTCGCTCTTCGCGCCGGGCGCCACCTGGCCCAGGATACCGCTGTTCGCGGCCATGACCGCGAGCGTGACGAGGCCGAGCGCGCCCGCGACGATCAGCGCAGCCCGCCAGCCCCACATCGCGGCCAGCAGGCCAATCGTGATCGGCGCCACGCTGCCGCCGAAGAAGCCGGAGAAGGTGTGGATGCCGAAGGCGCGGCCGACCTTCGCTTCCGACACCGTGCCCGACATGATGGCGTAGTCCGCCGGATGGAAAACGCTGTTGCCGATGCCGGCCAGCACGGCCAGCGCGAGCAGCATCCAGTAGCTGCCCGCCACGCCGATCAGGCCCACCGCGAGCGCGTTCAGCCCGAACCCAAGCAAGAGCAGCAGGCGCGCGCCGATGCGGTCGACCAGGAATCCCACGGGCGCCTGGATCACGCCGCCGATCAGGTTGTAGGCGGTCATCGCCAGGCCGAGCTCGACATAGCTGACACCGAAGTCCTTCTGCAGGAACAGGAACAGCGGCGGCAGGGTCAAGAGATAGAAATGGCTGAAGAAATGCCCGGCCGAGATCAGCCCGATGATCTTGCTGTCGTGGCCGGTTGTGGCCGATTGGCGGCCCGCCGCCTGGTCAAGTGATGCCATCGCGTTTTCTTTTTTCCTCCCAGCGCCGCCGGTCTTCCTCTTTACGGCGTTCCAGCTCGGGCAGCAGCGCCACGCGCTCATCTTCGCTGAATTTACCCCATTGCGCGATTTCTTTCAGCGTTCTGTAGCAGCCCATGCAGAAACCGGTCTTCGGATCAATCTGGCAGACCGCGACGCAGGGCGTGGTGGGATAGGGCGACTTGGCCATCGGATCAGCCCGGCGCGGTGAAGTAACGCTTCGGCGTGGTGCCGAGGGTGCGGCGGAACATCGCCGTAAACGCGCTCGGGCTGTCGTAGCCGAGATCGAGCGCGACGGTCGTCACCGACTGGCCCGCCGCGAGCATCTCCATCGCGCGGAGCAGGCGAAGCTGCTGGCGCCAGGCGCGAAAGGACATTGCCGTCTCGTGCTGGAACAGCCGCGCGAGCGTGCGTGCGCTGGCGCCGACCACGCGCGCCCAGTCGTCGAGGCCGCGCCCGTCGGCCGGGTCCGACAGCAGCGCGTCCGCCACCCGCCTGAGGCGCCGGTCCTTCGGCATCGGCAGCGACAAGGGGGCGACCGGCAGGGCGCGGATCTGATCGAAGATGACGGCCATCAGGCGATCCTCGGGCGTGTTGGACGCAAAGGACTGGGGCATATCGACGGCGGCGAGGATGAGCTCCCGCAACAGGGGAGTAACATGCAGCACGCAGACGGCCCGGGGCAAGCCCGGCGCCGCCGCGCGCTCGACGTAAAGCGCGCACATGACGACCCGGCCGCGCGCGTCCACACGATGCTCGGTGCCGCCCGGCAACCAGACCGCCCGATGCGGCGGCACCACAAAGGCGCCGTCCGCGGTCGTCACCGTCATCACCCCTTCGCTGGCGAAGCAGAGCTGGGCCCGGCGGTGGCGGTGCGGCGGAATGGTCTCCCCGTCCGCCAGGTCGCGGCGATAGGCGACCACCGGCTGGGGCAGCGCCTCGAGGCGCTGAACCTCCGGGTTCAGGTAAGCGTGGGATTGTCCGATTTGCGACATTCTATGGCATTATATCGCAAGATCGCCGTGCGAGTCAGGCGCAGAATCGCTTGCAGCAACCTGCGACGATCAGGGCCGCAACGGCGGGAGGATTTTGATGGATCGCGAGCGGATCAATTTCTTCTTCCTCAATATGGGCCATTTCCTGGACCATTTCTGCATGCTGGTGTTCGCGACCGTGGCCGCCCTCAAGCTGACGACCGCGTGGCACATGACCTATTCCGAGGTCATCCCCTACGCCACGCCCGGCTTTGTCGCCTTCGGCGTCTGCGCGATCCCGGCCGGCTGGCTCGCCGACAAGTGGAGCCGGGAAGGCATGATGACGATCTTCTTCCTCGGCATGGGGCTCAGCACGCTGCTCACCGCGCTGGCGAATACGCCGATCGAGATCGGCATCGGGCTGTTCATGACCGGCGTGTTCGCGGCGATCTATCATCCCGTCGGCATCGCCATGGTCGTGCACGGCCGGGAGAAGACCGGCGTGCCGCTCGCCATCAACGGCATCTTCGGCAATATGGGCGTGGCGACCGCGGCGCTCGCCACCGGTTATCTGATCGACACGACGGGCTGGCGCGCCGCTTTTGTCGTGCCCGGCGCCATCGCGATCGTCTTCGGCATCGCCTATGCGCTGTTCACCCACGCCGGCCGCCACATCCGCGCGGCCGAAATCGCGAGCGGCGCGGCGGCCAAGAAGGCGGCGGCCGGCACGATCGCGCTCGACCGCGCCACGCTCGTCCGCGTCTTCTCGATCATCATCTTCTCGACCGCGGTCGGCGGTATCATTTTCCACAGCACGACCTTCGCGCTGCCGAAGATTTTCGACGAGCGGCTGGCGAGCTTCGCCGTCTCGGCGACGGCGGTCGGCGGCTACGCTTTCCTGGTCTTCGCCACGGCGGCCTTCGCCCAGCTCGTGGTCGGCTACCTGATCGACAGGCACTCGGTTCGCCTCGTCTTCGCCTTCGTGGCCGGGCTACAGGCGATCTTCTTCGCCATCATGATCCATCTGACCGGCATCGCCGCGCTGCTGGTCGCCTTCGGCTTCATGCTGGTGGTGTTCGGCCAGATCCCGATCAACGACGTGCTGGTCGGCCGCATCACGCGCAGCGAGTGGCGCGCGCGGGTCTATGCGGTGCGCTACATCGTGACGCTGTCGGTTGCCGCCACCGCGGTGCCAATGATCGCGGCCGTGCACGCCTATTGGGGCTTCGCCGCGCTGTTCGTGGTGATGGCCGCGGCGGCGTCCCTGATCTTCGTCGCCGTGCTGATGCTGCCGCGCACCCAAGCGGTCACCGGACGGCCGGCGACCCAGCCGGCGGAGTAAGAGCCGATCCTTCGACACGCCGCCTTCGGCGGCTGCTCAGGATGAGGGTATCGCTGGACCGCCAATTCAGGCTCATGCTGAGCAGCGCGTCATCGACGCGCGTGTCGAAGCATGCCCAGCGCCCTACCCTGCCTCCGGCACCTCGCGCACGTAATAGAGCAGGTCGAGCGGCGGCGGCGGGACGGGCGTCTGGCTCAGCAGGTCGTGCACCTGGCCCCGGTGGTGGGTCTGGTGGTTGAAGAAATGCTGCAGGATCGTGCCGAGCCTCATCACGTTCGGCGCGCCCGAGGTTGTTGCGTAGCTGACGTCGCCCGCGATCCTGTCCTCGCTCAGCCCGTTCACATAGTCGATGATGGAGACGTCCTGCTTTTCCCGCTCGCGCCGCAGCTCGGCGAAGTCGGCGTAGAGCTCGCTGTTCAGCGGGATCACCAGCGGCGCGTCCCACGGCACGATGCGCGACAGCCAGATGCGGTCGCCGACCAGGATGTGGTTGAGCGTGCCGTGGATCGACCCGAAGAAAGCCTTCCGCGGTTGTTTGCGCTCCACGTCCGGCAGGTCGGCGCACGCCTTGTAGAGCCGCGCGTTGGCCCATTGGTTATAGCGGGCCATCCGCTGGAAATAGGGATGAATCATGATGTCACCTCCTGGCGCCGTGTCCGCGGTATGGCATCGAGCCTAGCGCGGTTCCCTCGCCACGAAAAATGATCTTGTTTCAGCAATCGTTGAATTTTTTTCATCGTTTTCTATGTGCTCAGCTCTTAAATCGGCTAAATTCATCTAATAAATGACTTTTTGAGCTGAAGGAAAATCAACACTGACGTCCCGCCCCATGCCGCCGCTGACCGCGCTCCGCGCCTTCGAGATGACGGCGCGGCGGCGGAGCGTGCGCCTCGCCGCCGAGGCGCTGAACGTCACGCCGTCCGCGATCAGCCATCAGCTCCGCTCGCTCGAGGCCGCGCTCGGCGTAACGCTGCTGCGCCACGTCAATCGCCAGCTCGTGCTGACCGAGGCGGGCCAGCTTCTGCTGCCCGGCGTCCATGACGGCTTCGCGCGCATCGAAGCGGCGCTCGCCGGTCTCGACGCGCACAGCCGGACCGGCGCGCTTACGGTCAGCATGCTGTCCACCTTCGCCGTGCAATGGTTCATCCCGCGTCTGCCTCGCTTCCAGAAGGCGCACCCGGAAGTCGAGGTGCGTGTCTCCACCGGCATGCGCTATGTCGACCTGCTGCGCGACGGGATCGACGCCGCGATCCGCTACGGCGACGGGCATTGGCCGGGGCTGCGCTGCGAGCGGCTGATGGGCGAGGCCATGCTGCCGGTGTGCAGCCCGGCGCTGCTGCGGAACGGTCCGGCGCTGAAGCGGCCGGCCGATCTGGCCCGACACACACTGCTGCTGTCCGAGGCCCGCCCCGACGACTGGCGCTTTTGGCTCGCGGATGCCGGCGTGCCGGACCTGCGGCCCGCGCACAGCATGGTGTTCGAGACGACCGCCTTCGCCCTCGAGGCGGCGCGTACCGGCGCGGGCGTGGCGATCGTCGCGCGCGAGCTCGTCGCCGAGGCGCTGGCGCAGGGGCGCCTGGTCGCGCCCTTCGACCGGATCTACCTCCGGCCCGGCACCTATTTCCTCGTCTGTGCCGAAGCGCGCGCCGACGAGCCGAAGATCGCCGCGTTGCGGGCGTGGCTGCTGAGCGAAATCGCCGAAGGTAATTAGACCGCGATCGCCATCCCGTCTTCCGCCGCCGTGACCCGCAGGCCGGGCGGGAAAGCGGGCATCGCGTCCAGCATGTCGCGGCTCATATGGGTCAGCACCAGATGCTTCGGGCGGATCGCGTCGACATGCTGCATGAGCGTTTCAAAATTGAGGTGAAACTTCATCTGCTTCTCGCGATAGAAAGCCTCGGCGATGAACAGATCGGCGTCGCGCGCCGCCGGTACCAGCGCATCCACCCATTCGGTATCGCCGGTATAGGTGACCGTCTTGCCGCCGCAGGTGACGCGCAACGCATAGGGCGGCGCGCCGCAGAAATGCTTGACGCGGAAGGGCGTCACCGTGACCGGGCCCCAGCGCCATTCCGCCTCGTCCTCGAAGGCGTCGATGCGGAGGTCGAAGCGCCAGGTCATGCCGGTCGAGCCGGGAAACAGGCACTCCATCGTATCGCTGAGCCGCTTGGCGAGCGTCTCCGGCCCGACGATCACCAGCGGCCGGTGGCGCTTGCTCCCGAGCTGCGCATCGATCAGCATGAAGACGAGACCGGCGAAATGGTCGCCATGCAGGTGGCTGATCACCACGGCGTCGATGCTGTTCGGATCGACGCCGAACTTGCGCATCGCGATCAGCGAGGAGGCGCCGCAGTCGATGAGGAAGCGCGTGTTCCCGTCTTCGACCAGGAAGCAGGTGTTGAACCGGCCGCCGCTGCCGAAGGCGTCGCCGCAGCCGAGAAAGCGCAGCTTCATCGCCAACCCTTTCTATAAAGAAACACAATGAAATTGGTTATAGATTATTTTTCGCAATCTTCGAAACGGCAAACCGAGACAGGAGGTGTCCCATGACGGATTTCGATGCCGCGGCCTTCATCGACCGCTTCAACAGAGTCTGGGACGCCCATGACGTGGACGGCATCGCCGACATGTTCACCGACGACGTGATCTTCGAGGCGTCCTTTGGCACAAAGCCCTATGGCGCGCGCGCGGTCGGCCGGGATGCGGCGAAGACGCTGGCCGCAGCGGTGTTCGAGCAGGTGCCGGACCTGCACTTCGCCGAGATCCGCCGCGCCGTCACCCCGGGCTTCATCGTGGTCGAATCCACGACCACCGGCACGCCCGTCGGCGGCAAGCCCTACGAAGCCCATATCGTCGATCTGCTGACGCTCCGCGACGGCAAGATCGCGGCGAAGCGGTCGTATAGAAAGGCGCGGCTTTCATAGAAAACCCTCTCCGCCGGACGGGGGAGAGGGTGCCGAGCAGCGCGAGGCGGGTGAGGCGTCGACGCACGGCGTTCGCGCGTATCGAAGAATCCCCCACCTCACCCTGCCCTCTCCTCCCCCGGGGGAGGAGAGGGAAAGTGAGTGAAGGGGGACGCGAACGCCCCTAATCCGCCGCCGCGGCCTTCGTGTCGAACAGGGTGCCGACGTAGAAGCCACGCTGTTTCAGCCGGTCGGCGAAAGCCTGGTTGAACTCCGGCGCGACCGAGCCGGTGACCGCGTCGGTCGATAGCAACGCCTCCGACCACGCCTTCACCCGCGGGAACTTGTCGAGCAGCCCGGTCTTGAGCTTGCTCTCCGCAATCATGAAGCGCTGGAAGAAGGGCGCGTAGCCCGCATCCACCATGCACAGCTTGTCGCCGTTGAAGTACGGCCCGTCGTTGCCGCGCTCGCGGGCGATGGCGTCCTCGATCTTGGAGACGCGCGCGGGCGCCGCCTCCAGCCCCTTGGCGACCTCTTCCTCGGACTTGGTGTAGTAGACGCCGCTCAAGCCCTTGGCGAAGTCCGGCAGGAAGTCCGTCCAGGCCCGGTTTCGGGCCCGCTTGATCGGATCCGCCGGGTGGAGGCGCGGCTCCAGCGTCTCGTCGAGGTATTCGGCGATCGCGTTGGACTCGTACAGCGGCTCGCCGTCCACGTTGAGGACGGGGACCTTGCCGTGCGGCGAGATCTTCAGGAACCAGTCGGGCTTTTCACGCAGATTGATATAGGTAACGTCGAATTTGACGGCCTTGGCACGCAAAACAATCACGGCGCGCTGGACCCAGGGTCACGTAACCGAGCTGACCAGATGAAATTTATGGGTCATGGGTATCCTTCCTTGTCATCGGTCGGAGCGCCCGCACCGGCGGGCAATGCGTAACAGTAGCACGAATACGGCGAATTTTCGCGCCGGCGCCGAAAAAAGCCGGACTGCGGCAAATGGCCTGTCGCGGCTGGATAAATTCTGTTGCGCAGGGTGCTTGAAAAACGTACCAATACGGTCCAATTTAAAACTGTACCTAATTAGTGCTATTTAGCCGCAAGGTAAACGGCGCGCCGACTGGAGGAGCCTTTCCTTGATCCGATTGAGCCGCATGACCGATTACGCCGTCGTGGTGATGTCGCAGATCCATCAGCATCCCGGCACCGCTACCGCGCCGGCGCTGGCGCAGGCCACCGGCCTGCCCATCCCCACGGTCAGCAAGCTGCTGAAGCAGCTCGCGAAGGCCGGCCTGGTGGAGTCCCACCGCGGCGTTCACGGCGGCTACAGCATGGCGCGCGACCTCGAGGAAATCAACGCGATGGAGATCATCGAGGCGTTGGACGGCCCGGTCGCGCTGACCTCCTGCGTCGAGGGCGCGGAGGATTTGTGCAACGTTCAGTCGCTCTGCCCGATGCGAGGCGGCTGGGACAAGGTCAACACGGCCGTCCGGCAGGCGCTGACCGAGGTATCGCTGGCGGAGCTTTGCCCGCCGCGCGACTTCCTCGATCCGGCGCAGGGGCGCAGCAAGAAAACCGCGGCGCGGTGAGGGTATAGGCATGTCGGCAACCGCGAAAACCGTCCAGCAGGTCAAGTCGATCGGCGACAAGTACAAATACGGCTTCGTCACCGATATCGATCTGGATTACGCGCCCAAGGGGCTCGACGAGGACATCATCCGCTTCATTTCGGCCAAGAAGGACGAGCCGGAATGGCTGCTGGAATGGCGGCTCAAGGCGTATCGCCATTGGCTGGAGATGCCGGAACCCGAATGGGCGAAGGTGTCCTTCCCGCCGATCGACTATCAGGACTCCTATTACTACGCCGCGCCGAAATCGAAGGACGACAAGCCGACGTCGCTCGAAGAGGTCGACCCGAAGCTGCTCGAGACCTACGCCAAGCTCGGCATCCCGCTGCAGGAGCAGAAGCTGCTGGCGGGCGTCGCGGTCGACGCGGTGTTCGACAGCGTCTCGGTCGCGACCACCTATAAAAGCAAGCTGGAAGAGCAGGGCATCATCTTCTGCTCGATCTCGGAAGCCGTGCGCGAGCATCCGGAGCTGGTGCGGAAGTATCTCGGCTCGGTCGTGCCCTATGGCGACAACAAGCACGCCTGCCTGAACTCGGCGGTCTACACCGACGGCTCCTTCGTCTACATTCCGAAGGGCGTGCGCTGCCCGATGGAGCTCAGCACCTATTTCCGCATCAACGCGGAGAACACCGGCCAGTTCGAGCGCACGCTGATCATCGCCGACGAAGGCTCCTACGTCAGCTACCTCGAAGGCTGCACCGCGCCGATGCGCGACGAGAACCAGCTGCATGCCGCCGTGGTCGAGCTGATCGCGCTCGACGACGCCGAGATCAAGTACTCGACCGTGCAGAATTGGTATCCCGGCGACGAGAACGGCAAGGGCGGCATTTACAACTTCGTCACCAAGCGCGGCGCCTGCCGCGGCCGCAACGCGAAGATCTCCTGGACCCAGGTCGAGACCGGCTCGGCGATCACCTGGAAATACCCGAGCTGCATCCTCGAAGGCGACAACTCGGTCGGCGAGTTCTTCTCCGTCGCGATCACCAACAACCGCCAGCAGGCGGATACCGGCACCAAGATGATCCACATCGGCAAGAACACGCGCTCAACGATCATCGCCAAGGGCATCGCCGCCGGGCGGTCCGACAGCACCTACCGCGGCCAGGTCAAGATCATGCCGAACGCGGAAGGCGCACGGAACTATACGCAATGCGACAGCCTGTTGATCGGCGGCGATTGCGGCGCACACACGGTGCCCTATATCGAATCGCGCAACCCCAGCGCCCGCGTCGAGCACGAGGCGACGACGTCCAAGATCAGCGACGACCAGCTGTTCTACTGCCGCCAGCGCGGCCTGTCGGACGAAGAGGCGGTGGCGTTGATCGTCAACGGCTTCTGCCGCGAGGTCCTGCAGCAGCTGCCGATGGAGTTCGCGGTCGAGGCGCAGAAGCTGGTCGGCATCAGCCTGGAAGGCAGCGTCGGCTAAGCGCGACGTACACAAAACGAGAGATCAAGTCAGGGAAGACGGCACGACATGACGGCACTGCTCGAAATCAAGAACCTCCACGTTTCGGTCGGCGACCGGGAGATCCTGAAAGGGGTCGACCTCACGATCCGGCCGGGCGAGCTCCATGCGATCATGGGGCCGAACGGCACCGGCAAGAGCACGCTGTCCTACGTGCTGGCCGGGCGCGAGGGGTATGAGATAACTGAAGGCTCGGTAAAGTTCATGGGCCGCGACCTGCTCGCGCTCGAGCCGAGCGAACGGGCTTGCCTGGGCCTCTTCCTCGCCTTCCAGTATCCGGTCGAGATCCCCGGCGTGGCCGGCACGACCTTTCTCAAGACAGCGCTCAACGCCGTCCGCAAATACCGCGGCGAGGGCGAGTTCGACGCCATGCAGTTCCTCAAGTATGTCCGCGCCAAGGCGAAGCAGCTCGGCGTCAGCGACGAGATGCTGCGCCGGCCGCTCAATGTCGGCTTCTCCGGCGGCGAGAAGAAGCGC
>CAZPFL010000069.1:0-21108 GCA_964585785.1 uncultured Rhodospirillaceae bacterium
TCCTCGTTGCCGACGTGGCCCAGCTCGGCTTGCTCGCGTATGGCTTCTCACGCCACCTGCAGCCGCACGCAAAGGCGGGCCTCCACTAACACGCGCAGGATCCTCGCTGGAGAACCGGGGCGTCACGGCCCGGGCGCGCCGGGCTTTGGGTCAGGGCGGCGCCCACCGTCCTGCGCTTCCTAAGCCGGGAATGAGAATGCGGATGGTCGCTGCGCCGAAAGACGGGCCGGTCAGCGCGCCCCGACTTTGCGCGAGCGCGCCATGGGGGCCGGCGACGGCCGAAGCCGGGGATATCGCCCGGCACGGGCGGGGCCATAGTCCGGCGTCGTGGAAACCTCGCGCGCGCTCGTTCGGTTGATGCGTTGCGCCCGCGTCAGCGCGATGGCGTAGCCGATTAGGCACCAGAACCAGATGCCGCCTTGCGGTCCTTCGAGGTAGACGTCGAAGGACATGTTCACCAGGAACGCGGTGAAATACGCCATGACCCAGAGGTTGACCTTGGCGAGGGTTACCTGATTGCTCACATTCGCGTTGATGTAGCTGCGCATCAGCACGGTGTATGTGGTCAGGATGAAGAAGACCCAAAGGGCGAGCCCCGGGACGCCCGAGCGCGCCAGGATCGTCAGATGCGCGTCATGCGGGCTTCGGTTGCCGGTGTCATCGGCAAAACCATACTCGACCGCGAGGCTGCGCCCGAAACCGTCGCCGAACCAGAAAGCGGGCCCTTCGATGGTGTGCTTGATGATGCCTTCCCACCACGACAGCCGCCAATTCGCCGTCGAGGTCTGCTGCCGGGTGCCCTTGCCGCCCTCGAAGACGACGCTCTCGACGTTATGCAGGATCTGATTCACCGAGATCTGCCGGTAACCGGTCGGTATGGATATGTCGAACACCGAGAGCAGAAAGATGAGGACCAGCGCCGGCAGGATGAAACGGCCGAGACGATTGCCCGGCCGAATGGCGAAACAGATCGCAGCGGGAAGCACGACGCTGAGCAGGCCGCCGCGGCTGCGCGACCCGATGGCGATCGTGCCGAACGTCAGGAAGCTGATGAAGATCAAGTCCTTGAGCCCTTGCCAATTCCGCCTCTTCTTCGGGGGATAGTCCTTGTAGAGCCCGAGCGCGAAGAATGCGACCGCGCCGCCCAGGTGAACCCCGACATCGCCGGCCTTGATGTTCAAGATGGTGACGTTGGCGCCAGGAAAGTGCGGAAGGGAGCCGCCAAACCGATCGGCCAGGATGAAGAGCGGGGCGGACAGAAAGACGAGCCACGGCATCCAGCGTCCGTACCAATGCAGGGTCTGCTCGAGCGCGCGGGCGCGGAGCAGCAATCCGGCGACGAGCAGGGCAAAGGCCGCATAGGCCCAGGTCACGCTGTCGCGCAGCGCGTTAACCCAGGTGCCCTTCGAGTGAAAGACAAGGATAAGCGTTTCCCAGGCGATGAAGGCGAGCAGCGCCAGGCAGATCGGCGAGCGAAGGAACTGCGTGTTCGTGCCCGTCAGCAGCGTGATCATGAGCATCGCTGCGAAGGTGATCTCGCCGATGAAGAGGGGAAAGAAGCCGACATACGCAAACCCCTTGTCGAGGAATGCGTATCCCATCAGCAGGATGGCGATCAGCACTAGATTGAGTCGCGTGAGCGTCATCGATCACGTCACCGTAGCTGGCAAAAGCGCGCGTTTCCGAGGGGTTTACCCTGGTCGTTGCGAAATCTTGGCCGCGCGGCCCGCCGTTAACCATACTGCGAAGGGACCGCCGAACCGGAAACTCAAGATAGGATATCGGGGCGCGTCACAATAGCATTGTGACTTCATCCCGTGGCGGTAGCCCTTTCGTTGTAGCCAGCGGTAAAATAGGAATTTTATCAGCCTGGCAGACCCGGACGTATCCGCCCGACGGCGCGCAGGGCTAGGGCAGCGCGAAGCCGCCTTGCGCGCGCCGGCTTCTCGCAAGCGGGGACGGAAGCTGGGGCAATTCATGGCGACGGATTCGTTCCGGGCGAATAATAACGCGTAGCGGCGGCAGCCGGGATTGACATCAAAGTTGAAATTTTGAAAGCTCATGCGCGGTCATACAGCGGCGCGGGCAACCTTGCATTCGGTCGTATCACACATGATCATCGCATTATGCCAGAGGAGCGCAGGGGTTGACCGCGAAAGTTCCCAAGGTCTCGATTGGTCTGCCGGTCTTTAACGGCGCGAAGTACCTTGCCGGAACGCTCGACCGGCTGCTGAGCCAGACCTACCCCGATTTCGAGATTGTCGTCAGCGACAACGCGTCCACCGACGAGACGAGCGAAATCTGCGCGGATTACTGCAATCGCGACAAAAGAATTCGGTATTTCAGGAACAATTCGAATATCGGCGCCGCCCCGAATTTCAATCGCGTTTTTGAATTGAGCCGCGGCGCTTATTTCGCGTGGGCGGCGTATGACGATGTGCACGACCGCCGTTTCCTGGAGCGATGCGTGCCGATACTCGACCGCAATCCCGGTGTCGTGCTGAGCCATTCCGCGATCGGCTTCATCGATGACAACGAGGCGCCGGTCCGATTCCGTACCGGCAAGGGATCGGCCGACGACGGGGACTATATTCGTGATATCTACGGGAATCCGGTCATGGAGCCCGACATTTTGCATATTGCCGAGTCGTCGGATCCGGAGGTGCGGTTTCGCGACGTGCTTCAGAATGTGAACTGGTGTCTGCAGGTTTTCGGTCTTATCCGCGCGGATGCGCTGCGGCACACCGGATTGCAGCGGAGCTACTACGGGGCGGACAAGGTCTTGCTCGCGGAGCTCAGCCTTTCCGGGCGCTTCCAGCAACTCGAGGACGTGTTGTTCACCAAGCGCATTCACCAGAACATGTCCTTTTACCAGACGACCAAGGAGAAGCGCCGCTGGATCGACACGTCGGGCGCGCGGCGGATGCCGCAGCTGCACATGATCAAGGACTACGCGGCGGCCGTTCGCAGAACGCCGTTATCTCTTGGTCAGCGGCTGAAATGCTTCGTCGCGATTTCCGGGCTCGTTCGGCGGAAAGGGCTTTGGCACCGGATCTTCGTGCCCGGACCGTACAACTATCTCGGCATCAATTTCGGCAAGAAATAGAAACCGCGCATGGCGCGCGGGGGACGTCGCAGCGACGAGGCGCCGTTACGAGCGGCGGCCGGGGGCGGCGCCTGCGAGGCCTTCGAAGGAAAGAAAGCGCGATCCGGTATCGCGGCCCCATTCCCAATTCGCGATGAGCCCGACCCTGTTGATCCGCAAACGGTCAAAGCCCGGATAGACGTCGCGAAAGGCGCGGTAGAGGACCAGTGTGCCGTCCAGGTAAGCCCTGAACTGGCGCCCGTCGCAGACCACGCGCAGGCGATTTTTCCGGCCGAAGAAAAGGCGGTCGTCCACATTCGTCCAGACGGCGTCGTAAATGTCCTCGAACCCTCTGAAATAGAAGAAGCAGGAGATCGATCCGCCGCCATAGGAATCGTCGAGCCAGTTGTTGACGATGAAGTAGTTCTTGTCGTCCTGCCAGAAGAGGAGCCCGCCGCGCGGCGTATGATGCTGCCCGCGCGCTGAGCCCGGCGGCAGGATAACGGCCGTGAGGTCGGCGAAATCCGGGTCCGGCCAGTCGATTCCGAACGCGGTTCTGTTCACTGCGGGCGCTTCGGCCGACGCGATGACGCGCACGCCGCCGTCGCCGCTGAGCGTGAAGGCGGCATCGCCCATGATGCGCGACCATACGGCGCCGTTCGGCGACTGGTAGCCCGCGAAATCGCCGCGTTGCGCGGCGAAGTCGTCGGATATGACTGCGGCCGTGCCGTCCTTCGACCAGGGCGGTGCGAAGGGCAGGCCGGCCGGCAGCGCGACCGCGCGCGGGTGCGCCTCGAAGTCGCGGATGCAAGGCGACGCGCCGTCGGCCGTATCGAAGAAAATGCCGACGCCGTTGCCGGCCGGCAAAGCCTCAGCCGGCGGCGCGATCTGCAACAGCGGTGTGCCGTTCACGGCGACGTCGATCCGCGCGCCGTCGTCGCGGATCTGCACCGCCATGGGCTGGTCCAATTCGGCTTCCGGCAACGCGCAGGACACCAGCGTTTGGCGCGCGCCGCCGGCCACAGTCACCAGCGCGCAGCCGCGCCGTGACAGAGACAGGCAGAGGTAGCTTTGCGCGTCCGAAAGCCGCCACACGATTCCACCCGCGCCGTCGCCCGCCGGGAGAGTTGCGACGGCGTGGATCAGACCCATGGATGTTTCGGCGGCGAGGCAGGCCAGGCTGAAACCGCTTTGCGCGCGTGCCCCGTCAGCCGAGCGTTCCGGGTTGCCGGCGAGCACTTGCCAGGACGTACCGGTCTCCGAGTCCGACGCGGCGAGCGGGCCGTCGCCCGTCAGGCGATCGGCGGCATGCGCGGTTCCGTACCACGCGCTGAGCGCCGCGTAGCGCGCTACATGCGCCCGATACAAAACGGTCTCGGCCGTGAAGCCGCTCTCGCCGGCCATGATCTGATGCAGCCCCGGGTAAAGCGACCCGTGCGTCGAGGCGGCGTTGATCGCGACCGGGCGCAGCGCAGGATAGGCGGATGTGCCGGGAACCTGCGCATGCGAGGCGACGTAATAGGCCGAGCCTGTCTCGCGCAGCAGGACGAAATAGTAGAAAGGCACGTTGGGCAGCCATTCGATGACGGGCAACAGCGTGTCGCCGATGCGGACACCAAGCTCGCCGTTCCGCACCGTCGCGCCGCGCACCACGAAGGCGTCGGCGGCTTTCGTCGCGTCCGTGGGGGCGTCCGTGGTGAACCATCCTACCGCCAGGTTCTCGTGCATCGGCCGGTATGCCTTTTCGACGTGACAGGCGGCATACCAGTAGCGCAGCTTCCGCAAGACACCGTCACCCGCGATCCGGAACGGCCACCGCAACAGGCGCGTCCACAGCGAGTCGGTCTGGCTGGCGAGCGCCCAACGGCCCAGCCGGCGTATGACGCTCGCGAGCTTGTAGGTCTCCGAGCCGTTGTCCGCGTTGAGCACGTGGATGGCGAGACCGAGTCCGTTCCGGCGCTCGAACGGGCCGTAGCTGATGCCCGCGCGGCCCCACCCCGGCATGGCTAGCGGGCGAATGCGGAGAGCGTCGTTCCGAATCTCGACGACGCCCTCGCGATCGACTCCGCGGCGTAGGGCGCCGGCCTTCGTCTTCGACCCGACGACGGTGCCGGCGCGCAGCCGGCCGGTGAAATCATCATCGACGAGAACCTGGTCCTCGTGGCCCGAGGCCTGCGCCGGAGCGGCGCTGCCGACAGCGGAAGGGGCGCTGCTCATCGTGCCGTCTCGGGGCGCCGCCGCGGGATCGGCGACCCCATGTCGTCCCTCAGGTTCATTGCGTGTCGCATGTGCAAAGCCGGCGGCTGCTTCCGTGCATATGGCGCCGTCGGGCGCCGGGTCCTCGGCCGCATCGGCCGCGCGCCGTTACGCGCTAGCATTGCCAGCCATCGGGCAGCGCGACCGTGTGGCGGACTTCCCATGCCATATGTTCATAGGATTTCTCAAGAGGATGAAGCCGGTATCCGCGGCTTTCCAGGAATGCCTGAATCGCGGAAAATTTGGCGTCGACGCTTTGCGTATCCGGGCCGTCGACCTCGAACAGAACGGCCGGCCTGACCTCCGCGAGCGTGCGGGTCATGCCTTTCATGACCTCGATCTCCGTGCCTTCGACATCGATCTTCACCAGGCGCGGCGCGCCCAGATTGCCACGCAGGATCAGGTCATCGAGTGTCGCGACCGTGACGGACAGCGTGCCGATCGCGTCCGGCGGAATCTCGGTCGTCGAGAGGGTCGCGCCACCCGGGTGCCGCGTCACCTGGAGCGCCGCCGTGCCGGGGGCGGCGCCCAATGCCTTCTCGAGAACCGTTACATTGGCGAAGCCGTTCCGCGCGGCATTGCGGCGGATGATCTCGGCGTTGCGCGGCACCGGCTCCACGGCAACGACCTTGCCGGTCGGGCCGACGAGCCGTGCCGCGATCAGCGAGAAGAAGCCGATGTTGCCGCCGACGTCATAGAAGGTGTCGGCCGGGCGCAGGAATCGCGTCAGCGCCATCTGCACCGGCAACTCGTTCGCGCCCGACCAGTAGTTGCCGCTGGCGTTTTCCAGGCTCAGCTTCAGCCCCTTGCCCGGTCCACGGCGGATCCGCACGAAGGGGGAGAGTCCGACCCGGCTGCCGGCCTGGATGATGGTGCGTGCCAGTGATCTCATCTGCCGCGTGACGCCGTGCTTGCCAACATGATTGATTCGCCGTCATTGAGCGTCGGGATACGGGTAAATGCCAGTCCCCATTCGGAACATTGGTATTAGCATCTCGACCGGAAGGATTACCGCCTCAAGCGGTTCGGGATGGATGGAATATTCCCTTAATTCTCATAGTGTATAGACCTGCCGTCGGGCACCGTTGCGAGGCTTGCCTTGCCCTGGTTGCCCCGGCGGGAACTCAGTGCGTGACCGGGCGCCGCGCGGCGCTCGTGGATAGGGACCCGTGACGGACGAGCCGAGAAGAAACGCCCTGCATCGAACCTGGGCCTGGTCGCTGCGGTTGCACCGTACCTACCGCGAGACGAACTGGGCGCTGGTGGATCAGGGCGTCGTCAGCGGCGTGAACTTCCTGACCATGGTGCTGCTGGCGCGCCTCCTGGGCGTCGAGCAGTTCGGCAAATTTTCCATCGCCTGGCTCGTGCTTCTGTTCTTCAAGTCGATCCAGGCCGCGCTCGTCGTCGCACCGATGATGACCATCGGGCCGAAACAGCGCGATGACGAGCAGGCGCTCTACTACGGCGCCGTGATCCTGCAGCAGGTGGGGATCGCGCTGCTCACTTTTCTGCTGATCGTCCTCGGAATCTGGATCGCGGAACTGCTGCCGCTCGACCTCGGCCTAACCGGGCTCGGCCTTGCGCTCGGCGCGGCGGCCGCGACGGACCAGGTGCAGGATTTCGTCCGGCGCTATCTTTATACCCATCAGCGCGCCTTCGCAGCCTTCCTGAACGATGTCATCTGCTTCGGCATCCGGATCGCGCTTCTCATAGGCCTCTACATGTATGCGAAATCGAGCGCGAGCGGCGCGCTCGCGCTGTGGCTGATCGCGATCGCCTCCGCGCTGGCGGCCGGCGTTGGCGTCTGGCTGATCGGTCCGGTCCGCTTCGATCGGCGCAGCTTCGTAAGCGTGTGCGGGCATCACTGGGCCTTTTCCAAATGGATTTTCGGCTCGGCGATTTTCCGCTGGATGTCGGGCCACCTGATCGTGCTGATGTCGGGCGGTATTCTCGGCGCGTATGCGGTCGGTGCGATCCGCTCGACCACCAACGTGCTTGCGCCGGTTCAGGTCTTTCTCCTGGCGCTTGCCAACATCGCGCCGGTCAAGGCGGCGCGGCTGTTTCACGAGCACGGCGCGCAGCCCCTGCTGCGCTATCTCGGCAAGCTGTCGATCGCCGGCTTCGCGATGACCGCGGCGATGGTGATCTTCGGCAGCCTCTTCGCCAGCCAGATCGTCGGCCTGCTCTACGGCGACGAATACCGGCCCTTCGCCTATCTGATCCACTGGTGGGCGGTCATCTACCTCGTCGGCTTCCTGGAATTCCCGCTGGAAACCGGGCTGAAGGCCATCGAGCATACGCGGCCGCTGTTCTACACGGTCGTGATCGAAGCGATCTTCGCCGCCGCGACTTCCTATCTGCTGGCATTCCATTTCGGGCTGCCCGGCGTGATGTTCGGCCTGCTGGTCGTCAAGATCATCCCCGTCAGCGTATTGGCGACGAGCTTCCTGCGTAAGGTGCCGCCATGGCGGCGCCCAGCCGACGTCAAGTCGTGACGGTCTACCGGCCGCGGCGCTTCAGGATATCTTCGTAGATCGCCTCGAGCCCTTCGGCGGAGCGCTCGGCGGTGAACGTCTTCGCCGCTTCCTTCGCGGCGTCGCCCATCTTCCGCATCAGTCCCGGTTCGGTCAGTAGCCGGCGCAGGGCCGCGCCGAAAGCGTCGCTATTGAGCGAGCGGACCATGAAGCCGGTGACGCCGTCCTGGATGAACTCGGCCTGGGCCGGCAGGTAATGGACGACCGCGGGCCTGCCGACCGCCATCGCTTCCAGGACGGCCAACCCGAATCCTTCGCTCAGCGAGGCGCTGACATAGACATCCGCGAGATCGAGCAAGGCCGGCACGTCGCTGCGTTGTCCGAGCAGCTTGACCCCATTGCCAAGTCCCAGCCGCTCGATCGCCGCTTCGATGGCCGCGCGATCCGGTCCCTCGCCGACGAGGAGCAGGCATGCGTTCGGCCAGTCCCGGCGGATGTCCGCCATGACCGGCAGCCAATATTGCTGGCCCTTGCCGGATTCCAGCCGCCCGACGGAAATCAGGAGCGGTCCGGCATCACCCAGGCCCAGCGACCGGCGTAGCGCCTGGCGGCTTTCGTCATTGTAGGGCAATTGAAACCAGGACGCTTCGAGCCCGGGATGAATGACGGTCATTCGGTCCGGGGAAAGCCACAGCGCGTCGGTGTAGGAGTCGCGGACATAGTTCGAGACCGCCACCATGCGCCGGATGTTGGTGCGGATCAGCAGCCGGTTCGCCAGGTAGGTGACCTGCCGGACGAGATAGCGCGGCAGCCCGCGCAGCCCGGTTTCGGGCCAGCGCGGCGGCGAGGCCTGGGCGTGAAAGCTGTTGACGACGGGCAGCCGCGCGGCCATTGCCGCGAACTGGCCCATGAGCCTGTCACCGGGCGTGTTGTTGGTGTGAACGATGCGCACGCCGCGCTGCCGCATGAACGCGGCGAGGCGCCGTATGCCGTGGGGCCAGTCGCCGGGTGATTTAATGTCGAGAACCAGCGTCTCGAAACCGGCTTCCTCGAAGCGGGGGATGAGCTTGCCGCCGCGCAGCCCGCATACGATATGGCGCCAGCGATGCCGCGGCATGTGACGCAGATTCCGCAGCAGCAGGACCTGCCCGCCGCTTTCCGCGAAATCCGGCAGCATGTGCAGGACGGTCACCGCCTGCGCGCGGCTTGGCTGGGTTCCGGTATCAGGCATGGGGTCCAGTATCAGGCATTTCTGGCCTTCGGATGCGGCCGCAGGAAGAACAGCTCGTCGTCCCGGATCAAGAGGTCGAGCGTTTGCTGATCCATCACCGCCCAATCTTTCTCGCCGGTCAGATTGGTCGCCTGGCTCTGGTGCGCGGCGAAGGCGGTTCGCTTGCGCGCGAGAAATTCCTCGCTGCGGACGAAAACCGGCCGCAGCGCGAAAAGCGTGCGGATCGGCCGCGTCAGCAGCTGCCACGCCATGGCAATCGGGCTGGCGTCGATGTCGATCCAGGCTTTGGGGTCCCAGAACCAGATCGGATATTCGAAGATGTCGACCGCGGCGCCGGCTTGTTCGATCGCGGCCAGCGCGGCGGCGTTGAGCGCGCGGTGGTCCGGGTTGCTGTCGATCGCGGACGGCAGATAGATCTCTTGCGGGCCGATCTCGGCAATCATCTGTCGAAGCTGGCCGGTCACGACCGCCACATCGCCAAGAAGCGCCTGATCCTCGTATTCGAGAAAGCGAATCCTGTCCCGCCCGAGGCCGAGCACGCGGCAGGCCTCGATGGCTTCCCGCTGGCGAATGGCGGCGAGCTCGGACGCCGAAATCTTGGCGGAATGGTGCGAGTGGCGGCCGTCCGTCGCGATAATGACCTGGACGGGCCGCCCGGCCGCGATCTTGCGCATGATGGTGATGCCGCAGCCCAAGGTTTCATCGTCGGGATGCGGGGCCAGGATGAGGCTCGACCGATGGCCTACCTTGTCCGTGAAATCGCGGGCGCGGGCGCGCAACAGGCGGCGATAGACCGATGCCAGCCAAAGCGTCGTGCGCCGGAACTGCGGCGAGCGGTATAGACGTTTGATCATTTCCATCGACAAGCGGGACCGGCGCGCCTTCACGGGTGTCAATAAGAACCCGGGTAATATTTCAGGTCGCGGCGCGATTGTAAGCTATCACGAAGGTAGTAGTATTTGGGGGAGCCGAGGATTTACCATCGGCGGAGCTCCGAAGACGGGACTTCGGCCTGATTTTCCCGCGCCGCGGGGCCGCCGTTTCGCGGGCATTCGGGGGCGACCTTACAAGAATACCCAAAACATGGTTAATGGCGCGCTGATCGCGAAGAAATGCAGGCGATGGAATTGCTTACGCGCGCGGAGTACTCCCTATTGCCTACTGTGTCGGCGCCGATCCCGGCGCTAGGATCACGTCTGGTGGTCCGATAAATTGATTTGGATTGACGAATGCGACTACTACCGATTGTATTCCTATTGCTCTCCGTTGTCCTGACCGGCTGCTATGACGAGTCCAACGCGGCGTCGCAGCGGATTGGCCCGACCGTATCGCTCGGGCCGAAGGACGACGTGGCGGCGGCGGCGCAGTCGAATCCGGAAGGGACGATCTTCAATCTGGCGCCGGGCGTCTATCGCCAGCAGGCCGTCGACCCGAAGAACAATCAGCGTTTCATCGGCTCCGCCGGGACCGTCTTCAACGGGGCGATGATCCTGCGTGGCTGGAAGCGCGAGAACGGCCATTGGGTTGTCGACGGCTTGCCGGAGACGCTGCACCGGTCGGGCTATTGCGAGGACAAGGGCGAGCTCTGCACCTACCGTGAGGACCTGTTCGTCAACGGCGTCCTCTACAAGCGCGTTGCCGACGCATCGAAGCTGCGGCCGGGATACTGGTATTCCGATGGCGGTAAGGCGCAGCTCGCCGAGGACCCGAAGGGTAAATTGGTGGAGATGGGCGTCCTGCCGGCGGCCTTCTACGGCAATGCGACCGGCGTCGTGCTCAAGAACATCACCGTCGAGAAGTATGCGTCCGAGGCGCAGCATGGCGCGATCGACGGATCGCATGGGCAAAGCTGGCAGCTCACCAAGGTAAACGCTGAGTGGAACCACGGCGGCGGGTTGGGCACCGGCAACGGCATGAAGGTCAAGGGCGGGTCCTTCAGCCATAACGGCCAGATCGGCATCGTCGGCAGCGGCGACAAGGTGACCATCGATTCCGTCGAGATCAGCAACAACAACTACGCGGCATACAGCGGCGGCTGGGAGGCCGGCGGCACCAAGTTCTCGAACACGAACGGCCTCGTCGTGCGAAACACATGTGTCCACGACAATATCGGCCCGGGGCTGTGGACCGATATCGACAACGCCGACACCCTCTACGAGCACAATATCGTCTTCAACAATCTCGGCGATGGGATCAAGCACGAGATTTCCTACACGGCGATGATCCGCGACAACATCGTCGGCGACAACGGCAAGGGGTTCGACAATTGGCTTTGGGGTTCGCAGATCCTGATCCAAAATAGCTCCAATGTTGTCGTGACGGGCAATACCGTGCAGGTCGCCGCCGACGGCGGTAACGGAATCAGCATGATCTTTCAGAATCGCGGCACCGGCCGGCTCGGGCCTTGGGACACGACGAAGGACCGTGTCTATAAGAACAAGATCATTTTTTTGGGGGCGCATGGCGCCGGCGGTATTGTCGCCGACTACAAGGTCGACAAGGTCGCAAAGGACGAGACGAATCGGTTCGAATCGAATACGTATCTCGTCAAGGATCCGAATTTCCCGTATTGGTCGTACAAGAATGGCCGCCATCGCTGGCCCGAGCTTCAGGAAATGGGCGGCGAGCCGCATAGCCGCATGAAGGTCGATGCCGCGACACCGATCAAATTTTCGTGCAAGCGATAACGCCGGATAGAGAACGGATTTTCACCCCCGGATGATGTCCCGCATGGTCGAGCTCACCGTCCCCTTCGACGATAGCGTCGCCCGGCAGTCGCCGCGGCGGCCCATGCTTTTCCGTTCGGCTCCTGCCTCCGGCGATGGCGAGGTGCGGGGGAGCCGCCCTTGAAAGTTCTGTTGTCGGCATATGCCTGCTCGCCGGTCGGCGGATCGGAGCTCGGGGTCGGATGGGACTGCGCCTGCGCCGTGGCGGAGCATCATGAGGTCATCGTCATCACGCGGACGGTGTTTCAGTCGCTGATCGAGGCCGAGCTGAAGCGGGCGCCGCGGAAAAATCTCAGCTTCGTGTATTACGACCTTCCGTCCTACTGCCGACCGTTTGGGATCGGCGATCCGGACAAGCCCACGCAAATCTATTATGTCCTATGGCAGCGCGGCATTCGCCGCGTCGCGCGCGCGCTTCTCGCGAAGCACGACATATCGATCATTCACCACGTAACCTTCGTCAAATACTGGGCGCCGAGCTTTCTTGCGACGCTGCCGGTGCCGTTCGTCTGGGGGCCGGTGGGGGGCGGCGAGTGCGCGCCGATCCGGTTCTGGACGGGCTTCAGCTTTCGCGGAAAGGTCTACGAGTTCCTGCGCGATGCCGCCCGGTGGCTGCAGGAGCATAATCCCAGCGTTCGCCGGACCGCCCGCAACGCGGCCGTCACGCTCGCGACGAGCGAGCAGACCGCCGAGAGGGTCAGCCGGATCGGGGGACGAAACGTCCAGGTCTATGCGGCGATCGGCATGCCGGAAGACGAAATTGCGCTGCTCGATAAGAGCAAGGCACCGGACCCTGCGGTCTTCCGTTTCGTCAGCGTCGGGCGGCTGCTGCATTGGAAGGGGTTCCACCTGGGCATCGCCGCGTTTGCCAAGGCCGCGATCCCGAACGCGGAATACTGGATCGTCGGCGACGGGCCGGAGAACCATCGGCTGGCGGCGCTCGCCGAAAGCCTGGGCGTCGGCGACAAGGTGAAATTCTGGGGTCTGCTGCCGCGTGAAGAGGCCTTGCGCCGTCTGGCGCAGTCGGACGTCCTCGTCCATCCGAGCCTGCACGAGTCCGGCGGCGGCGTTTGCCTCGAGGCAATGGCCGCGCGCTGCCCGGTGATCTGCCTTAACCTGGGCGGCCCTGCCGTGTTGGCGAGCGGCGGTGCGGGCATCGTGGTCGATGCAACCGATGTCACCGAGACGGAACGGCAGCTTGCGGAGGCCATGCAGCGCTTGAGCAGCGACCGGGCGCTGTGCAAGCGCATGGGCGAGACCGGCCAGCGAAACGTCAACGAGCGCTATCTCTGGCGCAGCAAGGCCGAGCACTACAGCGCGCTCTATGCGCAAGTCCTGAAGGCTGAGTAGACGGTACGGGCCGCGCGAGAAGACGGCACGGCTGGGCGCCGCGCCCGGCGCGGATCAGTGGGTCGCGCGGTCCGTCGTCTTATTGCGATGCCCGCTGGTATCCGTATCGTGCAGCATGCGTGGCTCAACCTCCGCCGCCCGATAGTGCGAGCTGCGAAGCAGCGCCGGCTTCTCGATGAGGTGCCACGACATGAAGGCGAGAAGCATCGCGGCCACGAATCCGACGGCAAAGGAAACCCCGGGCGCGGCGAACAGCGCGAGCGCGGCGACGATGTGAAGAACCGGATAGTGGATGATGTAGAGCCCGTAGGACATGTCGCCGAAGCGCCCGAAGTTGCCGAGATAGGGCAGGATCTCCGCGGCGTAGATGACGACGATTGCGAGCGCTGCCGGAAACAGCCATGGCAGGCCGAATTTGAGATGGGCGATCACGAGGACGAGCGAGATGAGCGCGAGCGGATGGGCCCACCGCTTGAATGCGTCGAAGTAATAGTAGAGCAGCCCGCCCGAGACGAAGAAGGACATCTGGCCAGGCAACTGGCGCCGTAGGACGTCATACATGTTCACGCCGGTCGTGGCGTAGAGATGGACAAATGTCTGATACCACGCGACCGATGCGAGGTAGATCAAGCCGAAGATCCAGATGATGTTGAACCGCCGCCGGAGCAACGCGAGGAACGGGACGGTCATGTAGAACATGACCTCGATCTTGATCGTCCACAGCGGCCCGTTCACCACCGGTTCGACGCTGTGGCTGAAGACGCCCGGCAGCGTCGGCTGCAGGAAATTCAGGAACAGCAGGTTGGCGGTCAGATACCGCACCCACTCTTTCGAAGTGAAGTAGGCCTGCGCGCTGTGCGAGGACAGGAACACGCCGGCGACCGCCATGACGACCACGATCGCGAAATAGGCGGGATAGATGCGTCGGACACGCTTGGAGACATAGCTTCCCACGCTCCGCGACGTATCCCAGCTTTGGAAGATGAGATAGCCGCTGATCACGAAGAAGCATTGCAGCGCGGTGTACCCTTCGAAGGTGACGCCGTACGCGCTCAGGCGAAGGGTGCCCAGCCCGACCAGATAGGCATGCTCGAAAACAACGGCAATGGCGAGCAACAGACGCAGCAGATCGAAATTGTTCAGGCGCACAGGAATATCCCGTTCAATCTATTGTCAGCTTCTCCGGAAATCCGGTGCCCGCTAATCATCCTTACGGATGGAAGCCTACTCTCTTCCGTACTAAATCGCGCCGCGTCAAGATTTTTGGAATTGGCGACAAGGCTGGTCATCTCGCTCCGGGCGCGCCGGGTCTTCAAGGAACGCTTCAGCGCCGGGCAGAGCGACCGCGCGTTACGGACGATATACGAAAATGTGATCGTGGCGCGCCGGGCCGATGCCCGTTCCCCGGCCGAGCCGATGATGTTGGCGCTCAGCGCGACGGGGTAGCTGGATACCTATATCTTCCATGGAATCGCGCCTGCGGGGCGCGTTGCCGTCGAAGTCAGGCCCGGAGTCGCCGCGACGATCGCCCCAATATTTAGAATGACGGCCGAAGGTTTCTTCTTTTAGTAGCAAATCCGCCCACTTGTCTCGTGCCAGACGCACAGGGCCAAAAAGCGGCGATAGGCCTTTGGGCACTCTTCTACCAAAGGGCTAACAATTTATTCCCCTTATTACCCGCAAGGCTCTTCTGTTAGTCAATAGTTATGCTGGTGCCTGATGAAAGGCTCGCTTATTGAGGATGTAGAAGCATTTAGCGAGCAATTTCGATCCGGGCGGATTCTCCAGATCCAGGGGTGGTCAATTCCTATGGGACGCATGAAAATAGCCATTTTGGCCGGCGGCGTCGGCAGTCGGCTGGCCGAAGAAACCGAGACCAAGCCAAAACCGATGGTTGAAATTGGTGGTAGGCCAATACTTTGGCATATCATGATGCACTATCGGCGGTTCTTTGAGCCCGAATTCTTTATCGCTCTCGGATACAAGGGCGAATACATCAAGAAATACATGGTCGATTACTGTCAGCTGACCAGTAATATTACTGTCGACTTCAGCGAGCGGACGGTTTCACGGCACGATAATTTGGATGGGACCGCCGATTGGAAGGTCCATCTCATCGAGACGGGCAAGGACACGCTGACCGGTGGCCGGATCAAGCGCTTGGCGCCCTATCTCAGCGACGGCACTTTCATGCTGACCTGGGGCGACGGCGTCTCGGACGTGAATCTCGACAAGCTTCTCGATTTCCACAAGTCGCACGGCAAGCTGGCGACCCTGACCGCGGTGCGGCCGCCGGCCCGTTTCGGGCACCTGAATTTCGACGGCGACAAGGTCTGCGAATTCTCGGAAAAGCCGCAGACCGCCGAAGGCTGGATCAATGGCGCCTTCTTCGTGCTGGAGCCCGGCATCTTCGACTACATCGACGGCGACATGACGCAGTGGGAGCACGAGCCGATGGAACGGCTGGCCCGTGACGGGCAGCTCATGGCTTACCGGCACACGTCTTTCTGGCAGTGCATGGATACGCTGCGCGACAAGCATCTTCTCGAATCACTTTGGAACACCGGCAATCCGCCATGGCTTAAGGGGGCAGAATAACGATGCGCGTTTTGGTAACGGGGAACCGTGGTTACATCGGCACGATCATGGTGCCGATGCTGCAGAACCGGGGACACGAGGTCGTCGGCCTCGACAGCGACCTGTATGAGAGAAGCACGTTCGGCGACAGCGTTCCCGAGGTCGACACGATTCGCTGCGACATCCGCGACGCGAAGGTCGACATGTTCCGCGGCTTTGACGCGGTCATTCACCTGGCCGGGCTGTCGAACGATCCCCTGGGCGATTTCAATCCGTCGCTGACCGAGGACATCAACTACCTCGCGACCGTCCGGGTCGGCGAGCTGGCGAAAGAAGCGGGCGTGTCGCGCTTCATTTTCTCGTCCTCCTGCAGCACCTACGGCGCGGCCGGCGACGACTTCCTGGACGAGACCAGCGACTTCAATCCGGTCACGCCCTACGGCAAGTCCAAGGTCGACTCGGAGGCCGGGCTGACCAAGCTGGCGGACGACAGCTTCACGCCGGTCTTCATGCGGAGCGCGACCGCCTATGGCGTCTCGCCGCGGCTGCGCTTCGACCTCGTCGTCAACAACCTGACCGCCTGGGCGTTCACCACCGGCCAGGTGCTGCTCAAGAGCGACGGCACGCCCTGGCGCCCGATCGTCCACATCGGCGACATCTCGCGCGCGTTCATTGCCGCGCTCGAGGCGCCGCGCGAGGCGGTTCATCTGCAGGCGTTCAATGTCGGTCGCACGGACGAGAACTTCCGTATCCGTGAGCTGGCCGAGATCGTGACCCAGGTCGTTCCGGGCTCGCATCTCGAATATGCTCCGGGCGCCGGGCCCGACAAGCGCTGCTATCGCGTGAGCTGCGACAAGATCAAGCGCGTGCTGCCCGCGTTCGAGCCGTATTGGACCGCGCGCAAGGGCGTCGAGGAGCTCTACAAGGCCTATTGTGACGTGGGCCTGACGCTGGAGGACTTCGAGGGGCGCCGTTTCCATCGTCTGGCGCACCTCAAATACCTCATCGAGGATCGCATCATCGCCGACGATCTCCGGCATCTGAAGCAGGCCGCCGCACCGTCGGAAGACCTTGCTCAGGCGGCGGCCGGCAATTGATCCATCCTGGACGCGGAATTCGGAGTTAGAAGCGATGAAAGGAAATCTTCGCGCGTGCCGTTCGTGCGGCAGCAAGAATTTCGAGGTCTTTCTCGACCTCGGATCGATGCCGCTCGCCGACCGCATGCTGATGCCGAAGCAGCTCGACGAAGCGGAGCCCTATTTTCCGCTCGAGGTTGCCTTCTGCCATGATTGTGCGCTCGTGCAGATCACCGAGACGGTTGCGCCGGAAATTCTGTTCGACGCCGACTACCCTTACTTCTCGTCCTTCTCGGAGCACCTACTCAAGCACTCGCGCGCGAACGCGCTGGAGCTGATCGAGGCGCGCAAGCTGGGGAAGGACTCACTGGTCGCCGAGGTTGCCAGCAACGACGGCTACCTGCTGAAGAATTTCGTCGAGGCGGGCATTCCAGTGCTCGGCATCGACCCGGCGAACGGTCCGGTCGAGGCGGCGCGGGCCGCTGGCGTCAACACGATGCACGCCTTCTTCGGGCTC
The DNA here is from genome assembly GCA_964585785.1 of uncultured Rhodospirillaceae bacterium. Lineage (GTDB taxonomy): Bacteria > Pseudomonadota > Alphaproteobacteria > UBA8366 > UBA8366 > WHUA01. The sequence goes on from CAZPFL010000069.1 coordinate 17,293, forward strand.
GACCTCGCCAAGCAGCTGCGCGCCGAGGGCAAGCAGGCCGACGTGATCATCGCCAACAACGTGCTGGCGCATGTCGCCGACACCAATGGCCTTGTCGCCGGCATGGCCGAGATGCTCAAGGACACGGGCGTCGTGGTGATCGAGTGCCCTTACGTCAAGCCGTTGATCGACCACAACGAATTCGACACGATCTATCACGAGCATCTCTGCTACTTCTCGATGACCGCGCTGGACGCGCTGTTCCGCCGGCACGGGCTCTACATCAACGACGTGCGCCAGCTCAGCATTCACGGCGGCTCGCTCCGCATCTACGCGGAGAAGAAGGAAGACGTGAAGGCATCCGTATCGGACATGCTCGCGGACGAGAAGGCGGTCGGGCTCGACCGTTTCGACTACTACCGCGACTTCGCGGATCGCGTGCGCAAGACCTGCGTCGAGCTGAAGTCGCTGGTGAGCGATCTCAAGGCCAAGGGGCATAGGCTCGCCGGCTACGGCGCGGCGGCCAAGGGCACCACGCTGATCAATTTCGCGCATATCGGCACGGAGACGCTGGAGTACATCGTCGACCGGAACCATCACAAGCAGGGCCGCTACATGCCGGGCAAGCATATCCCGATCATGGCGCCGGAGAAGCTGCTGGCCGACCAGCCGGACTACGTCCTGCTGCTGCCGTGGAATTTCGCCGACGAGATTCTCGCCCAGCAACAGGCCTATCGCAGCAAGGGCGGCAAATTCATCATTCCGATCCCGAAGCCGTCGATCGTCTAGCGATCAGGGGACGGGACGCGGCCGCCGGTGCGGGCGGCGGCGACAGGGTGCAACGCGGGGGTTATTTTGAGCATGGAAGCGCAGCAGACGGACGTTATCGAATCGCCGAAGGTCGCCGCCGAAAGGGGCTGCCCGGCCTGCGGCGCCCCGCGCGTGCGGAGTTTCTACAAGGTTGCGAGCGTGCCGGTGAACAGCTGCGTGCTGATGCGTTCGCCCGAGGAAGCGATCGCCTACCCGCGCGGCGAGATCGACATGTGCTTCTGCGGCGAGTGCGGCTTCATCTTCAACCGCGCCTTCGACCCGCAGCTGATCGAGTATTCTGAGCGGTATGAAGAGACCCAGGGCTTCTCGGAAACCTTCAACGCCTTTCATAAGGCACTCGCCGACCGGCTGATCGACCGCTACGACCTGCATGGCAAGAAGGTCATCGAGATCGGCTGCGGCAAGGGTGAGTTTCTCACCATGCTGTGCGAGCTCGGCAAGAACCAGGGCACGGGCTTCGATCCGTCCTATGTCGCGGACCGCAGCCGCGCGGCGAAGACCGACCTCGCCGACTTCGTCACCGACTTCTATTCCGAGCGCTACGCCGACCGCGAGGCGGATTTCATCTGCTGCAAGATGACGCTCGAGCATATTCCCGCGGTCGAGAGGTTCATCTCGATGGTGCGCCGCGCCGCGGAACGGAACCCGGACGCGGTGGTCTTTTTCCAGGTGCCGGAAGTGACGCTCATCCTCGAGCAGTTCGGCTTCTGGGACATGTATTACGAGCACTGCTCCTACTTCACGCCGACCTCGCTGCGCGAGCTGTTTGAGCGCTGCGGCTTCGACGTCAAGGATGTCTGGATCGACTACGGCGACCAGTATCTGATGATCGAGGCCGTGCGGTCGCCCAAGGGCGCGACGGTGCCGGCCGGCGCCGGCGCGGAAGTTCAGGCGCTGGCCGAGAAGGTCGAGCGGTTCGCCGCGGTCGTCACCGCGCAGCACGCCGCGTGGAAAAAGCGGCTCGCCGAATGGGCCGCAGAGGGGCAGAAAGTGGTGCTCTGGGGCAGCGGCTCGAAGGCGGTGTCCTTCCTGACCACGCTGGGAATCACCGACGAGCTGCAATACGTCGTTGACATCAATCCCCATCGCCAGGGCATGTTCATGCCGGGCACCGGTCACGCCATCGTCTCGCCGGATTTCCTCGCCGAGTACAAGCCGGACCGGGTGATCATCATGAACCCGATCTATCGCGACGAGATCACCAAGATGCTGAACGAGCGCGGCGTCGAGCCGGTGATCGCGACGGTCGTGGACCCGGCCTAGGCACATCGACGTGACCGCCATCGCCCATTGCCCGGTCTGCGGCGGCGACCGCCTGACGCCGGTCTACCGCCTGCCGAAGGTGCCGATTTTCTGCAATCAATATTGGCCCGCGGAAGCGGAGGCCGTGCAGGCGGCGGACGGCGTCCTCGACATCGTCCAATGCGATGCCTGCAGCCATGTCTTCAACGCGGCCTTCGACCCGGACCGGATCCGCTACGCGGTCGGCTATGAGAATTCCCTGCATTTCTCACCGACCTTCGGCGGCTATGTCGACGCGCTTGCGACCCGACTGGTCGATCGTTACGACATCCGGGGCAAGCGCGTCCTGGAGATCGGCTGCGGCGACGGCGGCTTCCTGACCGCGCTGTGCGAGAAGGGCGGCAATGTGGGCTTCGGCTTCGATCCGAGCCAGACCGACCGCCGCGTCGAGGGCGCGAACGGCGCGCGGATGACGATCACCGGGGGCTACTATACCGACGACACGCGGGTCGACGACATCGACGTGATCTGCAGCCGCCACGTGTTGGAGCATCTCGAGGAGCCGGCGCCGCTGCTGCGGTCGTTGCGCGCCTGGCATGCGAGCCGGCCCGGCGCGGTCGCTTATTTCGAAGTGCCGAACGGCGATTTCTGCCTCAAGCCGCATGGCATCTGGGATCTGATCTACGAGCACGTCTCCTACTTCACGCCGCGCTCGCTGGACTACCTGCTGCGCGCCTGCGGTTACCGGGTGCTGGACATGGGGCTCGCCTTCGACGAGCAGTTCCTGTGGGCCGAGGTAGCCCTCGACGGCGCCGACAGCGGCGCCGCGTACGCCGCGGAAGCGGGCGCTGGGGCCGGCGGTATCCGGGACGGCTATGCGACCATGATCGACACTTGCCGCCGCCAGGTCGACGTCTACGCCGCTCAGGGGCGCAAGATGGCATTGTGGGGGGCTGGCTCGAAAGGCGTCACCTTCCTCAACATCGCGGACCCGGCGAAGGCGATCGGAACCGTCGTCGACATCAATCCGCGCAAGCAGAACCAGCATGTCGCGCTCACCGGCCAGAAGGTCGTCGCGCCGGAAGCGCTCCGCGGCATCAAGCCTGACGTAATCTTCGTGATGAACGCGCTCTACACCAAGGAGATCGCGGCCACGCTCGAGCGCATCGGCGTCAAGGCCGAGCTCGTGTCCGTCCATGGCATGATGGAAAAAAAGGCGGCCTGATCAGGCCGCCCCGTTGCGTGCGCCGCGGCGCGTTATTTATTCTTGCGCAACAGCTCGTCGAAATAAGCGATCGTCTTCTTCAGCCCCTCGTCGAGCTGGGTCACAGGCTTCCAGTCGAGATACTTCTTGGCCTTGCTGATGTCGGGGCAACGCTGCGTCGGGTCGTCCTGCGGCAGCGGGTGGAAGTCGAGCTTGGAGCGCGAGCCGGTCATGTCGATGACCTTCTCCGCCAGCTCGCGGATCGTGAACTCGCCGGGATTGCCGAGATTGACAGGACCGGTGACCCCGTCGGGCGCCTCCATCAGCGCGATCAGGCCGCGGATCAGATCATCGACATAGCAGAAGGAACGGGTCTGACTGCCGTCGCCGAACACGGTGATCGGCTTGCCTTGCAGCGCCTGCACGATGAAGTTCGAGACTACGCGGCCGTCATTCGGGTGCATGCGCGGGCCGTAGGTGTTGAAGATGCGCGCCACGCGGATGTTGAGCTTGTGCTGGCGGTAGTAGTCGAAGAACAGCGTCTCGGCGCAGCGCTTGCC
>CAZPFL010000070.1:0-5366 GCA_964585785.1 uncultured Rhodospirillaceae bacterium
CATCTGGGTCTTCATCTCCTTGAAGCCCTTCTTGACCAGCGTATGCGCCGCCTCCTGCGCCTGGTCATGCGTCAGGCCGCGGCGGAGCGAGCCGGACGCGTAGGTCGGCACCTTGTCGCGGTGCCCGCCGAGCAGCTTCCATAAAGGCTGCTCCAGCGCCTTCCCCTTGATGTCCCAGAGCGCGATGTCGATCGCCGAGAGCGCCAAGGTGAAGACGCCGCCCGGCCCGCAGGCGTCGCCGGTGCCGGCGCGCAGCTTGCCGACGATATGCTCGATGCGGAGCGGGTCCTCGCCGACCGTCAGCGCGGCCAGCTCCTCGACCGCGACGCGCAGGCTGCCGGTCATCTTGCCGCCGTAGAAGGAAATGCCAATGCCTTCGAGGCCGTTGTCGGTGCGCAGCCGCAGGGTGACGACGGGGCGCGTGCGGCCCTTCTCCTCCTCCATATTCGCCAGCGGGTCGGTCTCCGGGACCTTCAGCGTGGTCGCTTCGTAGCTCGTGATCTTCATGGCGTTTCCAATCGATGGTTCGGCGGCGGCGTTGAGGCGTGCGAAAAGAGTAGCACAGCCTCCCCAACTCGGCCCAAACCCGCGTCGTTGCCTAACGCTGCGGCTTCACCACGTCTTCGGCGAGGATGCGCAGCGCCTCGTCCAGCGGCGGCACGACGCCTGCGCCCGCGACATTCGCTTCATAGGTGCGGCGATGGTTGGCCAGCGTGGCGCGCGACATCAAGGGCTCGATGCCGGTCTCGACCAGGTTCTGGTTGACCTTCTCGACCTCCTCCATGCGGCGCTTGCAGTGCGGGATGTGCGTGGTGACGAGGATGTCGAGCATGCCGCGGAAGGTCGCCGCGTCGACGTCGCCGAAGCAGTCGAGCACTTCTTCCAGCAGCCCCTGCTCGCGCGCGGCGACGAGGCATTCGACGGCGAGCGCCTCGATCCCCTTCATCATGATGCTGCGGAGCATCTTGACCGCCGACGCGTCGCCCGCCTGGTCGTTCAGCACCTTTACCTTGAAGCCGAGCCCTTCCATCCAGGGCACGACGCGGTCCGTGTCCCGCCCCGCGATCAGCAGCGGCGTCCGGTAGCCGACGGCGTGGAAGCTGCCGAACACGGCGACGTCGACATATTGCACGCCCTTGGCGTCCATCAGCGCCGCGATCGCGCGCGCCGTCTTGCGGGTGATCGTGTTGAAGTCGAGGAACACGGTGCCGGGCTCGAGGAATTCGAGCGCGGAGCGGGCCGCGTCGAGCGCGTCGTCCCCAGTCACCGTCGAGGTGACGAACTCGGCCTCGGCCAGCGCCTTGCCGTAGTCGCGGCTCAGCGTCACGCCCATGGCGGCGGCGCGCTCGGCCATCGCCTGGCCCCGCGCGCCGATCCCGGCGGCGATGTCGACGGCGATCTGCGTCCGGTTACTGCCGGGCGTGCGCCAGCCGGACTGCTCGGCGAAGCCGCGGGCGAGCGCGGTGCCGCCCTCCCCCAGCCCCAGATGGGCAACGGTCGTCGGGTCGAAGGCGCTCATCGGGCGGGGCCTTCTGTTTTCGTCACACGGACCTTCGTATTCGTCATGGCGTCTCCTATCGTTTCTTTTGGTGAACGTTCAGTAACGCAGCTTGGAATCGATCGGCTGCAGCAATCCCTGGCCCGCGTCGAGGCGGCGGATGTTGGCCGCGATCTCTGTCACGAGCTGCTCGACCGTCGGCCGGCGGGCGACATGCGGCATGACGGTCACCTTGGGATGCAGCCAGAGCGGGCTCTCCGGCGGCAGCGGCTCGGGATGCAGCGCGTCGAGCGCGGCATAGGAGAGCTGGCCGGAATCCAGCGCCTCGATCAGCTCCTTCTCCACCACATGCTTGCCGCGGCCGACATTGATCACCATCGACCCCTTCGGCATCATCGCGAAGGTCCGGGCGCAGAGGATGCCCTCGGTCTCCTTGGTCAGCGGCAGCAGGCAGACCGCGATGTCGGTCTGGGCGAGGAAGGCTTCGAGCTGGTCGTCGCCGTGGAAGACCGGAATCTCGGCGCCCGGCTTGGGCGTCCGCGTCCAGGCGGAGACCGGGAACTGCAGCTCTTTCAGGATGAGCGCCGGGGCCTTGGCCATCATGCCGAAACCGAGGAAGCCGATGCGCCGTTCCTCCGGCCGGACGATCGGCACCCGGGCCCATTCTTTGCGTGCCTGGCGCGCCTGGTAGGCGGGCATGTCGCGGTGCAGGCGCAGCACGTGCATGACGACGTATTCGGTCATCATCGGGTCGCCGCCCGAGGGCTCGAGCTTGCCGATCGGCGCCTTGGGCAGCTTGGGATGGTCGATGAAGCCGTCGACGCCGGCCGAGCGGCTGAACATCGCCTTCAGGTTGGGAAAAGGCGGCAGGATGCCGAAATCCGGGCGCATGAAGGCGAGATACTCGATATCCGCCGTATCGTTCGCCTCGGGCCAGATGCGGACCTCCAGCTCGGGCAAGTGCCGCTTGAAGGTCTCGCGCCAGAGCGCGGCGTTGCCGATTGCCTTGTCCAGGTTGACGATGAGCAGCGCCATGACCCCTCTCCTCTTATGTCTGCGCCCGACGTCCAGTCGTCGCGCGCTATCTTAGGCTGAAGAATGCTGGGTTCACCACTAGGGGAAAGCGGCGGAGCCAGGCTCGGAGCGGTGCCCGTGGATGCCACGGACAAGCCGTGGCATGACGGTGGGTGTGGGGACAAAGGGAAATCGTCACTCCCCGGCTTGTCCGGGGAGTCCATACGCACCGATCCGCCGAGAGGTACAGCGCCGAACGAATAGAGATAATGGTGCTCTGAAAACCAGCCGCCACCCAACTTCAAGTATTCGCAGCCGCGGATTTCTGCGGCGCTTTACCATGATTCCGACATTAATCGTTTTATTTCAATATATTGATAAAATAAACGATTTATCCCGGACATGCCTCGGAGTTGCCTTATTCTTGCCTTGAAGTATTGCGACGATCATTTCGTGACAAATTCAAGTAAAACGTTGGGCATGTTACTTAAGTTACTTGATTTACATCGCTCCCCGTGGAAGTCGGCACCGTCGTTAACCAGGAATTAGGACTGATTAACGAAATATTATTAAATTCGGCAAAATCCTAAGCCGAGTGAACTCTGGAGGTGGATCGGATAATCCGGCGTCCGGAGGCGGCAGACCTGCCGCCCCCGGCGCCTCTGGGGCCGGTCCAGGAGGGGATTGAAATGCCTGTCAACGCGTTTTCCGGCGGGTCCGGAACCGTTCTCACGTGGATCACCGTCATTCTGCTTTCGGTCCTCGCGCTCTACCTGACGCGCGGGCCGGCGCATAACGCCATCCGCTCGCTCTGCCGCGTCCTGCACGCGGCGCTGCGCATGGCGTCCATCTCGGTCTTCCGGGCGGAGGCCCGCCTGGGCGAGCGCAACCGCGAGGTTCTGCTCGCGGCCGGGCGCGAAGCTTCGGAACGCATCATCGAGCGCGAGTTCGAACGCATGCAGGCGGCGGTCCATCGCGACCTCGCCGAATGCCCGACGCTGCAGCGCGAGATGCAGGAGGAGCTCAAGCGGATCGAGGAAGACCACGCGCAAAGCATCGACGTGCCGCCTGCGCCTCCGGGCTGGGCGAATGCCGTCGAGGCGGTCGCCAACATCCCCTCCAAGGGCGATCCCATGGTCGCCAACATCCTGGAGAAGATCCACGAATCGCTGGTCGACGCCCAGGACAAGGCACGCGAGGAGTATCGCACGGCGACCCGCAACCGCCACGAGCATCTCAAGGCGATGCTGCCGCACTGGCGCAAGCTGGGTCAGAGCCTGACCCAGATGGACAAGAACGTGACCAGCCTGATCCATCGCTCGAAGGTCGTCGACCGCCAGATGGACGAATACGAGAACATCCTGAAGAACTCGGACCGGGCGCTCCGGATGCTGTCGTCCTCGTCGCTGGTGCAGTTCTTCATCTCGCTCCTGGTGCTGGGCATCGCCGTCGGCGGCGCGATGATCAACTTCCACCTGATCGCCCGGCCGATGGCCGAGATGGTCGGCGGCAACAGCTACATCGGCAACTTCAAGATCTCCGACGTCGCCGCGCTTGTGATCATCATGGTCGAGATCTCGATGGGGCTGTTCCTGATGGAATCGCTCCGCGTCACCCGGCTGTTCCCGGTGATCAGCGCGCTGCCCGACGTCATGCGGGTCCGCATGATCTGGATCACCTTCGCGATCCTGCTCTGCCTCGCCAGCGTCGAGGCCGGCCTCGCCTACCTGCGCGAGATCCTGCTGCAGGACGAGCTCGCGACCAGCGCGGTGCTGCGCGGCGACAAGGGCGGGCTGACGACCACGAGCTTCATGTGGATCACCACCGTGGCGCAGATGGGCATGGGCTTCATCCTGCCCTTCGCGCTCACCTTCGTCGCAATCCCGCTCGAGACCTTCGTCCACTCGCTGCGGACGGTCATGGGTCTCGCCGGCGGCGCCCTGCTGCGGGCGCTCGCGGTCGGGCTGCGGGTGCTCGGCGGCGCCAGCTATCACCTGGGCCAGGTGCTGGTCGACGTCTACGACATGGTGATCTTCCTGCCGCTCTGGGTCGAACGGCGCGTCAGGGCGCATGGCCTGATCGACCACAAGGACACCGAGGCGTATTCCGCCCGGGAGGTGCTGTGATGAAGCGCCTCGGCCTTGCCCTGGCGGCGCTTACGCTGCTCGCCCTCACGGGCTGCGGCGACGAGAAGCCCCATTCCCGCGGCGTCTACATGCTGATGGACACCTCGGGCACCTATACCGATGAGCTCCACAAGGCGCAGCAGATCATCAACGTCATGCTGACCCGTCTCGATCCGGGCGATTCCTTCGCGGTCGCCCGCATCAACACCGGCAGCTTCACCGAGAAGGACATCGTCGCCAAGATCACCTTCGACGACCGGCCGAGCATCGCCAACAAGGAGAAGCGGCAGTTCCGCGACAGGATCGGCCGTTTCGTGAAGACCGTGAAGCCGTCGCGCTATACCGACATCACCGGCGGCCTGCTCCAGGCGTCCGAGTTCCTCAACGAAAAGAACACGGGGCGGAAGACGATCATCATCTTTTCCGACCTTGCCGAGGACCTGAAGAAGGGGTATGTGCGGGACATCGCGCTGCCGCTCGACGGCGTCGACGTGGTCGCGCTCAACGTGACAAAGCTTCATAGCGATAACGTGGACCCGCGCGAATACCTCAATCGCCTGGCCGACTGGCAGCACAAGGTGGAAGCCGGCGGCGGCCACTGGCGGGTCATCAACGATTTGGATCGCCTGGACAAAGTGCTGATCAATTGACCGAATAACGCCCAAGAAGACCATCCCTTCGTGCGCCCCGCCCCGTTTGGCGGGGCGTTGCGATTCCGGGGGGTACGG
>CAZPFL010000070.1:5466-21101 GCA_964585785.1 uncultured Rhodospirillaceae bacterium
CGGCGCCGGTGAGCGCCGCCTCCAGCACGCCGACCTCGGTCTCCACCCGCTCGGCATGGGCGAGCATGGTCTCGCCCGCCTCGGTCGGCCGCAGCCGGCCGGCCGCGCGCTCGAACAGGTTGACCTCGAGGCGCTTCTCGATCCGGGCGATGCGGCGCGCCACCGTTGTCTCGTCGATGCCGAGCCGCCGCGCCGCTCCGGAGAGCGTCCCGCCCCGAGCCGTCGCCAGCACGTAGCGCAGGTCGTTCCAGTCGATATCCGGCATTCTTGCAGGATAAAGCGGCAAAAATTCGGATTTCAACGGCGAATACGCGATCGAGACTGAAACGGCAGTCATGAAGGAGGCCAAGCCATGCTCTACGCCGTGCTTTTCGAAGACAACGAGACCCACGCCGACCAGCGCCCGAAGCACATGGCGGCGCATCTCGCCTTCCTGGAGCGGAACGCCGACCGGGTCCGCGCCGCCGGCCCGCTGGGCGATGCCGCGAGCGGTGCACCGGCGGGCGGGCTCTGGCTCGTCGAGGCGGCGGGTTCCGAAGACGTCGAAGCGCTCTACAAGACCGACCCGTTCTGGCCGACCGGACTGCGCAAGTCGATCCGGGTGCTCGCCTGGACCCAGGTTTTCGCCGACGGGAAGCGGCTTTAAGGGCACCGCGGGCGGGCAAAGCGCCTTGCCAGCCACTGGCCGAGCGCTTAGCGTTGCGGCATCCGCCCTATCGTCCCGACCCCGCGAAAACCCCGGATGCCCGACAGCTACAAGGTTCTCGTTACCACCAACCGGTTCCCCGAGCACGCGCTTGCCAAGCTGACGGCGCGTGGGGTGCGCTACTTTCAGGTGCCCTATCCGGCCGACGCCGAAGCGATGCGCGCGCTCGCCGCCCGCGAGCAGGTCGACGGCATCCTGGTGCGCCATGCCCTTGTGCCGGCCGCGGTGATCGAGGCGAGCCCGCGGCTCCGCGCGGTCTCGAAGATGGGCACGGGCGTCTCGGAGATCGCGGTCGATGCGGCCACGGCGCGCGGCGTGCCGGTCGCCAACACCCGCGGCAGCAACGCCGAAGCGGTCGCCCAGCTCACCGTCGGCCTGATCTATGCCGTGGTCCGGCGCATTCCGCGCAGCGATTCGGTCATCCGCAAGGGCGGCTGGGACAAGGTCGTCTATCCCCACACCAAGCTCGACGGCTGCTGCCTCGGCATCGTCGGCTTCGGCGCGATCGGCCGGCGGGTGGCCGAGCTGATGCGCCCGCTTTCCATGACCTTCGTCGCCTACAGCCCGCGGGTGCCGGCCGGCGACTTCCCCGACTGGGTGCGGAAGGTCGAGGATATCGACACCCTGGTCGAGGCCGCCGACATCGTCAGCCTGCACAACGCGCTGACGCCCGAGACGCGCCACATGTTCGACGCCCGGCGGCTCGCCCGCATGAAGCCCTCCGCCTTTCTCATCAATACCGCGCGCGGCGCCATCGTCGACGAGGCCGCGCTCGCGGCCGCGCTGCGGGACGGCCGGATCGCCGGGGCGGCGCTCGACGTTTTCTCCGAGGAGCCGATCAACCGCGACAATCCGCTGATCGAGGCCCCCAATACGGTGCTGACCTCGCATATCGGCGCCCTGACCCGCGAGTCCGAGGATGCCGGCAGCACGGCGGCCGTCGACAACCTCCTGGCGCTGCTCGACGGGCGGCTCGAAGACCCCCGCCTCGTGGTCAACCCCGAGACACTTTCCGCGCGGTAGAGCACCTTCGGAAACCTACCCGGAATTGCAACGCGCCGCGCTTTCGGCCGGCCCGGTGGCGAGCGCACAACCCTTTGCCATAAAGGCATTTTTTGTGGTTTCGGGTGACTTAACGATGATTAAATAGATTTCGATGTATCCCTGCATCGTGCGCGTGGACTCCCAGTCCCGGCCGGGTGGGATACGGATGGAATTTATCCTTAAGGGATTGCTGGGCCTTATTGGCTTTATCGGCATTGCATGGCTCCTGTCCGAGGACCGGATGGGGATCCCCTGGCGTCAGCAGGCCAAGCTGATCGCCATCGGGCTCACGCTCCAGGTCGCCATCGCGCTGCTACTGCTCAAGATCTTCTTTTTCAAGGAAGTCTTTCTCGTCCTGAACAGCGTCGTCTGGGCGCTGCAGGATGCGACGACCGCCGGCACCACCTTCGTTTTCGGCTTCCTCGGCGGCGGCGACCTGCCGTTCGTGCCGACCGACACGGGCAAAGCCTATGTCTTCGCCCTGCGGGCCCTGCCGCTGGTGATCGTGATGAGCGCGCTGTCGGCGCTGCTGTTCCATTGGCGCATCCTGCCGGTGGTGGTGCGCGGCCTCGCCTGGGTGCTGCAGAAGGCATTCGGCATCGGCGGCCCGCTCGGCGTCGCGGCGGGCGCCAACGTCTTCCTCGGCATGGTCGAAGCGCCGCTGCTTATCCGGCCCTACCTCGCCCGCCTCAGCCGGGGCGAGCTCTTCGCGGTCATGACCTGCGGCATGGCGACGATCGCCGGCACCGTCATGCTGCTGTTCGCCACCATTCTCGAGCCCGTGGTCAACGACGCGATCGGCCAGCTTCTCGTCGCCTCGCTGATCAACTTGCCGGTCGCCATCCTGATCGCACGCATCATGGTGCCGGACCGCGAGCCGCCGACCGGCGACGACATCCCGCTCGGCAGCATCGACGCCGAGACCACGCCTTCCAGCACCCTGGAAGCGATCACCCACGGCACCATCGCCGGCGTCCGGCTGGTCATCAACATCATCGGCATGCTGATCGTCGCGGTCGCCTTCGTGAACCTGTCCAACCACCTGCTGGACTTCCTGCCCTATGTGCATAACGCGCCGATCACGCTGGAACGGCTGTTCGGCTGGCTGTTCGCGCCGGTCGCCTGGCTGATGGGGGTCGGCGACTGGGCCCAGGCGCAGATCGCGGGACAACTGCTCGGCACCAAGCTGATCCTGAACGAGCTGATCGCCTACACCAAGCTCGCCGCCCTGCCGGACGACGCGCTCAGCGACCGGGTGCGGCTGATGATGACCTACGCGCTCTGCGGCTTCGCCAATTTCGGCGGCCTCGGCATCATGATCGGCGGGCTCACCACCATGGTGCCCAGCCGGCACAGCGAATTGATGCATCTCAGTGTGAAGTCGCTGATCGCCGGCACCATCGCCAACTGCATGACCGGCACGCTGATCGGCATGCTGTGAGGCGCGCCGGACGGCCTACGCCCCGTGCTTGCGCTTTGCCTCGAGCCGCCGGCTGGTGAGGATGAATTCCGTGTAGCCGTTGGGCTGGATGCGCCCGAGGAAGACCAGGTCGCAGGCCGCCTTGAAAGCGACGCTGGCGTCGAAATCGGGCGCCATCGGCCGGTAGGCCGGGTCGCCCGCGTTCTGCTGGTCCACGACGGCGGCCATGCGCTTCATGGTCGCCATCACCTGCTCCTCGCTGCACACCTTGTGATGCAGCCAGTTGGCGATGTGCTGGCTCGAGATCCGCAGCGTCGCGCGGTCCTCCATCAGCCCGACATTGTTGATGTCCGGCACCTTCGAGCAGCCGACGCCCTGATCGACCCAGCGCACCACGTAGCCGAGGATGCCCTGGGCGTTGTTGTCGAGCTCCTGCTGGATCGCGTCCGACGGCCAGTTCGGCCGCTCGGCGACGGGGATCGAGAGGATCGCGTCGAGATCGGCGCGCTTGCGCTTGGCGAGCTTGGTCTGGACAGCGGCCACGTCGACCTGATGGTAATGGATGGCGTGCAGGGTCGCCGCGGTCGGCGACGGCACCCAGGCGGTATTCGCGCCGGCCTTGGGATGGGCGATCTTCGCCGCCAGCATGTCGGCCATCTTGTCCGGCATCGCCCACATGCCCTTGCCGATCTGCGCCTTGCCCTTGAGCCCGCATTCCAGCCCGATATCGACGTTCCAGTCCTCGTAGGCGTGGATCCAGGGCGCGCCCTTCATGTCGCCCTTGCGGATCATCGGTCCGGCCTCCATCGAGGTGTGGATTTCGTCGCCGGTGCGGTCGAGGAAGCCGGTGTTGATGAAGACGACGCGGCTGGCCGCCGCGCGGATGCATTCCTTGAGGTTGACCGTGGTCCGGCGCTCCTCGTCCATGATGCCCATCTTGACCGTCGCGCGCTTGAGGCCGAGCGTGTTCTCGACGGCCGCGAACAGCTCGTCCGCGAAGGCGACCTCCTCCGGCCCGTGCATCTTCGGCTTGACGATGTAGATCGAGCCGGCCCGGCTGTTGCGGAAGCGCCCGTCGCTCTTGAGGTCGTGCATCGCGATCAGCACGGTGGCCATCGCGTCCAGGATGCCTTCCAGCACGGCGTTGCCTTCGCGGTCGAGCACCGCGTCGTTGGTCATGTGGTGGCCGACATTGCGCACCAGCATCAGGCTGCGGCCGGGCAACGTCAGCGTCGTGCCGTCGGCCGCCGTGTAGCTGCGGTCGGGCTCCAGGCTGCGGTCGACCATGCCGCCGCCCTTCTCGAAGCGTGCGGTGAGGTCGCCCTTCATCAGGCCGAGCCAGTTGCGGTAGGCCCCCACCTTGTCCGGGGCGTCCACGGTCGCGACCGAGTCCTCGCAGTCCATGATCGTGGTGACCGCCGATTCCAGGATCACGTCCGCCACGCCCGCCGCGTCGTCCTTGCCGACGAGCTGGCCGCGGTCGATGCGGATCTCCACATGCATGCCGTGGTTGGCCAGCAGCACCGCCTCGGGCGCCGCCGCGTTGCCACGAAAGCCCTTGAATTTCTTTGGCTCCTTCAGCCCCGTCTTGCCGCCGCCGGCGAGCGTCACGGTGAGCTTTCCGTCCGCCACCGCGTAGAGCGTGGCGTCCTTGTGCGAGCCCGTGGCGAGCGGCGCGGCCTCGTCCAGGAAACCGCGCGCGAAATCGATGACCTTGCGGCCGCGCGCCGGGTTGTAGCCCGCGCCTCGCGCCGCGCCGTCCGTGTCCGGGATGGCGTCGGTGCCGTAGAGCGCGTCATACAGGCTGCCCCAGCGCGCGTTGGCGGCGTTCAGCGCGTAGCGTGCGTTGGTCAGCGGCACGACGAGCTGCGGCCCGGCGATGGACGCGATCTCCGGATCGACGTCGTCGGTGGCGATCGAGAACGCCTTGCCCTCGGGCACGATATAGCCGATGTCGGCGAGAAACGTGCGATAGGCCGCCATGTCGGCCGGATGTCCGGCATGCTCGCGGTGCCAGGCGTCGATCTTGTCCTGCAGCGCGTGGCGCGCGTCCAGCAGCGCCCGGTTGCGCGGCGTCAATTCCTGGACCAGGCGGTCCAGCCCCGCCCAAAACTCACGGTCACTGACGCCGGTTCCCGGTATCGCTTCCTCGTTGATGAAGTCGTACAGGGTCCGTGCGACCAGAAGGCTGCCGACTTCAATCCGCTCCGTCATTCGCGACGTCTCCTTTTATTCCCGCGGTATGACCGGAAAGCCCGAGCCGGCCCGCCAAACCCCGTAGCATAGCGCACACTGCAATGCAGCAAAACCGTTCAGAGCGACAATTCATGGTCCTATGCCGCAGGGGCCGGTCACGATGTCGCGCGTGCGAAGCCGAACCTTAGCGGGACGCGGCGGTGACGGCGGTACCGGCCGGCAGCGACGCGCTTTGCGGGTGCTGCTGGATCACCTCGTAGGCGATGGTCAGGCTCTTCTGGCGGTTCATTCCCGCCCGAATGCGCCAGTCGTACAGAACGCGGATCGCCAGAATGTCCCAGGGGGAGTAGTCGTCCGAGCGCGCCGCGGAATCGCGCAGCGCGAGCACGGAGTGGATCTCGGTCGGATGGTTCGGGCACCAGTGGCTGTCGAAGCCGAGCGCGTGCATGAATTCGTGGCGGAGGCAGTCCGTGTAGCCCTCGCTCACCGCGATGTAGCCGACCTGAAGCGTGCCGCCGATGCCGCGCGTCTCGGTCTGACAGACAACGTCGCGCGTCCGGTACAGGCGCTTGAACGCCGGCCGGGGAAATAGCTTGACCCTGATCGTATCCGGGCTTCCCGGCGCCGCGGTCGCGCCCGGCGGCATCAGGGTGAACGGCAGGCCGGTCCAGACGCTGAATCGCTGCAGCACGTCCTCGACCTGGCCGCGCAGCTTTTCCGCCGGTCCGTCGAGGAAGACCCGCACCGGCGCCGCCCATTTCCGCGCCCAGGGCGGCCGGTTGTTGAACGGGCCGTAATCCGCGGTCAGCGCCAGCGTGTCGAAGAAATGCATGAATTCCGGGGTCAGGCGCCCCGACAACGGCTGCTCGAAGGAATGGCTCGCCGGCGCCGCGGCCGCCAAGGCCGCCGCGGCGAAGATCAGAGCGAGAAACGAGCGACGAATTCGGTCCACCACCGCCGGGCCATGCATAAGGCCGGCGGGATGGCCGGCTATGCCGCCCAGTAAACGCCAAATTGGTTAACTAACTGTTATGTCCGGGGAAATTTGCCCGCGACGATTTCCGCGATCCGCGCCGGGACGAAGGGTTTGATGTTGCCGCCGAGCATCGCGATCTCCTTCACGAAGCGCGACGAGATGAAGTGGTTGCGGTCCGAGGCCATCAGGAAGACGGTCTCGATCTCGGCATTCAGATAGCGGTTCATCGACGCCATCTGGAACTCGTATTCGAAGTCCGAGACCGCCCGCAGGCCGCGGACGATGATATCGGCCTTGTTCTCGCGGGCGAATTCGACCAGCAGGTTATCGAACGGCTTGACCTCGATCTTGGCCCGCAGCACGGCGCCATTCGAGGCGATCTCGTCGCGCACCATCTGAACCCGCTCATCGACGCTGAACATCGGTCCCTTGCCGATATTTCGCGCCACCGCGATGATCAGCGTGTCGACCATGTGGTTCGCGGCCCGCTTGATCACGTCGAGATGGCCGTTGGTGATCGGGTCGAACGTTCCCGGATAGAGCCCGATACGCGCACTTGTCATTCTTGTCGGTTCCCTTCGTCAGGTCCCCTGCTCGTCGTCGTCCGGTCCGGAATCGTCGCCATCCTCCGCGTCTTCCCGAAGCCTTGCGACCGAGACCACCCTCTCCCCTTCGTCGACGCGGAACAGTGTCACGCCCTGCGTCAGACGCCCTGCGATACGGATATCGTCCACCGGGCAGCGAATCAACTGACCAGCGGTTGTCACCAGCATAATATGATCTGTCTTGCCGACCGGAAATGCGGCGGCCACGGACCCGTTGCGATCGGTGACCTCGATATTGCCGATGCCCTTCCCGCCGCGCCCGGTGATGCGGTACTCGTAGGCCG
The DNA here is from genome assembly GCA_964585785.1 of uncultured Rhodospirillaceae bacterium. Classification (GTDB taxonomy): domain Bacteria; phylum Pseudomonadota; class Alphaproteobacteria; order UBA8366; family UBA8366; genus WHUA01. Next base: position 12,698 of record CAZPFL010000070.1, read on the forward strand.
AAGTGCGCTTGCCGAAGCCCTTCTCGGTCACCACCAGGATGAACTGCTCGTTGGCGGCGAAGCGGTCGAAGGCCTCCTGCGGCATGGTCGGCAGCTCCGGCGTCTCGCCGTTCTCGCCCTCGCCATTCTCGCCCGACCGCCGCATCGCGGCCGCGATCCGGAGATAGGCGTCGCGCTGCTCGATATCGATCTCGGCATGCTCGATCATCGACATCGAGATGACGGTATCGCCCCTGCCGAGCCGGATGCCGCGGACGCCGGTCGAGGTCCGCCCCTCGAAGACCCGCACGTCGGTCACCGGGAAACGGATGCACATGCCGTCCTTGGTGGCCAGCAGCACGTCCTGGCTCTCGGCGCAGATGCGCACGTTGACCAGCCGCTCGTCGTCCTGCAGCTTCATGGCGATCTTGCCGTTCGCCTTGATATTGACGAAGTCGGTCAGCCGGTTACGGCGCACGTTGCCGCCCGAGGTCGCGAACATGATGAAGCTGTCGGCGACCTCGCTCTCGTCCTCGGGCAGGGGCAGCACGGTCGAGATGGTCTCGCCTTCCGCCAGCGGCAGCAGGTTGACCATCGCCTTGCCGCGCGCCTGCGGGCTGCCTAGCGGCAGCTTGTAGACCTTGAGGTCGTAGACGATGCCGCGGGTCGAAAAGAACAGCACCCGCGTATGGGTCGAGGTCACGAAGACGCGGCTGACGAAATCGCCTTCGCGCGTGCTCATCCCGGCGCGGCCCTTGCCGCCGCGCCGCTGCGCGCGGTAGGTCGAGAGCGGCACCCGCTTGATGTAGCCGCTATGGGTCACCGTGACGACCATGTCCTCGCGCTGGATCAGGTCCTCGATATCCTGCTCGAACTCGAGATCCTCGATCGTCGTGCGGCGGTCGTTCGCATAGGCGGTGCGCATCTCGTCGAGCTCGACCCGGATGACGCCGAGCAGCTTCTCGCGCGACTGCAGGATTGCGAGGTATTCCTCGATCTGGCCCGCGATCTCCTTGGTCTCGGCGACGAGCTTGTCGCGCTCCAGGCCGGTCAGGCGCTGCAGGCGCAGGTCGAGGATGGCGCGCGCCTGGGCTTCCGACAGGCGGTAGCTGCCGTCGATCACCTTGTGGCCCGGATCGTCGATCAGGCGGATGAACGGCTCGACGTCGGTCGCCGGCCAGTCGCGCTCCATCAACTGCTGGCGCGCGGTCGCCGGGTCGGGCGCCGCGCGGATCAGCGCGATCACCGGATCGATGTTGTTGATGGCGACCAGGAGCCCGGCCAGGATATGGGCGCGCTCGCGGGCCTTGCGCAGCAGGAAGACGGTCCGCCGGGTGACCACCTCCTCGCGGAAGCGGATGAAGGCGGCGATGATGTCGCGCAGCGTCATCATCAGCGGCCGGCCGCCGTCGAGCGCCAGCATGTTGACGCCGAAGCTCGTCTGCAGCGGCGAGAAGCGGAAGAGCTGGGCCAGCACGACGTCGGCCATGGCGTCGCGCCTCAGCTCTACGACGACGCGCACGCCGTCCCGGTCGGACTCGTCGCGGAGGTCGGAAATGCCCTCGATCGTCTTGTCCCGCACCAGCTCGGCGATGCGCTCGAGCATGCGCGCCTTGTTGACCTGATAGGGGATCTCGGTGACGACGATGGCTTCGCGATCCTTGCCGACCGTCTCGACATGGGTCCGGCCGCGCATGACGACCGAGCCGCGCCCGGTGTGATAGGCGGCGCGGATGCCGGCGCGGCCGAGGATCAGCGCCCCGGTCGGGAAATCCGGTCCCGGGATGATCTCGATCAGCTCCTCGACCGAAATTCCGGGATTATCGAGATAGGCCAGGCAGGCGTCGATCACCTCGCCCAGGTTATGCGGCGGGATGTTGGTCGCCATGCCGACCGCGATGCCGCCCGCCCCGTTGACCAGCAGGTTCGGGAAGCGCGCCGGCAGGACCGTCGGCTCTTTCGAGGATTCGTCGTAGTTCGCCTGGAAATCGACGGTTTCCTTGTCGATGTCGTCGATCAGCGATTCCGCCGCCTTGGCCAGCCGCGCTTCGGTGTAGCGCATGGCCGCCGCGGGGTCGCCGTCCATCGAGCCGAAATTGCCCTGGCCGTCGATCAGCTGCAGCCGCATGGAGAAGTCCTGGGCCATGCGGACCATGGCGTCGTAGATCGCTTGGTCGCCATGCGGATGGTATTTGCCCATGACGTCGCCGACGATGCGAGCCGACTTGCGGTACGGCTTCGAGGAATCATAGCCGTTCTCATGCATCGAGAAGAGGATGCGGCGGTGCACCGGCTTGAGCCCGTCGCGCACGTCAGGCAGCGCCCGAGCCACGATCACGCTCATCGCGTAATCGAGGTAGGAGCGCTTCATCTCCTCCTCGATATTGATCTGGGTGATGTCGAACGGCTTCTCGCCGCTAGGCGTCGTGCTCAAGGCGCTTGGTCAATCCGAAAAAAGGGACAGGAATCGTTCCCGGGATCAATCGGCCGAATGGGCCATTTTGCAGTGCGGAATGTAGCAGACACGGCGGCCCGGAACAATGCGGCGAGGTCTCTCGCGGAGGCCGGCCGGGCAAAGGAAGACGGGGAACCGGCAGTCCCGGTTCCCCGTCCCATGTCAGGCCAAATTAGCCTATCGCATCAAATAGATCTCGGCGCGGCGCGCTTGCTCGCCGGAGGCGTTGTCGGCCGCCGGCGCCTCGCCGGCCCCGGCAACCTCGACGGAGCCCACGCCGGCCTTCGACAGCTTTTGCTTGATCGATTCGGCGCGGCGCATCGAAAGCTGCTGGTTGTACTTCAGGCTGCCGCGGCTGTCGGTATAGGCGACGACGCGGGCCTTGCCGACCTTGTCCTCCTGGATGGCGCCCATCGCCTTGTTCAGGGTGTCTTCCGAGGACTTGGTCAGGCTGGTCGAATTGGACTTGAAATAGACGACATACTTGTCCTGTTGGGCTTCGTCGCCGGTGAAGGCGCTTTTCACCTTTCCGCCGAACTCCGACATCGAGTCCGAAACATTGTTACCCCACTCGGACATCGTATCGCACGCGCCCAACAGCGCGAGCATGCCGGTCGCAGCGATAATCGCTTTGCAGTTCATCGGTTCCCTCCTCGACGTGATCCGCTGCCCGGCGAACGGTGCGGACAGCGCAAAGCGCGGAGGTCTCGTCCCGGCGGCGCGGCCCGGTGCGGGGCCGTCACCGCGCTTTTCGGGGCGGGCAGACCGGCCGCGCGGATAGCCGAGTAGACCCCGTCCCCGGTTAACAGAGTGTTAACGGATGGCCCTGCACGCGCCCCGCCGAGGGGCCGCCAGACGCCCCGCCGGAGGTTTAATATATCGTCGTATATCTTTGTTTTATAAGTATTTTCTTATTTCGGCTTGCCGTAGACGATGTCAGGCAGCCACATCGAGATCGCCGGCACGTAGGTGATGAGCGCCAGCAGGCTCAGCATGATGACGAGATAGGGCAGGATGCCCTTCACGACGGTCCCGATCGGCTTCTTCGAGATCGACGCCAGGACGAACAGGTTGAGCCCGATCGGCGGCGAGATCAGCGCGATCTCCATGTTGACCGTCAGCACGATGGCGAAATGGACCAGGTTGATGTCGAGATGCTTGAGGATCGGCAGGATCAGCGGCAGCACGATCAGGATGATCGCGAAGACCTCGAGAAACATGCCCAGGATCAGCAGCAGGATGTTGATGAAGAGCAGGAACTGCCAGTCCTTGAGATGGAGGCTCTGGGCGAAGGAAACGAGCTTCTCGGCGATGCCGGCGCTGGTGATCCAGTTGCCGAAGGCGAGCGCGCCGACGATGATGAAGACGATGGTGGCCGTCAGCTTGATCGATTCCGCGAGCACGCTGGCGATCTCGCGCCCCTTCACCCCACGATAGATCAGGGTCGCCTCGAGAATGGCGACGATCGCCGCGACGCCGGCCGCCTCGGTCACCGTCACGATGCCGCTGTAGATGCCGCCCAGGATGATGACCGGAATGAACAGCGCCGGAACGGCCCGTATATTCACGGCCTTGAACTGGTGGAAGGGCATCGCCGGCTCGACCGGATAGTTCTTCATCCTGGCGTAGACCATGATCCAGACGACGAAGAGGGTCGCCTGGATCAGGCCCGGAATGACGCCCGCGAGAAACAGCCGCGGCACCGATTCCTCGGCGACCACGGCGTAGACGATCATCGCCAGGCTCGGCGGGATCAGGATGCCCAGCGTCCCCGCCGCGCCCACCGTGCCGAGCGCGAAGTGCTCGGAATAGTTCCGGTCGACCATCGCCGGGATCAGCACCGAGCCAATGGCGATGGCGGTCGCGACCGACGAGCCGCAGATGGCGGCGAAAATGGCACAGGCGATGACGCAGACCAGCGCCAGCCCGCCGCGCTGCCGGCCGACCCAGGCCTGCGCGCAGTCGATCAGCGCCTTGGCGACGCCGCCCTTCTGCATGAAGGTCGCCGCCATGACGAAAAGCGGGACGGCGAGCAGCGTCTCGGAATTGAGCTGGTCGATGATGAGCTGCGGCAGCGCCACCAGCGGGGTCGCGTCATACCAGAACAGGATGAGCGACAGGAAGCCGAGCGCGAGATAGATCGGCAGCCCGATCAGCAGGAAGACGAACAGCAGGCCGATGGCAAGAATGGGCGACATGGGCGGGGACCGGGACTTTGGGGTTTCGCGGTGCGGTCGGGGCTATTTGTCTCGGATGACGTGCTCTTCGCTCACCAGCATCGTCTTCGGGTCGAAGCGGAAGATCACGAGATAGAGCCGGCGGATGAAGGGCGGGATCATCAGCGTCATCCCGAAGGGCAGCGCCATGTAGTAGAGAAAGAGCGGGAAATGCGCGGAGCTTTCGCCCGTCTCGCCGAGCGAGATCGAGTTCTGCACCATCAGCCAGCCGTAGTAGCTGAGCACGCAGGTGAAGACGAGGCCGACGACCAGGCTCAGGATCTCGAGCAGGCGCTGAGCCCATACCGGCATCAGGTGCAGCAGGATGTCGGCGCGGACATGGCGCGATTCGCGAACCAGCGACGGCCCGGCGATGAAGATCGCCCAGACCGTGAAATAGATCGTGAATTCCAGCCCGTAATCGGTGAGGTAGCGCGGCGCGAAATAGCGCACCACGACCTCCTTGCAGACGAGAAAGAGCGCCATCACCGACAACAGCGCCATCAGCGCATTCTCGATCTTTTCCAACATGGCCCGTCCTCCCCTTGGCAAGCGCGCGATGCGCGCCGACGACCGGCTTCGGCTAAACCCGCCGGCGCAACCGCCTCCCGAGGGAGGACGGTTGCGCCGGGCCGTGAGACTGGATCACTGCCCCGACAGGGTCGCCGAGATCAGCTTCACGAGCTTCGGATCGATCCGCAGCTCCTTCACGATGTCGTCCTGCTTGGCCATGAGCTTGGCACGCGAGGCATCGATGTCCGCCTTGGTCGGAACGTCGACCTTGATGCCGTTCTTGATCCCATCCGCCTTGGCCGATTCCTGACGCGCGGCCGCCTTGTCGCGGATGGCGTCGATCTTCTCGTTCCAGACGGTGGTGATCAGGTTCTGGATATCCTTCGGATAGGATTTCCAGGTCCGGCCGGAGATGCAGGGCACGTACTGCTGGAAGCTCTGCCGGTTCTCATAGGCGAACTTGACGCCGGAATCCCAGAGCTTGGCGCTGCGGACGGACTCGTAGGTGGTGAAAAGGCCGTCGACCGTGCTGCGCTGCAGCGCCTGCGGCACGTCCGGCCAGGCGATCTTGACCGGGTTGGCGCCGAGGACTTCGTAGCGCATGTTGTTGCCCGCGCCGCCCGGGACGCGGATCTTGAGGCCCTTCAGGTCGGCGGCGGTCTTGATCTCCTTGCTGATCGAAAAGGTCTGGCCCGAGCCGAGATCCATCCAGCGGCCGATGACCTTCACGCCGAGCTTCTTTTCCAGCTCCGCGACGACCTTCTTGCCCGCCGCGCCGTCCCAGACCTTGTAGATCTCCTGCCGGCTGCGGCCGTAGAAGATCGGCAGGTCCGGCGCGTCGAAATCATGCACGAACTTGCCGAGATGCAGCGTCAGCGGCAGCCCCATGTCGAGCGCGCCCTGGTTGAGCGCCTTCGGCACGTCGGTGTCCTTGTACTTGGCCGCGCCGTGGTAAACCTTGACTTCGAGCTTGCCGCCCGACCGCTTCATGAGCTCATCGGCGATTTCCAGCACCGAGATATTGCGCACGTGGTTGGGGGCCGTCTCGAGCGAAATTTCGAGCTTGTACGCCGGTTTAGCATAGGCGGCTACAGTGCCGAGCAACAGCACAGCGGCTGCCGCGGCGAGCTTTGCCGCCGGTTTCCGAATTTCTAGCATGAAAAGATTTCTCCCTAACGCCCGCAAGAATAGGGGCGATTTCGGCGAATCAATAGCGCCGGACAAACGGGTTGTCATCCGGAGTTTTTTACCACCCGCTGAAAATTTCGGGTTAAGCCGGCGACAGAGCGTCGCACATCACCGTCCGCCTAACCCGTCCGTTCGGCGCCGCTCGGCGCGCGGCGATCAGCTTTTGGCGATGTGCACGTGGTGCTGCGGGAACGGTATCGTGATGCCGTCGGCGTCGAGCCGCTCCTTGATCGCCTTGGTCAGCGCGAAGCGGAGCGGCCAGTAGTTGCCGGCCTCGCACCAGACGCGCACGACGAGGTTGACCGAGCTGTCGGCGAGCTCGGTGACGGCGACCAGCGGCGCCGGATCCTGATGCGCCCGCTCGTCGCCGCTGATCACGGCGCTGATCGAGGCCATCGCCTTCCCGATGTCGTCCTCATAGGCGATGCCCACGACGAGGTCGACTCGGCGGGTCGGGTTGAAGCTGTAGTTCTTGATCGCCGAGCCCCAGATCGAGGCGTTCGGTACGCTGATGCGCACGTTGTCCGGCGTATTCATTTCGGTCAGGAACAGGCCGAGCTCGCGCACCGTGCCGGACTGGCCGCCGGCGTCGATATAGTCGCCGACCCGGAAGGGCCGGAAGATCAGCAGCATGACGCCGGCCGCCACGTTGCTGAGCGTGCCTTGCACGGCCAGGCCGATAGCCAGGCCTGCGGCGCCGACAAGGGCGATCAGGCTGGTCGTCTGCACGCCGAACTGGTTCAGCACCGCCAGGATGACGAGGACGATGATGAGATATTTGACGATGCTCGCAAAAAAGACGCGCAGCGTCGCGTCGAGACGATTGATCTTCGACAGCGCCTTGTGCGTCGCGCGCTGCGCCCACCCGGCGAACATCAACCCGACAATAAGGATGACGATCGCGCCCAGCACGTTGAGACCGTAGGTCGCGACGACCTCCACTACCGGCTTGATGATCTCGGAAATCTTTTCTTCCATCGAATGCCTCGTCCCCAAGAAAGTATGCGCCGCCGACACCCGGCGCCGTGGCGGCGCCCGCGCCCTGCCCGTGCCGGTCCGCTATCGGCTGACCATGTTACGAGCGGGCAGCCGATTCATTCCACAACAATAACAGGCGGGCGGGTCCGCGAGGTGACTCCGTTGCCGCGCTGCACCGCCGCCGCAACGAAAAAAGGGCCGTATCGCGGCCCTTTTTCCCCTCGAAAACCTGCTCGCTCTATTTGAACGAAATAACCGCGCGCCGGTTGGCGTCCACCTTGCCCTTCTTGTCTACGATCGGGTCCGCGGCGCCGATGGCGTTCACGACAACCTTCTTCGCGCCCGCTTCCTTGATGTCCTTCTCAAGCAACTTGCCGCGCTCTTCCGCCAGCTTCTTGTTGTAGGCGGCGCTGCCGGTCAGGTCCGAATAGACGTTGACCTCGACGACCTTCGGCTTGTACCGGGTGACTTTCTGAAGGATATCGAAAATGTCGCCATGCGACTTTTCCGTCAGGTCGGCCTTGTTGTTCTTGAAGTACACGGTGAAGGGGCTGCCGGATGGCGGCAATTTCGGTTTCTTCTTCTTGGCGGCCGCCGGCTTGGCCGCCTCTTTCATGGGTTCTTTCTGCTCCATGCTGGCGCACGCGCCCAGGAGACCCAGGGCTAGGACCGATGCCAATATCACGAGACGTTTCATTTTCTTCTAAGACCTCCTCTGCAGATCAGGGCACAAAGACTACGGCGGCCAGCCTCGACTTTGCGTCGCCTTCGCCGCGCGGTCCCACCGTAGTGCGATAACCGGATCAGCGCAACCTGAGGCGTCCGCATGGCTGACAAATACGAGCGAAGCGTGACGGTAAAGGGCCACCCCGCAGTTGAGAAAACCGGTCCGGGCCCGGCGCGCTAGAACGGAATCTCGTCGTCCAGGTCGCCGCCCCGGGGCGGGCTCGAGGGCGCCATCTCCTGCGGGTAGCTCTCGCCCCCGCCGCCGCCGCCGCGGCTGTCGAGCATGGTGAGCTGGCCGCTGAACTTCCGCAGCACGACCTCGGTCGTTTATCGCTCCTGTCCCGACTGG